>JABIQM010000120.1 GCA_018699415.1 Acidimicrobiaceae bacterium
TCCACCCCGAACCGTATCTGACCGTTGTCCACAGACTCCCCGATCTCGGGAACATGGCCAAGCGTGTTGAAGATCAAACCACCGACTGTGTCCCAGTCGCCGTCGTCAAGTTCGGCATCGATAAGCGACTCGAGTTGATCGACCGGCATCCGGCCGTGAACGATAAGGCCGCCCCCGGCGGCTGGTTCGAAGAGTGGCTCTTCCTTGTCGAACTCGTCCACAATTTCGCCGACCAACTCCTCCACCAGGTCCTCGAGGGTGACTAGACCAGCGGTGCCGCCGTACTCATCCACGACGACTGCGAGATGAGGACGACCAACCTGCATCTCACGCAGGAGTTCATCAGCGTGCTTGGTCTCGGGGACGAACCACGCCGGACGCATGAGTCGGCCGATCAGTTCTTCGCCGCCCGGACGTTGGCCCAGCAGATCCTTCACCATCAAGATCCCGACGATGTCATCGATCCCATCGCCGACGACGGGTAACCGGCTAAAACCTTTGTCGGATACAAGATCAAGAATTTCACTGACGTCTTTGACCGCGCCGACTGTAATCATGTCAGTACGCGGGACCATCACTTCGCGGATGATTGTGTCGCCCATGGCAAACACCGACTCGATGAGATCTCGTTCTTCGTTTTCGATCGCGGCGCCAGCAGCAGCCGCCTCTGTTAGTGCGATCAATTCGACTTCGGACACAACCAGCGCGCGAGCAAGGCCAGGGCTTACCGCGTTGCCGATCCCATTGAGGAAACGGGTCAACCAACGCAGTGGGGCCACCCGCAAAATGCCGAGAAGCGGCCGTGCCGCCCGACGAGCGGCGAGATCTGGATGGTGAAGTGCCCAAGTGCGCGGGCCTGCCTCGGCGAATACGTAGAGAACGAACCCGATTCCGATTGCTGCCCCTGCAGCCGCTGCAGAGCCGTAGTCCTCGAGGACCGCGACCATCACTACCGCCACCGACGCCACCTGGCAGGCAAGGCGAACGAGGAGAAGGGGCACAAGGCTGGCCTGTCGATCTTCGAGGAGATCGACGAGTGCACTCGATGCTGGATCATCGGGCATGACCAAGCTCTCGGCGCGAGCACGACTGATCCGAGTAAGCGCTGTCTCAGCGGCAGCCACCACGGCGGCGAGCACAATCAGGAGGGCGACGGCCCCAAGGGCCATGGCGACACCGCTGGTCATCGGTAGTGAGCGAGAAGCACGGTCTGCTCCAAGGCTTCCATCTCTTCGGCCTCATCATCGTTGATGTGGTCATATCCGAGCACATGCAGGACACCGTGCACAACGAGAAGCGCTATCTCATCGTCGACTGACCCTCGGTGATGCCCCTGACCATCGTGCTCAGGGGCATTGGCCGCAGCCACTGCTGGGCAGACGACGACGTCTCCAAGCAGCGTCTCGCCCGGCAGGCCATCGTCATCGTCGAGCGGGAACGACAAGACGTCGGTCGGTCGATCCTTCCCCATGTGTTCACGATTGAGTTCACGAATCGAGTCAGTCTCAACAAACAGCAAATTTAGTTCGCCGGTTGGGACGCCTTCGTATTCGAGTGCGGCCTGAGCGAGCGTCGACCAACGATCTAGATCGACCACTAACTCGTCTTGTTCATCCACCGCAACCACGACCGGACTGGCAGGGTCAGTCACGAAGGAGTGTCGCTCTCATTGGCAGCCGCCTTCTCATAGGCGTCAACAATGTCTTGCACAATCCGGTGGCGCACAACATCGCGGCCGCTGAGGCGGACGAAGCCGATCCCGTCGACGGCACCGAGCATCGACTCGAGGCCACTAAGACCGCTCCTGCTGCTTTGTACATCAACCTGGGTGACGTCGCCGGTGACAACGGCCTTCGAGCCGTAGCCAATACGGGTCAGAAACATCTTCATCTGCTCCGGCGTGGTGTTCTGTGCTTCATCCAGGATGATGAACGACGAGTTCAGGGTGCGGCCACGCATGAATGCGAGTGGTGCAACTTCAACAAGGCCACGCTCAACCATTCGCTCCATGCCATCGTTGCCCACCATGTCGTGAAGCGCGTCATAAAGCGGGCGTAGGTAGGGGTCTACTTTCGCCATCATGTCACCGGGCAAGAATCCCAGTCGCTCACCAGCCTCGACCGCTGGACGGGTGAGAATGATTCGCTCCACCTCACCCTCTTGCAATGCTCGAACCGCCATCGCCACAGCCAGCCATGACTTGCCAGTGCCGGCGGGGCCGATTCCGAAGGTGACGACGTTCTTCTCGATCGCCTCGACGTATGCCTTCTGGCCCGCTGATTTCGGGCGAATGATGCGGCCTCGGTCGGCACGTAGCACCTCATGAGTGAACACCGAAGAAGGACGCTCGTCGGCGCGCACCATGTCGATCGTGCGAACCAGGGTCCGCTCATCGAGACGCTGCCCTTGCTCGGCCATGACCACAAGCTCTTCGAACAATGTTGCAGCCGTGTCCGCATCATCGCCGTTCAGGTGTACCTCGTTACCGCGAACCGTGATGTCGGCACCGGGAAACGCTTCTTCAATACGGCGCAGGTGGCAATCATGCTCACCGACCAACGCGCTCATCAGGTGGTTGCCGGGAATCCGGATAGTGGTTGATTCGCTCATCTTCTATCCGGGATGGTACCGCCCAGTGAGGCCCACCGACAGTGAGCTACGCGCGATCGGTACCCTCGGCGTGTGCCCGACGAACCAGCGACGCCGCGCCAACCGATCCGATTGAGCCCCAGCGACCCCCTTGTCGCCCTCAGTCGGTGGGTCGCAGAGGGATCCTCTGACCAAGCCGCTCTAGCGCGTGCTCGCCAACATTGGCTGGAACGCCAGGCCGAAGAAGAGGCGACGCTCGTCGGCTCGATCATCGATCTCGCCGAGCGAGGACAGGCCATCACTATCGCCACAACGGCGGGCGGACGTCATACAGGCGCGGTCGTTGCCGTTGGTTCCGACTTCGCTATTCTTCGCGTACACCGCTTCGGCGACATCGTCATCCGCCACGATGCCATAGCCTTCCTGCGTCCGTTTCCCGGAGACAACACACCAACCGGCGATCGTCCCCTCGAGATCAATCTTGCCCTAGCTGATGCTCTCGTCGAACTCAGCGCCGAACGGCCTCGCGTGCAGATAGCCACTGGTGGCGAAGAGCTCACCGGCGAGCTTCGCTCCGCGGGCTACAACGTCCTGGCGCTCCGACTCGACAATCCACGCCGAGCGACCGTGCACATCGCCATCAACGTCATCGACCATCTCGTCATTTTGTCTCGTTGACGTAGCCGTTTGGTCGTCCCCCCTAGCGTTCTAACAATGAGCGTTCGTAAATAAACCAGCGTAAATAAACAGCACAGCGTAAATAATCATCTCTGTGGCAACGCACGTTTGGGGACTGTCCCCAGCCGTGCGTTGTTCAGGTTCGACGGGAGCGGCGCTGGCGTTCGAGGAAGCGATAGACGTCGAGCAGGTCAATTCCTGGAAATGGGGTGAACTGCCGACTCGACGGAGGCAGAGCCGACAGGACGTGTGAGCGCTCCGCCGCTGATGGCCAAGCAAACTCTTGCCACTGTTCCATGAGGACCGGGTCCGGCTCGAGTTCGCGGGCTCGGGCGTACTCGCGGCGCAAGGTATCGCTGCCCCGGAACCGGGAGGCGTAGTGCACCGGAGTACCGAGCGAAATCGCATGGGGGTTACGACTTCCTTCGGTCTCGATGTAGGTGGTGCAGAAGTATTCGCCATCATCTGTGACGGTGTACTGGCTATGGAGCAAAAAGCTGCCGGTGGCATTCCAGGCCTGCCGGCTTCCCCACTGGCGGGCCACGCGCTCGCCCTCATGCCCTCCATCGGTTGCGGTCGGAAAGTTGATGTCGTCGTTCTGGTACGCCTTGTCAATCACGCCCTCCGAATCCGTGCGGAGAAAGTGGCACGGGATATCGAAGTGCCGGGTGGCGAGATTAGTGAACCGATGTGCTGCCATTTCGTAAGAAATGTAGAAGACCTCTTTGAGATCCTCGACAGAGATGTCTTCCGCTTCGTCAGCTTCCTTCAGGAATGTGACAGCTGCTTGCTCTGGGGCGAGCACGGCGGCGGCGAAGTAGTTCGATTCGATCCGCTGGCGGAGATACCCGGCAAAGTCTGAGGTCTCGGCATGGTCCAGCGCAAAGTGACCCAGCGTCTGGAGCACAACACTGCGCGCCTGGCGGATCTTCAGTCCGCCACGGTCTGGGATAAAAATGATCTTGTCGCGACGATCGGTGATGCTGCGAGCGCTTCGCGGCATGTGATTGACTCGCTCAATGCGAAAGCCGCACCAAGACGCCAACTCCGTGAGCACTCGTTCAGATATCGGGCCCGAACCGGAGTACCCCGCAGCAGCAAGCGCTCGAGCTGCAACGGCTTCGATCTCGGCGAAATAGTTTCCCCGCTCGCTCATCTCGTCGCGTAGTGCGTTGTTGGCGGAACGGGCACGCACAGCGGCTTCGTCAGACGTCGGAGGAGCGGACGGGTGATCGGTGTATGCCGTCCAGAGGGCGGCCACGTGTTCGAGCACATCATCAGAAATTTTGGCGGAGGGCTTCAGGTGAGAGAGGCCGAGTGCTGCGTAGCGAGAATCAGCCTGCGCCCGCTCAATGGCGATCTCGAGCTCAGCACGACGACTAGGCGGTGAGTTGTCGAGCAAGTCAGCCGTAGTGGTGTCGAGTGCGGAGGCTACGGCACCGACTAGCGAAAGTTTCGGCTCGACCTTCCCGTTTTCAAGTTGTGACAGATACGGGACCGGCCGGCCGACCCGTTCGCTCAAATCTGCAAGCGTCGCGCCCGCCCGACGCCGGGCATGGCGGATGCGGTTTCCCAAGATAAGGAGGTCAAAGTCATCATCCATGACCGAAAGAGTGACAGGTTTTTCGAAAAACGCAAACCTTCTCCACTCAAGAGGCCACAAATCACGTTGTTCTTCTCGCCATTCGCGCCGAAGCTCATTACATGACAACGGCTGTTGACGTGCTGCATAGCGTCGACTTAACTCCTCACCGCTTGGTGGACTCGGTCCTGACGCCTGACGTCCAGGAGTTTCTCGTCGATCTCCACCGCGCGTTTCAGCCGGGTCGAAATGTCTTGCTAGCCAACCACGCCGATGCAGCCAAACGATTTGCTGACCAAGCCCGCCCATCCTTTGATCCCCAGACCGCCTACATTCGCTCGGGCGAATGGCACATTGCTCCCCCTCCGCTTGATCTGACCAACCGGCGCACAGAGCTCACAGGTCCCGTGCGGCGCGAGGCGATGGTCGAGGCACTGAACTCTGGCGCCAATGTCTTCATGGCCGACTTCGAAGACACCACGACACCCAACTGGGACAACGTTCTCTCGGGACAAGCAAATCTTCGCGACGCGTACGCTGGCACCCTCACCGCCATCGTTCACGGCGAAATTCGCACCCCAGGTCCTGACGCTGCTGCGATCATGGTCCGCACCCGGGGCTGGCATCTCGACGAGTCCAATATGAAGATCGACGGCGAGTCGGTTGCAGCCAGCCTGTTCGACTTCGCCGTATGTGCCTTCCACAATTCCCTACCCGCCATCGCTGCCGGAACAGGGCCCTACTTCTATCTACCGAAATTCGAAAGCGCTGCTGACGCTCGGCTTTGGTCCGATGTTCTCCAGTTCACTGAGGAACGACTCGGACTGCACCGCGGCACCATCCGAGTCACCGTCCTTATCGAGACGATCGCTGCGGCCTTCGAGATGGACGAGATCCTCTTCGAGTTGCGTGACCACATCACCGGTCTCCACACCGGAAACTGGGATTACCTGTTTTCGATCGTGAAGTCGTTCCGCAATGATTCGTCGTTCGTACTCCCCGATCGCGCTGATCTCAGCGCAACCACGCCCTTCATTCGTTCGTTCACAGAACTACTGGTCTCGGTGTGTCACCGCCGAGGAGCACACGCACTCGGTGGCATGTCGGGCATAGTGCCCGACCCGATCAACCCCGACCGCACCGCCGCTGCCCTGCGAAAGGTCACGGTCGATAAGCGCCGTGAAGCCGGCGATGGCTTCGACGGCACCCGCATTGCTCACCCCGCAGTCGTTTCCCTCGCCGAAGCCGAGTTCGACCGTGTCCTGAGCTATCGCCCCAACCAGATCGAGGTCCAGCGCGACGACGTCTACGTGACCGCCGGCGACCTGCTGGCCATAACGACCACCCGGGGGGAATGTACTGAAGCCGGGCTCCGTCGCAACCTTCGAATCGGGATGCACTACCTCGGCGAATGGTTAGCCGGAACCGGTGCAGTCGCCATCGACGATCACATCGAAGATCTCGCCATGGCCGAATTGTGTCGGGTTCAAGTCTGGCAGTGGCGTCATCATGGCATTGAACTCACCAACGGATTTACCGTTGATGAGGCACTTATTCGTCGACTCGCTACTAGCGAGCACCAGAACTTACGCAAGTCTCTCGGCGAAGCCGAGTGGTCGTCAGGGCGCTTTGACGAAGCCTTCTCGATCCTCCTGGATCTAGTTCTTGCCGAAGACCTCGCCGACTTCATTCCCCATCAAACCGCTGGGCTGCACTAGCCCAACCCACCTGCGCCGGCAACGAACCCGGCGTGAAACTTCCAAGGAGAATTCAAATGAACCCGAGCTTTGACGAGCAGGTCGCAGCCCTCAAAAAGGACTGGGCCGAGAATCCTCGTTGGAACGGTGTCACCCGTGACTACACCGCAGAAGATGTGGTTCGCCTTCGCGGATCCGTTGCCCCAGAGTTCACACTCGCGCGCCAAGGCGCCGAGAAGCTTTGGGACCGTGTCAACACTATGGACTATGTCCATGCCCTCGGCACCATGACCGGTGGCCAAGCCATCAACTACGCCAAGGGTGGCCTCCCTGCCATCTATCTGTCGGGCTGGCAGGTCGCCGGTGACGCCAATCTCGCTGGTCAGGTTTACCCCGACCAGTCGCTCTACCCCGCCAACTCGGTGCCTTCCGTCGTGGCCCGTCTCAATAACGCTCTGCGTCGCGCTGACCAGATCGAGTGGAGCGAGACTGATGGCAATCCATCGATCGACTACATGCTGCCGATCGTGGCCGACGCCGAAGCTGGCTTCGGCGGCCCCCTCAATGCCTACGAACTTATGAAGGGCATGATCGAGTCCGGGGCTGCCGGCGTTCACTGGGAAGATCAGCTCAGCTCAGCGAAGAAGTGCGGTCACATGGGCGGCAAGGTTCTCATTCCGACCCAGCAGCACATCACGACGCTGACCGCTGCTCGCCTGGCAGCGGATGTCGCTGACGTGCCGACCATCGTGCTTGCCCGCACCGATGCCCTGGCGGCCAACCTCATCACCACCGACGTAGACGAGCGGGACCAGGAGTTCCTCACCGGCGAGCGCTCGGCCGAAGGCTTCTACTACACCGAGCCTGGGATGGCGACGCCGATCAAGCGTGCCATCTCCTATGCCCCCTACTCCGACCTGATCTGGTGCGAGACGGGGACTCCTGACCTCGCCCAGGCCCGCGAGTTCGCTGAGGCTGTCAAGGCGGTCTACCCCGATCAGATGCTGAGCTACAACTGCTCGCCTTCCTTCAACTGGAAGGCTCATCTTGATGACGATGACATCGCCAAGTTCCAGCGTGAACTCGGTGCGATGGGTTACGCCTTCCAGTTCATCACGCTGGCCGGTTGGCACGCCCTAAACACCTCGGCGTTCGAGCTCGCCAAGGGCTACACGGCTAAGGACATGACGGCCTATGTTGAGCTGCAGGAGCGCGAGTTCGCCATGGAAGGCGACGGCTACACCGCTGTCAAGCACCAGCGAGAAGTCGGCGCAGGCTACTTCGACAAGATTGCTACGATCGTCTCCGGCGGCAATGCATCCACACTGGCCCTTGCCGGCAGCACCGAAGAAGAGCAGTTCCACTAAGGCCCGAATTTGAAGCTTTTCCGACGGCTCATGCGACCATTGGTCGAGTGTGTCGTCACAAAACGAGGACTGGAGCCGACAGGTTGGCTGTGATGCGCAATCTGTCGGCTACCTCGGGTCCTGCCACCGACTCGACGCGCCGAAACGAGCGGTTATTGGTCCTCGTAGCGATCATCGTTGGCGTTCTGATCGTCACCGCGTCGCTTCTTCGCCACGATGGCGACATCGCCGGCCTGATCAAGTTCGGTGCCGGAGACACGGTCGCTGAGCGAACCGCTCATGTTGAGGACGTGTTGGGCCGCGACGTCGCCACTGTCGATCTTCTCGGCCATGACGGGAGCATGTTCTTCCTTCAAGCGCTCGATCCCTTTTATCTGTCTCCAGATGAGCACGCCATCCATCTGGATCGGCCCGTCTACCGAGCGCAACGAATGCTCTTCCCACTTATTGCCGGAGTAGGCGGACTCTTGCCCACCGAAGCCGTGCTTTGGACCATGGCTCTGACAAACATCGCAGCTCTCGCTCTCGGCACAGTCGCTGCAGGACGCATGGCTACCCGTCTGGGAGGAACACAGTGGCTCGGCTTGGCGTTCCTACTGAACCCCGGCATCGTCTTTGAGTTCGATATCTCCGGAGCCGGCATCGTCGCCTTCGCCGCCGCTCTCTGGGGCACCCTCGCACTTGAAGAAGGGCGCCAGCGCCAGGCAGTCGCCTGGTTCACGGCCGCAGTCCTCGCACGCGAGGTCATGTTGCTCTATCTGGCCGGAGTTTGCGTCTACCGACTATGGCAAACCCGCCGGATCCCTTGGCTCGTCGGTACTATCCCGGCCCTCAGCGCACTTACCTGGGCTGGCTATGCACGCTTTCGACTCAATTCACACGACGGCGTCAACGAGATTCAGGAGTTCGGCCCACCCTTTAGCGGCATGCTTGACTCCGTCGAGAACTGGCTGAAGAACCCAGTGGATCTTTGTGTGATCGCCGGGATCATCATTGTCATGCCGCTCTTGATTCTGCGGTCCTGGCAACGACCGAACGCACTCGCCTTCGGCGGTATCGGATTCGTTCTCGTGGCCATCTTGATGACACAGCAAGTCTGGTGGCGATTCTTTGATATCAGTCGAGCCGTGGCGCCAGTCATAACCGCCTACATCATCACGTCATTCACCCCCGGGGCACCGCGCACCGAATCGTGCAACGAGCCACAGCACTCCGCCTGCTGAGTCAGCGTGGCAGACGAATCGAACGAGTCCCAGTCGTGCCCATCACACCAGCAATTACAAGCACCTCCGACAGGACTCGAACCTGCAACCGTCGGGGTAGAAACCCGGTGCTCTATCCAGTTGAGCTACGGAGGCCCAAATAGCGTATGTCCCTTCGCGGACGACCGGGTACACTCCGTGATTCACATGCCAGATCCGTTCGCGGTGAAGGTGGTAGCCGCTGGTTCGCCAGCATGGTGGGCGTAGCTCAGTTGGTTAGAGCGCCTGGTTGTGGTCCAGGAGGCCGGGGGTTCGAATCCCCTCGTTCACCCCATAGGATTGGCCCCTGGGCAACTCCTGCACCTCTAGCTCAATTGGTAGAGCATCGGACTCTTAATCCGCAGGTTCTGGGTTCAAGTCCCAGGGGGTGCACTCTACGAAATCCCAGGCTTCGGCCTGGGATTTCGTTGTTTCACGATCGAGCAAGGGCTCTTCGCAGTTGATCACGTGTCGGTGACCCGGCTGGACCATCCGGTGTTTGGTAGATCCGACATGAGAGTCCAACCGGATCGTCTGAGCCGGCGAACCGGTCTACGCCATCGATGAGAATGCTCGGAGACCCCCGAAAGCGAGTGCGTCGAGGTGTTCGTTGACGACAAGCCAGTTGGGGCAGTCGTGAAAGTACAACAAGGTCACATCCATGTCCGAACGATAATCCTTGCAATAGTGCTCGAGTCGCATAGCGACGACCTGGTCTGAAACTGGCGTGAACCCATGACAGGTCCAACCAGACCCGAGAGCAGAGATGCTCTACGGTTGTCCCGTGACAGGAGCTTTCCCA
>JABIQM010000075.1 GCA_018699415.1 Acidimicrobiaceae bacterium
CGTTGTCGTACCAGCCGAAGATTTTCACGAGCTTGCCCTGTGACATGGTGAGATCGGAGTCGAACGTGCACGAGGCCGACGAGCCAACGATGTCGGCAGAAACGAGAGGCTCCTCGGAGTACACGAGGACCTTGCGAAGCGGGCCACTCCGAGCAGCCTTCTTGAACGCAGCGTTGATCTCTTCAGCCGACGCTTCCTTTTTGAGGATGCCGGTGAAGTCGGTGATTGAACCATCGGGGATTGGCACACGCATCGAAGTGCCGTCGAGTTTGCCCTGCATCTTCTTCATCACGAGGCCGGTGGCGCGAGCCGCACCGGTCGAGGTGGGGACGATATTGACCGCAGCGGCCCGGGCACGACGGAGATCCGGATGTGGACCGTCGACCAGAGCCTGATCACCGGTGTAGGCGTGAACGGTGGTCATCAGACCCTGCTCAACACCGAACGCATCGTCGAGAACCTTGATCATCGGCACGAAGCAGTTCGTGGTGCACGAAGCGTTGGAGATGACGTGGTGACGATCAGGGTTGTACGTGTCGTCGTTGACACCGATTACAAAGGTGGCATCACAGTCGCCGGACGGGGCCGAGATGATGACCTTGGGCGCGCCCGCCTTGCGGTGCATGCTGGCAGCTTCCTTCTTGGTGAAAATGCCGGTGGACTCGATGACAACATCAACGCCCAAGTCACCCCACGGGAGCTCCGCTGGGTTACGGACCGAAAGCACTTGGAGAATGTCGCCGTCGACGCTAATTCCGCCGCGGACCCCCTTGATCTTGCCATCGAGGCGACCGTGCACTGAATCGTTCTTCAGCAAATGGGCCATGGTCTCGACCGAGCCGAGATCGTTGACAGCGACAAAGTCGATATCGGCGCCTTGAGCCTTCGCAGCCCGGAAGAAGTTGCGGCCGATGCGGCCAAAGCCGTTGATGCCGACGCGTACGGTCATGTGAGGGGTCCCCCTGATAGCAAGTTGCGCTGCTTGGATGTCAACGCGACAGCGATCATAACCCTTCGACGCAGCCGGCGGCGGTCTCTCACATACCGATTCGTCAGATCGCTCAGGAGCAGCTGCGGATCGCTACATCCTCGAGAGCAGCGGCCAACTTGAGCGGGTCGTGCGTGTCCTTACCGACGGCTGCAAGGTCCGCGCGAATCACCATGATTTCATACCCCGGCGGGACCAGTGCATCGTTTCCAGCGAGGATTATGTCGGGCTCGATCCCATGGCGACGAACCGCGTTGATGTGGTCAACGAGGTCGTAACCTTCGGTCTCGGTCGACTCGGCCGCAAGATTCGCCACGTACACGACGAGCGCATCTGTCGCCTCAAGCGCAGCCCGAATCCCAGGTACCAGCGCTGCGAGCACGCTCGTGTAAAGCGAACCAGGGCCAAGTACGACAACGTCGGCTTGGTCTATCGCTGCGATCACTTCGTCAGGAACATCAGGTTCGTCTGGGGCAAAACGCAAAGACTTGATCGCATCGCTTTCGCTCACTGCTACCTGTCCCTTCACCGTGCCTCGGGCGGCGCTAGCGATCAGGTCCACCTTGCCTGAGGTAGCGGGAAGCACACGGCCACGCGCCCCTACCATCGCCACCATGGCGTCCATTACGGCAACGATGTCATCTTCGACCTCGAGCATCGATGCGAGCATGACGTTGCCAGCCGGGTGCCCGTCGAGCACACCGGTATCGAAGCGATACTCGAGCGCATCACGCACGATTCCCGCAGGGGCGAGTGCGGCAAGACACCGGCGCATGTCTCCCGGGGCAACGATCCCCAGATCTCGACGAAGTCGGCCGCTCGAACCGCCATCGTCAGCCACCGAAACGACAGCGGTCAGGTGATCACAACGATCAACAAGCGCCCCCAACACCACCGAAAGGCCATGGCCACCACCGATGGCGACTATTCGACCGCTACCCGATCGAGTCACTTCTCGACGTCCCGGTGAACAATCGCCGGTGCATGGCCGAGGCGATCCAAGGTTTGCGCCATCTTCTCAGCGATGGCGACCGAGCGGTGACGGCCACCCGTACACCCAAAGGCAATCGTGAGATATGACTTCCCCTCCTGCACATAGAACGGGAGGATGAGTGCTAGCAACCGTTCAAGGCGCGCCAAAAATGCGCCTGTCACTGGCTGCTCCAGGACATACTTCGCGACAGGTTCTTCAAGGCCAGATTTCAGACGGAGGTCCTCGACCCAATGTGGATTGGGAAGGAACCGGCAATCGAGAACAAGATCGACATCAAGCGGCATTCCGTGCTTGTACCCAAACGACAGCACGGTGGTACGCATGGTGGGCGCCGCTCCCCCACTGACGAAAATTTCGAGCATCCGTTCGCGAAGCTGATGAACATTGAAGTCCGAGGTGTCGATCATGATGTCGGCTTCGGCTCGCAGCGATTCGAGCGCGACGCGTTCGGCCTCTATCGAATCACTAAGAGTGCCCCTAGTGCTCACATCAGCAAACGGGTGCCGGCGCCGGGTCGACTCATAACGACGGACGAGCACCTCAGTAGACGCATCGAGGAAAACGAGCTGTAATCGATCCACTTGGTTGCGCAGACCACCGATCAGCGAAACGATCTCATCGTGGTAGCGGCCAGATCCGACCACCAGCGCCAGTCGATCGCCGGTGGGCCCCGAACTGTCGGCTAACTCAGCCACTTTTGGGATCAGCGAAGGCGGCAGATTGTCCATCACGAACCAGCCGAGGTCTTCGAGATTATTGGCAGCAACGCTGCGACCAGCACCAGACATTCCGGCGATGACGACAAGTTCACTCATCGAGCGGCCCTGAGCGTTCACCCACGAGAAGTAGGAGCCGAGGCGTCGTCTCGACCACCTCGTTTTCGTACTCGTCGGCCTTGGCCAAAAAGCCTGGAGGTGGTGCCGGCTCATGCATCGATGACAACGACATACCAGCGTCAATCATGGCGTTGACGTAGCGGCTTAGCGGCCGGTGCACGAAGCGCACGTGCACACCTTTTTGCACCTCTTCGATTGTGACTGCTTCGGGGAGATATGGGCCGATCCGCCAATATGTCTCGGGCGGCTCGATCATGTGGTCGATGATCATGCCGCTGCCCGGTGTCTGCAACAGCGGATGGTTCAGAAAAAATAGGAACGTGCCGCCTGGGCGCAACACACGAGCAACCTCCGCCATCGACTCGTCAATTGCATCAACGTGTTCGAAGACCAGGCAGACCACCACCGCGTCGACCGACTGATCGGGCAGCGGAAGCGCATCGCTTCCCGCCATCGCGTAGACCGGCCCCCCAGCTCGCTCAATCGCGACAGCGACCTGTGACTCAGTCGGGTCGAGGCCAACGACATCGAGTCCGAGCACTGCCGTGGCGGCGCGAGCTATCTGCCCCTCGCCAGTACCCAAATCAAGTATCCGCCCACTGGTGGGAAGGTGCTCAAGCGCCAGCGGAATGATTTGTTCGACATACTCGGGATCAACGCCGTCGGTAAATTCTCGCTGCCACCAGTCGGCGTGTTCGTCCCACTGTGGTTCGGTCATCACGGTGAGCCTGTCACCCCTCCGGCAAAGTGACGCGGACCACGGAGCGTTCGCCCTGCACCGCGACCCATATCGACCCGTTGCCGACGGCGATGCCGGTCGGGCCACCACGGCTGCTCGTGCCGAGCGGGGTTTGGGTGACGATCTTGTAGGTCTCGGTGTCGATCTGGATCAGATTTCCAGCGTCGGTCACGGTTACCCAGGCGTGATCACCTAGCATCGCGACCTCGGTGGGTCCGGCACCAACAGCAATCGTCTCGACGACCTCAAACGTCGCCAGATCGACAACTGCGACAGTGCCTTCTTCATGGTTTGCGACCCACGCCAAACCGGTATCAACGGTGACACCCACAGGGCCCGCGCCGACAATCACACGCGCGGTGATCTCGAAAGACTCCGGATCGATCTGCACCAGTTCGCCCGTGTCGAAGATGGCCGCCCAAACCCCAAAGTCGGCCGTGACCACCACCGCCGTGGGCTTTCCCTGCACATCGACCTGGTTCAGAATCTCGCCGCTTTCAGGGCTAACGCGGGCAATAAACGCCTCATCATGAGATGCCACGATCAGGGTGGGACCATCTTTGGCGAGGCCATCAGGTGCCGGAAACGAGAACGTGGAGTAAACCACGTCCGCTATCGGGTCAACCCGCACGATCTCGTTACCGTCGTAGTTGGTCGCCCACATCGCAGACCGCGTGCGCAAGACACGCGTGGCTGCGGAAGCAACCAGGCCGGTGGCGGTAACGGTGTTGGTTGCCGGGTCGATGGCGGCATATGCGCCAAACGGTCCAACCACGGCGACCGAATCAGCACCAACGCTGACAAACTTTGCGTCAGCGGCAACGATGATGCGGCGAAGCGCAGTCCCTGGCAGAGCGGGTATCGGCTGCACCGAAAGTTCAGCTTCGAGCGCGGCGATACGGTCCTGGCTAGCAGCGAGTTCGGACTCGATAGCTTCCAGGTCAGCTTGAACGGACGCCGCCGCGTCGTCTGCTACTTCGGCATCTCCAGCGTTACTCGGGGCCGACGACGACTCCTCGTCAACGGCTTCCGGTGAGGAGCCACCACAACCTGTCAAGCCCAGCGCGCTCAGCGCCACCAGCGCAAGTACTGCGGCGCAGACTCGAACGGCGCACGAGATACAAGGCGACGCGATCGTGTCCCCGGACGAACGGAGGAGCCGCGTTCCTGAACTAGGGGCTGTGTCGCTCATGACAGACTCCTTCATCCGGTGAAGCTCCACGGTACTCAATCTCCCCAGCGCTTGTTCGACAGTCAGGGTCTGTTCGTCGGCCCTCCCGGTTGGTGCAAGGCGTCGAAGACATTTTTCGCCACCGCATCAGGCAACCAGGCCAGCTTCTTGAGCGACTCGAGATCGGCGCGCTTCACCGCATTCACGCCCCCTAACTCCTTTGCCAACCGCTTCTTGCGGGTAGGCCCCAAACCAGGGATGTCGTCGAGGGCGCTCCTGGTCATGCGTTTGTCGCGCAACTGCCGGTGGAACGTAATCGCAAACCGGTGTGACTCGTCTCGAATCCGCTGAAGCATGTACAACGCTTCGCTCTGCCGCGGCAACCGAATCGACTCCGACTGGCCCGGCACGAAAACCTCTTCGAACTGTTTGGCGAGCGAAACCACCGGGATCTCATCGCCGAGGCCGAGCCCATCGAGCACCTTCACCGCGGAGGAAAGTTGCCCCTTGCCCCCATCCACAACAAGCAGCTGTGGTGGATACGAAAAGCGGCCCTCACGTTCCTCCACTGGCACATCTCGCTCTGCGAGATAAGCGGTGAAACGTCGAGTCAGGACTTCCTCCATCGCTGCGAAGTCATCGTTGCCGTCGACCGTCTTGATCTTGAAGCGCCGATAGTCGGACTTCTTGGGCAAACCGTCCTCAACAACCACCATCGAACCCACATAATCCGAACCCTGAATGTGACTCATGTCGTAACATTCGATTCGTAGCGGAGCGAAGGGAAGACCGAGGTACTCCTGAAGTTCGTTGAGCGCTCGAGCGCGACTGTTGTGATCGGCGGCCCGTTTCATCCGATGGCGCGTGAACGTTGCCTCGGCATTCTGGGTCACTGTCGCCTGAAGCTGCCGCTTGTCGCCGCGTTGCGGGATCCGAATCGTTACCTTCGACTCTCGAAGCTCGGTGAGCCACTCCTCATAGAGCCCCGGGTCGTGCGGGAGTTCTGGGACGAGTACCTCTTTCGGCCAGCCGACCGGATTGTCATCAAAGTAGAGCCGCTCGAGAACGCGACTCACCAACTCTGGCCCGTCGAGTTCCTCAACCTTGTCGACCACGAATCCCCGCCGGCCCATGACCCGCCCTTTGCGCACAAAGAACACCTGTACGGCGGCTTCCAGCTCATCGCCAAACAAACCGATGACGTCGGCATCCTCATTGCGATTGAACACCATCTGCTGCTTCTCAACCGCTTTGCGGACCGCCGATAGCCGATCTCGGAGATGAGCGGCCAGCTCAAACTCGAGTGCGGCTGAGGCCGACGCCATCTGTTCCTCAAGCTTCTGAACAACCTCGTCCGTATCGCCTTCAAGGAACGAAATTAGTTGCTGGACCAGATCCTCGTAGGCGTCCTTCTCGATCTCGCCGACACATGGTCCGGCGCACTTCTCGATGTGGAACAAGAGACACGGTTTGCCGATCTTCTCGTGCCGGGAATACTTGCCGTCGGTGCAGGTTCGTATCGGGAACGTGCGAAGCAACAGGTCCAAGGTGTCTCGTATTGCGTAGGCCTGGCCGTAGGGACCGAAGTAGCGGTTTCCCTTCTTGCGTTTGCCGCGCATCACCATGGCGCGGGGCCACTCGTCGAGCTGGGTGACACACAAGAACGGATACGACTTGTCGTCCATGTAACGGACGTTGAACCGCGGTTTGTGCCGTTGAATGAGCGAGTACTCCAGCATCAAGGCCTCAACCTCGTTGCCGACCTGCATCCACTCGACGCTCTCGGCGCTTTCCACCATCTGTCGAGTGCGGAGCGGGAGGTTGCGAGGATTCTGGAAATAGTTCGACAGGCGCGAGCGAAGGCTCTTCGCCTTGCCGACATAGATCACGCGTCCCTCGGCATCCTTGAATTGGTAGGAGCCGGGCGTATCAGGGATCGTCCCGGCCGGAGGCCGCTGCACCATGGCGTCGACACTAGATCGCTCTATCACCGCAGACGCTCCTCTTAACGGGAACAATGACGTAATGTTGCAAACTCCTCTCACCGTGTGTGTCGTCGGAGACACCTACCTCGACGATCAGGTGACCCATGCACTGTCGAATCATGTGGCACGAGCCATGGTCGTGCCACGAGTTCGGCTCCCCAGCGGGGCGATCCGATCTGGGCGCGGCCCAACACTCGGTCCTTTCGCGCTGACCTGGATCGCGCGCGGACATCACCCACGCAACGGCGAGTGCCCGTTCGCCCCCGTAGTGGCAGTGCCCCACGATCTCCTGGCAGCGGTGGGTGGACCTGACCCTCGCTTCGCCACCGCAATCGGATGGGCCGATCTCTTGGAACGACTCCGCCATCTTGAGCCCGACCTGCCCGTCATTGATGCCGAGGTCGTGACCGACCACCGCAAGATGGACCCGACCGCCCTCGCCACCGATGCCCACTTGCACGCGGCCAATCGAACGAGCATCGCCTGGCGAATCGCAGCTCGATTGGTTCGGCCGTCAGATCCGACCGACCCCCCGTCACCGCAACGTCAGCTGCGACGCCTCTCGCCAGGAAGCTAGTGCCCGATCAGGCCCGTACCGAACGAGCATCCCGGCCAAACCCAGAGCGAGGTCTTGTTGGGTGATTGCGCGCCTTGCAGCGCTCTCGTAGGCCGAAACCACGCCCGAGTGCGCCGATCCAGGTTGCAGCAGATACCAGCCAATATCGAAGCCCGCAGAGCCTTGGACGCTGGAGAACTCGAGGTCGAATACCCCGATCCCTCCCGGAGTGATGCGGCAGTTTCGGGCGCTCCAGTCACCATGCATCCATGCGACCGGTGTCGACGCTTGGTCGAGATCAGCTAACACTTCTCGGAGTTCACAGGGGGCAGCTTCGCGAGCAGCGGCAACAAGTCCCGCGAGCGTCATTCTGGCACTACCAAATCGAACCTGATCCAGAGGGCAGATTCCGCGTGCGGTGGCTCCGTGAATTCTCCCCAGGGCATCAGAAAGACGGACGGCATCCGTTGATCCCGGGGTGCGACCCGGCAGCCATTCAACCTCGACACGCTCGCCGACGCGACGATGACCGGCCACTCGAATGCCCTTGATGCCAGCATCATCGAGCGATCTTGCTGACTCTACGATCTCGTCCGCCGACCAATCCTGATCGGCGCTGACGAGTGTGGAGCCTTCGCCTGGACGCACAAGAGCGACCGAGCTCGAAATTCTTGAGCCAAGGAAGGCAACGGCGTCGGGGGTATCGGAGATGAGGGACGGCGCTTTCCCTCCCGCGACGAACGCGACTACAGGAGATGTCGCCACGGCGAGCCGGCGCGGCAGCGCCGCAACCAACGGGGCCAGCCAAGGGAGAGGCAACAATGCCTCCTGCCAAAGTGACTCCGCCGCAAGCCGACGAGACGCTCGCGGCGCGTCGATCGACACCATGTGCCGATATCGCTGGTCGTGCACGCTCAGCAGATACGTACCGCGCACTACCCGGAACTTGCCGAGCGTCCGTGCGATTCGGCGGGCCGAGTAGGCACCTCTCCGAAATCGATGTCCATCCACCGGATCACGCCGGCCAAGCAGGTCTGGCCATGCCGCCCGGGGTCGGTCGATGACGACGATGCTGCCCACTGGATCAACCTTCAAGGCGACCTCTCGGAGCTGATCCTTGAGCGCACCCGGTCGGCGGTGAGGACTGACCAACACTGCCGCGTCGAAGAGCCCCCCCGACGCTCGTAAACCGGCTTCATGTACGTCATGCCCGGCGAGACGTAGGCCATCGGCTACGTCGGCTCCGCCGACAACGAGGA
Source organism: Acidimicrobiaceae bacterium (assembly GCA_018699415.1). Lineage (GTDB taxonomy): Bacteria > Actinomycetota > Acidimicrobiia > Acidimicrobiales > Aldehydirespiratoraceae > JAACCU01. The sequence continues at coordinate 8,529 of JABIQM010000075.1, forward strand.
CTCGTTCAGCCTCCGCCGAGAGCAGCATGTGGATATCTCGATCCACCGGTACGCCGGTGCCTTTACGTCCAATGGCCAACTCCACCGTTTCCATCATGACACCAGAAAGGCTCGTCTCAAGCCCTTGGCCCCAAATGACCGGACTCGCTGAACATTTCGGCGTTGCCGCAGTCCGCGGGGCATTCCAAAGAGCGCATCGTTGTACTTCACAGACGGATCATCGGGCAGAGGCGGCTCAACGTCGATCGCTTGGACCAACTTGCGCTGGACAGCAGGGTCATACAAATCGCCGAGGCCCTCACCGACAGCGGCCGCGAGCTGGTTGATTCGCAGGGCGTACTCCTGGCTCAACGCTGACCGGTGAACTAGCGCGTGGTACAGCAGTGTGTCCAGGTGATGACGAGCACTGGGAATCGAAACTGCTTGGGGGTCCGCTACAGCGTCGGCAAGCGTCTGTTCAGCGAGCGTCGCAGGGAGATAGCCGTCACCAGGTGTCCGAATGTCGACGTTCACCTTTCGATGCCCGATCTGAACCTGATGCTGTACCCGACCGCGGCGACGGCTCGTCCGATGCGCCGTAATGGCATTGGCTGCCTCGTCGGGCGACGCAACAAGCAGATCGATGTCGGGATGGTCATCCGTCGGACCAAGCCGGTCCCACCCTTCAAAGTTCCGAAGGACGCAGAACCGGGTTCTCCGAGACAGCGCCTCAAGCATGGCAGTGACCGTGCTCCAACCGTCTGCCCCGTCCGGGGTTACCGAGCGCGTCTCCCGACCGAACGTGCCACGCTCGACGAATTCCGCCTCGGTCATGCCAGTGAGGATCACGATGTCACGCCTGAACTCCGCCGCGTTGTCTGTGGCGTGCACCCGATGCCCACCGCCGGTCAGGCGGCGCGCCACCTGTTTCAGGTCAAACATATGGGTGTCGACTGACTCAACGCCTCGTGGTGTTCGGCGCAACCCCGGCCTCGGGTCAAGATCTCGCAGAAGGACAACGAGAAACGGCCCGGTTCCGCAGTGACGAATCTTCTCTGACCGAGATGGGAGATGGGTCCCGTAGAGCTGGCTAAGCGCGGCGGGGAAATGCTGCGTCGGCCAATTGACTTCGACGGTTCCAACGATCTCCAGTGCGTCATCGGCGGCGAGGACTTCAAGGACTCCACACTCGCAGTGCCGACCGGCTTCCCAAATCACCATCAACTGGTGCACAGGGCTCATGAGCGAACACCCACAACACGCCATGCCCAGAACGCTCCAGTCAAGTTCTTGACCGACAATGCCAGTGCGGTGGCGACCGCAGCGCCCATCACTCCATATCGGGGGATGAGAATGATGTCGGCAACGATGTTCACGAACACCGCGACAACTGTCGCCTCGATCTGACGATGCGAGTGACCCGTCATCAACAGCACAGCTCCGACCGGGCCGGATGCAAGCATCACGAACTGGCCAATGGCGAGGACCCGCAATGGGGCGACGGCGGCTTCGAACTCTCCACCAAAGATCAACAGAAGAGGGCGCGCACCGAGGGTCAGGGTCACGGAAACGACCACAGCCGCAGCGGCGAGCAAGCCAGTTGCTGTCCCCAGAAGCCGGCGCAGAACATCGCGTTGGCCGAGATGCCACAGGGCCGCAATGCGTGGCTGCAACACGGCGTTAGCGACGACCAGAACACTGGTCGAGATGAACGCCAGACGAGCAGCAGCGGTGTAGTGCCCGGCTTGGGCCGAACCACGCAGGAAGTTGACCAGGACGACGTCGGTAGCCGCTAGCGCGATATTCAGCGCAGCGAGCCCAGCCAGTGGACCACCGACGCGTAGGAGCGACCGGATCGAGGTCGAATCCGCTCCCTCATGCCGGTAGACAAGCAGCAAGCCCACGACTGCCGTGGTCGCCCAGACAGCACCGTGGCCAGCGAGCGCGGCCACGCTGTCCCCCGCAAGCAAAACCATCGGGAGCGTTCCCAATGGAACCACGACGGCGTCAAGACCGACCGCCAGCGATGGACGGTTTATACCCCGGGCAACGCCAGCCAAGGCTCCAACGACAGCGACGCCGGGAATTGCGAGCACGCCGACGATCACCGTCGCACCGAGCCCGGCGGCAACTGCGAAGGCCGAGCCGAGCAAGGCCAATCCGAGGCCGTTTCGCCCGACCGCAAGCAAGACGCCACATACCGCACCCCATGGCGTGGCTCCCGACGACGCACCCGCGGCAGCAATGAACCGGGTCAACTCTACATCTTGTCCGAGTCGGGCTAAGGATGCGCCGAGCAACATTGCCCCCGAGCCCACCGCGTAGGAGCCAAGAATCTCATCGCCGAGGCGGCGACCGATCATTACGCTGACCAGGAAGCCCAGCACTGTACCCAGCGCGCGCATCCCCATTGGAGCGATCGATGCCTTGGCCAGCCCCAGAGCCTCTCCAGCTTTCTGGCCCTCCGTTCGCGTCCGGGCGCCGAGGTGCACATTCTTTACCAAGATCACGATGACCTGCCCATGAGCGAAGAAACTGATCCGAACCGCGGTCGAGTCTGCCCTGGAGTCGCCTCTACGAGATCCCAGAGCGACGGCACCCAACCGTCGACCGTGTACGTGTCGCACGCATGGACCCAAGCTTCATCGGCAAGCAACCGACAATCGTCTTCGGACACTCGGAGGTCGGCTATGGCGTCGACGAAGCCATCAGCCGTATCGGATACTCGCGCCGGAAAGTTCGCCGCCAGGCCAGCGAGCGCGGAGGTCGTGAGTACTTGTGGAAGGCCAATCATTGCTGCTTCGATCACCTTGTTTTGGATCCCGGCTGCGGAGCGCAGTGGGGCGATCGCCACGCGTGCCTGCTCTCCCAACCACTTGTTGTCGGGATAATTCTCCTCGAGGGCGAAATCGTTGGAGATACACAGCTGGCGCACATAATCCGTTGGTGCGGACCCGGCCACCAAGATTCGTAATCCATGACGTTTCGGGTGGCCACTCGCGAGCCATTCCAGCGCATCGATGTTGGGCCGGTAGCCGAGTGATCCGAAGAACACCGCGTCGTACGGAGGTTCCGTATGGAACGTCGGTCTTGATGACGCGTCAAGTAGATTTGGGATCCAGCGAGCACCCAACGCCGCGGCATCGGATCTTCCTGCCGCAACCACACGTTCGACGCGATGGATCGCCGACGCCTCAAACCCTGCGTGGGCGGAAGCCAACGCCGCGAAGGCGAGCGAACGCGGTCCGCGTGAGAGGGCAGAGCGCTGGAGATAGCTGAGCGACAGTCGGTCGACCAGATCGAGCACAGTCACCCATGGTCCGTCCAGAAGCTCGGGTTGAAAGGCCCGAGCAGTCTGAAGAACCACCACATCGGGTGCAATCGCACGGATCTTCTTTGCTACCCGATCGTCGTGCCACACGAGCGTTTCTGGGACTCGATTGCCGAGTGCGACCGGACCGATTGCGGCAAGATTCAATCCAGCCGTGTCATGGCTCAGAAAGGTGACCTGGCGGCATTCTCCGCCCGAGGCCCGGAACAGTCGTGCCCATGTCTCCGTTCGACGCATCTCACCGTATGACGAGCGTCCGGTGCGGACCACAACCGCCTTGAAACTCATCGGGCTGTCCGTTCAATGAGTCGACCGGCGATGTGCCAGCTCCGGCTGGCCTGCCGGCTGGCGTAGCGCGCCGCGCTCCGGCGTCGAGTCCGCCCAATTTCGCGGCGTATCGCTGGCGTAGCAGTGCCTCCCACAGCGTGCTCGGCGGGGCTCACCGCGGCTAGCCGGATCCGAAGATCCGGATTATGAGCGGCCATGCGCTGCTGGAGGTCTGCGTCCTCGTAGTAAAGAAAATAGCCCTCATCGAAACCATCGATGGCACGGATGGCGTCAACCGGGAGCGAGAGCACTGCACCGCTCCCCCAACGTTCATGCAACGGCCACACTCCGCCGCCGACCCCGACGGACTCTTGGTGTGCCTGCCCCCATGACCCGAGGGCGAGGTTGACGATCCGACGGGTTCGACCGTCTCGACGGGCAAAACGGCCGAGTCGAAGTGCGCTAGCCACAAAGGCAGGCAATGTCCAATAACTGTTCACGACAGAGTTCGGCAGGCCTTCGGCATCGCGAAGGGCGACCGTCACGACTTCGTTCCCCGTGGCCCGGACAAGCGCCAGCCAATGGTCTCGAACCAGGACCGTGTCCGGGTTGCACAAGATCACACGATCGGAGACCACATGCCGCATGGCGAGATTCACGCCCGCACCGAACCCGATGTTGGCTCCAGAACCCAAGTGAACAACCCCTGGATGCGAGATCGTTCTGCGGTCGAGCTTGTCGTCGTTGTGGACGATCAAAACCGCGACGTCGTCGGGAATCCAGCCGAGATCGAGCGTCTTGACGCCATAGGAGACATAGACGACAGTCGCGATAGTCATCGGCCGCTCCTCGTCGGAACCGATCTCGCGATGCCGGCAAGGATTCGAGCGTCGAATTCCAGGCCCTGATGGTGGAAGTGGAAGAATTCGTACTTGACCTTCTGGAGCACAATGCGCGCATGGCCGGCGTAGCCGAACTTGACCGGGGTCCATCCGGTGCACCCCGGCACAACGAGGTGGAGGGTATTGCAGAAGGGCAGTTTCGAGGAGAACCCCTCGACATGGTGCGCCTGTTGACGACGCCGTCCGACAATCGACAGCGCGCCAGCCAACACATCGATCGCCTGCGGAAGCTCATCGGTGTGCGTAGCTCGGAGGAATCGACCGAAGGGTGCGATGCGGGGACAATCGGCGACGGTCCTGCTGCTCAACTCGTCCGCGTCTGCAGCCATCCTGCGAAACTTCGTGATCGCGAATCTCTCCCCGAAGCGACCCGCGCTTTGCTGACGGAAGAACAACGGTCCACGGTTCATGAAGCAGTTACCGATGAGCCGAAGGGTTCCGCAACGATCTCTACGTCTCGGGCAGATACACCAAGCGTGAGGTCGACCACACGACGCTGCCGAACACATCGGCATCGTTGTGCTTCACCGATATCGAACAGCAGGAACATCCGTTCTCGCACTCCGATCGAGAGCTTCCCCGACCACTGCTCATAGAACCGGCTGACCGTTCGAACTCCAAGACCCTCCACATGGAAGCGGCAGCTTGATCGACCGCAATCTGGTGAGATTGTGCCTCGCGATCGAGCACGAGGAATGTGGGGCCGAACTTCTGCGTCGAGATGCTCCCTAGCCGATGATGCATCCACCTGCTCCGGTGACATGCAATCGACCAGAACCACGGGTCGCTCAGCCTCCTTGAACTCAAAGTCAGAGATCTCGTCGGGGCGACCGACCACGACCACTCGATCTCGCTGCAGCGCCTTCGACCGCCCTCGCCGATCAAGGCGCAAGTAGAATGCGAACCACGGCACCAGTGCGAGCAGCGCTCCGGTCATCACCGCCGCGCTGCCGGTCGTTCGGCACTGATCGGGAACCCCGCGATGTACGCCATCGCCGCAATCCTCACCGTGAGGACAATCGCCCACGCCACCCAAAACGACCTGGTCAAGTCGTGGGGGGTCGGATGTCAGAATCGCTGGGTGCGCCACGGTCATACGCACCTAGGTCGATCGTCCCATTGTCATGCCACACCATCGGCACGATCGAGGCGTTCTGAAGGTATCGAGAGGCTGGTGCGAGCGTTGTGTGATGCTCAGTCGAGCAAGGGCGCCAAGAATCGTCCGGTGTGACTCTCCGGTACTAGCACCAACTCCTCGGGTGTACCACACGCCACAATGGTGCCACCCCCTGAGCCACCCTCAGGGCCGAGATCGATCAGCCAGTCGGCGGTCTTGACCACATCGAGGTTGTGCTCGATCACCAGCACCGAGTTGCCCTGATCAACAAGGCGACCGAGCACGCCGAGCAGCTTGCGAATGTCTTCAAAATGTAGGCCGGTGGTGGGTTCATCGAGGATGTAGATTGTATGGCCGGTGCTGCGCTTGGCCAGTTCCGACGCCAGTTTCACCCGCTGGGCTTCACCGCCCGAAAGGGTCGGGGCCGGCTGCCCGAGGCGGACATAGCCGAGGCCGACATCCACCAGGGTCTGCATGTGACGAGCGATCGGAGGCTGGTTGGCGAAGAAGCCGAGTGCCTCTTCGATCGCCATATCGAGCACCTCGGCGATGTTCTTGCCCTTGAAGGTGATCTCAAGCGTGTCCCGGTTGTAGCGCTTGCCCTTGCACACCTCACACGGCACATACACATCTGGCAGGAAATGCATCTCGATCTTGATGGTGCCATCGCCCTGACAGGCCTCGCAGCGCCCGCCCTTCACGTTGAACGAGAAGCGGCCCGGCAGATAACCGCGGATGTTTGCCTCATTGGTCTGGGCGAAAAGCTTGCGGACATGGTCGAACACGCCGGTGTAGGTGGCAGGGTTCGAGCGAGGGGTCCGGCCAATCGGCGACTGGTCAATGGCGATGACCTTGTCGAGATGGTCAATGCCCTCGATACGAGTGTGGAGACCAGGTGGGACCTTCGAGGTGTAAATCCTCTGCATCAGCGCCCGATGGAGGATGTCGCTCACCAGCGTTGACTTGCCCGAACCCGAAACGCCCGTGACACACACAAATTTCCCCAGGGGAAAGTCGACGGTGATGTCTTTCAGGTTGTTTTCCTTGGCCCCAACGACTCGAACAAAGGTGCCATCGCCGATACGTCGTGCGCCAGGCACCTCTATTCTGCGCCGCCCGGACAGGTATTGACCGGTCAGAGACTCCCTGTTCTTCAGGAGTTGCTTATACGTGCCTGAATGCACGATGCGGCCACCATGCTCGCCGGCGCCAGGGCCAATGTCGACGACATGGTCGGCAACCTTCATCGTGTCTTCGTCGTGCTCGACAACGATGACGGTATTGCCGAGGTCACGCATGCGCATCAGAGTCTCGATCAAACGCTGATTGTCGCGCTGGTGCAGTCCGATTGATGGCTCATCAAGGACGTAGAGCACACCGACAAGACCCGACCCCACCTGGGATGCGAGACGGATCCGCTGGGCCTCACCGCCGGCAAGTGTGGCGGCATTGCGACTCATGCTCAGGTAGTCGAGACCGACATCGAGCAAGAACCCGAGACGCGAGTTGACTTCCTTGAAAACCTGCTCCGCGATGATGGTGTCGCGGTCGCTGAGCGTGAGCTCGCCCAGCGTTTTGGCCACGTCGGCAATGGAACGTGAGCAGAGATCATGGATGCTGTGCCCGGCGATGGTGACTGCCATTGAGAGTGGATTCAAGCGAGCGCCACCACAGTGGCTGCACGCCACCTGGCGCATATAGCCCTCGATCTGCTCGCGGGTGGTATCGCTCTCGGCTTCGGTGTGGCGGCGGCGTAGGTACGCGATGACGCCCTCGTACTTGGCTTGATAGGTGCGGGTGCGCCCATAGCGGTTCTGGTACCGCACCTGGACCCGTCCCTTGACACCCTTGCCCTCGAGCAGCAGAACCTGCTGCTTCTTCGTGAGCTTCCCCCACGCCGTGTCGAGCGGAATGTCATAGACCTCGCACACCGATTCGACAAGCCGCGAGAAGTAACGGCTACGGCCGCCGGCCCAAGGGGTGATCGCTCCACCCCGGACCGTGGCGTCGGGATCGGTGACGACCAGGCGATGGTCGACCTCGTAGACCGTGCCAAGACCATCGCAGTGGGTACATGCCCCATAAGGCGAGTTAAACGAGAAGTTGCGGGGAGCGAGCTCATCGAACGACTTGCCGTCGCTCGGACGTGACAAATGCTGACTGAAAACAATCGTCTCCGAATCGCCATCCTTCGGCACGATCTGTAGCTCGGCGATCCCGCCCGTGAGCGTGAGGGCAGTCTCAATCGAATCGGTGAGGCGACGATCGATTCCCTCTCGAAGAACGAGACGGTCAACCACTACGGAGATGTCGTGGGTCTCGTAGCGCTCGAGTTCGGCGTGGACTTCGTCGCTGAGCTCTACCTGCTCGCCATCCACGATGGCTCGAGCGAATCCCTGCGAGGCGAGGTCCGCCAACATGGTGTCGTAGGTGCCCTTGCGGCCCTTGACGATCGGCGCGAGCACTTGAAAACGCAGACCTTCCGCCATATTCAGGATTTTGTCAACGATCTGCTGCGGGGTCTGGCGGACCAACTCCTCCCCCGTCTCCGGATCGTGTGGGACACCGATGCGGGCATACAGCAACCGCAGGTAGTCGTAGATCTCGGTGACTGTGCCAACCGTGGACCTGGGGTTACGCGACGCGCTCTTCTGATCGATCGAGATCGCTGGTGACAAGCCTTCGATAAAATCGACATCGGGCTTGTCCATCTGGCCAAGAAACTGACGCGCATACGCACTCAGCGACTCGACGTATCGGCGCTGCCCTTCGGCGTAAATCGTGTCGAAGGCCAAGCTCGACTTGCCCGACCCAGAGAGCCCCGTGAAGACGATGAGCTTGTCGCGCGGAAGATCGAGATCGACCTCTTTAAGGTTGTGTTCTCGAGCCCCTTGAATGACGAGTCGATCAGCCACGGCGGCACTCTACCGGGTCCATCGTGTCGAACGCCTGTTCGTCACTCGATGGGTTCTTGCGTGCTCACCAGTAGATAGTGGTCGTCGATGAGTCGTACGCGGTCGGTACCGGCAACCTCCCAACCTGGTAAACCAGTCGGAACATCGCCTCGATCGTTCTCAACGTAGCCAATCCTGTCGGCACCCAGAGCGACGAGCGCATCAGCAGCCTCTTGTCGGGTCTCGTCTGTTGGTGCAGCCAGCCACGCCTCCCGGTACGCATACGCCCCACCCTCCCGGGAGAAGTGCGGGTTGTTGAACACCAGGACTGACTCCTCTCGTGCGGCGAGTTGGCCCATAGCGGCGCCGATGGACGAAGTGTGATGGAACGTCCAGCCCACTCCGAAGAGGGTGACCGCGAAACTGACTACGGCAACCCGGGCCAGAACGTGCCGAGCCCTCGGGTCAACCAACACAGCAATAGCGGTTGCCACCAATACCGTTCCCGTGGTCAAAATGTAGCGACCACCCCGCTGAGCTGTGGCGCCACCTGTGAACTGCGTGGCCCACACCAGCGGCAGAGACCCAAGCGCTACCGACGCCACGAACGATCGGTCCGGATCGCGAGAAGCACCCCAAAGCCGAAGCCCTCACGGGCGTTGTCGCCGCTAGTCCCGGGATGAAGCGGCCATCGTCGATAATGAGGTCAAGTACAAGCAAGGTCGCGATCAACCCGAGACCAACCGTGTAGAGACCTATGGGTGCCACCTTTGCATCGGGATTCAAGGCGGCCCGACGGACCGCCACGAGTAATGCCAGACTGGCTATACCGAGCATGAGTACGAGCGGATCAGACGATGCGAAGGCTGATGCGCCGATGATTATGGCTTCATGCAGGCGAAGCACTGGATCAGGCCCGAATGCTGTGACAGTGCCCGCCGAGCGCTCTGTTCGGAGAACTCCTCGGATCATCGCGTGCTCCAAGATGGCGATAGCCACCATCGTCGCTAGCGCGCTGAGGGCCAGCGCGCCGGCCGGAGGGATGGCCGGCACCAACCGTGACCAGAGCGAAGATCTAGGGGCAAGAAACCAGAGTCTTCCGATGAGGGCAACCCCGGCAGCGAACGCTCCACCAACGTGGTACCGCGAAAGCATGGCGTAGAGCATCGGGAGGCTTGCCACATTGACCCACCGCTCATCGACATGCACTGTGCTCCACATTGGGTACAGCGATCCGCCAGGGTGTACCGCCTCGGCCCAATAGCCAAGGTCAGGCGATAGTTCGAATGTGTGTCGAGGGATCCAATTAGCTTGATTCCATTCAGCTGGGTTCAAACTCCTCAAGAACATAGGTGTTTCCACCGAGCCAAGAAATCTCATGGAGTGACGTTGAGCGCCAGTCATCGAGTTCGGTGGCATCATCACGTTCAGCCCATCGCCGATCGCACCTATCGTTGACGCAGATTCCTGAGTGAAGCAACCACACCACTTCACCCGGTGCTGCCGCCCCGGCGACATCGAACGCTGCAGACACGCGTTCGGGGGTCCAAGCGTTCAGCCACCGCTCGTCAAGAAGGTCGACTGCTACCTCTCGCCCGAAGTGAGCGTGCATCGCAATGACCACATCCCCCGACGTAAGCGCCAAAATCTGATCCCGGCTCTCGCCGATTCCATTCGTCCGATCAATGTGCCACGCCAGGCCAAGTCCCGCTATGAGCGTCGTCGAGGCGATAGCGAGCACAGCTGCTGGATGACGCAGGTCACGCCGTTCTAGTTCGGTGCACGAAACTACCGCCACCACGGCGGCGGGGATGAGGAGATAGCGGCCGCCCCATTGGGCACCCAGCGACCCGGTCCATTGCAACATGACGATTATGACAGTAGAGACAACGGCGCCGAGGATCACCCGTCTGCCAAGTTTACGAGCCAGAATCGGCGCGGCTGCGGTCAATGGCAGCGCAGCAAACGCTCCGGGCACGAAGGCCAACCCGCCGACCATCACTCGGACTACGAGGCTGACGACCACGAGCACAATTCCAGCTTTGATTCGTGCCTCATCATCACGCTCCCAACCCCAGGCGGCTAGTGCAACACCTACAAGTGCCATGATCCCAAAGACGAAGGTGGTTGGGTCGAGATCTGAGTACTGGGAGAGTGTCGTGAGGATCCCGTCATGGATCCGGTTGCCGAAATCAGCCCCTACCCGCTCAGCTTGCGTCGTAGACCGCTGCGTCAACGTAACCCCGATGATGGCCCCATCCAGATAGTTGACGCCCACAAAAACTGATAAGGCGGACGCACCAGTTGCCCCGGCCTGTGCGATATGGCTGAGCCACCAACGGCGACGATCCTGGTCCAAGAGTTCAACCATTGCCATCACACCGAGAAAAATTCCTGTCTCTCGACGAAGTGCAACTGCGACACCAGCGATCAGTCCAAGCGCAAGAAACTGGCGTAAAGAAAGTTCTTCTCGCAGTAACGCGAACGCCCATACCGCGGCAGCGAGAGCGGGAGCATGTTCCCATTGATCTGCCCCGTAAAAGGTCAGTGGAGAAAGTGCGCCAACAACAATGAACGCCACGACCCCCGTCTGGGCACCAAGCTGGCGACTGAGTCGAGCAGCACCGAGGGCACCAAACGGTACAGCGAGAATCGACAACCAAAGTGCACCAAGTCCGCCCGCCGCTCGCTGCCCGGCAGAACTGGCCAACGGCATAGCCGAACCGGTGATCTGGATCCATCTGTGATCAGAATGGTCGGTCTTGATAAACGGGTGGTGCAATCCATCTGGATCCGCGTCTTCAGCCCAGTAGCCAAGATCGACGCCACTCGTTCCATTCTCGGCGATGTTGACAACCGTGGCTGTTTTGCCTCCGGCGTCGCTCCCTGAGTTGACCCGGACGTCACCTAAGCCAGCGACCACCACAACCAGCAGGACGAGAGATACGCACAGAAGCGCCCAACCCTTCGGGGTTAAGCGAGACATCGTGGGGTCAGCTTGTGGTCGCACTCTGGTCAATCGGCATTGGACAGTTGAATTCGAATCAGCGCATCTCTCGGAGCTCGCGCTTCAGATCCTTGATTTCGTCGCGCAAACGTGCAGCGTATTCAAACCGCAGGTCGACTGCCGCATCATGCATCTCAGTTTCGAGCGTGCGGATCAACCGCTCGAGCTCGTCCTCAGGTAGATCACTGAGGTCCTCTGTGGCCCGACGCTTCTTGCCAATTTCGCTGAGCTTCTCCGGGACGGGAGCCCGGTCGGCAGCGGGCCGAATCATCGACAAGATGTCGGTGATTTCCTTGCGAATAGAGGTTGGATCGATGTTGTGCTCAATGTTGTAGACCTGTTGCAGACCGCGACGGCGCATGGTTTCCGAGATCGCCCACTGCATCGAATCCGTCACCTGATCCGCGTACATGACCACCTGACCCGCCACATTTCGAGCGGCACGACCGATCATCTGGATCAGCGAGGTCTGGGACCGAAGGAAGCCCTCCTTGTCTGCATCAAGAATCGCCACGAGCGAAACCTCGGGAAGATCAAGGCCTTCACGAAGCAGATTGATGCCAACGAGCACATCAAACTCGCCGAGCCGGAGATCACGGAGAATCTCGATGCGCTGAATCGTGTCGATCTCACTATGGAGGTAGCGCACTCGGACCCCGAGCTCTAAAAGATAGGCGGTGAGGTCTTCCGCCATCTTCTTAGTGAGCGTGGTGACAAGCACACGCTCGCTCCTCTCGGTGCGACCCTTGATCATCTCGTGCAAGTCGTCGATCTGGCCCTTCGTGGGCTTCACGATGACCTCTGGGTCGATCAGGCCGGTTGGTCGCACGATCTGCTCAACCACTTGAGACGACATATCGAGCTCGTATTTACTCGGCGTAGCCGAGAGAAACACGACCTGGTTGAGTCGCGTCATCACCTCATCAAAGGTCAACGGCCGATTATCCGCCGCCGAAGGGAGCCGAAAACCATGATCGATAAGCGTGGCCTTGCGGCTGCGGTCACCCTCATACTGCCCCCGTAGCTGCGGCACCGCGACATGTGACTCATCGATTACCAAAAGGAAGTCGTCGGGGAAGTAGTCGATCAGCGTGTAGGGCGGCTCACCTCTGTCTCGCCCGTCGATCGGCCCTGAGTAGTTCTCGATGCCATTGCAGTAACCCAGCTCCTGCATCATCTCCAGGTCGTACTCGGTACGCATTCGAAGTCGTTGGGCTTCCAACAGCTTGCCGTCGTCCTCAAAATCTTTGAGCTGTTCCTGCAGCTCAACCTCGATCCGTTCGATAGCGGAGACCATGCGCGCCTCAGACGTGGAGTAGTGAGTGGCGGGGAAGATGACCAGCTCGTCGAGCTGCTCCAGACGTTCACCGGTTAACGGATCTACTACCGTGATCTGTTCCACGTCATCGCCGAACAGCTCTACTCGGACCGCAGTCTCGTCATACGCAGGATGGATCTCAATCGTGTCGCCTCGCACACGGAACTTGCCGCGAACCAGGTTCATGTCGTTGCGCTCATACTGCAGCTCAACAAGCCGTTTCAGGATCGATCGTTGATCATGCTCTTCACCGACCCGAAGAACAAGCAGCTGAGTCTCGTACTCCTCAGGTGAACCGAGGCCATAGATCGCAGACACAGACGCCACCACGATCGTGTCTCGACGGGTGAGTAAGGAAGAGGTTGCCGAGTGGCGAAGACGATCGATCTCGTCGTTGACCGAAGAGTCCTTTTCGATATAGGTGTCGCTCGAAGGCATGTACGCCTCGGGTTGGTAATAGTCGTAATAACTGACGAAGTACTCCACCTGATTGTCGGGGAAGAACTCTTTGAGTTCGTTCGCCAACTGCGCAGCCAGCGACTTATTTGGGGCTAAGACGAGTGTGGGGCGTTGCACCTTTTCGATCGTCCACGCAATCGTGGCGCTCTTACCCGAGCCGGTGATACCGAGCAGCGTCTGGAACCGATCTCCCCGCTCGATTCCTTCTGAGAGTTTTTCGATCGCCGCCGGTTGATCGCCCGCTGGTTCAAACGCGGCGGTAACCGTGAAAGGGATCTTTTTCGAGGGAACGGTCACGGGCGCCATCTCGTCAACCTACTCAGAGGGGATGACTACCTCCTCTCAGCGTGAGCCAAGGCTTTCGGCCCACACCCATGCTGCATCAACTTGAGGACCGAGCGAATCCAGGTCACCTGAGTTGTCGATAATAATGTCGGCGACGGCACGTCTTGCCTCGCGGGAAGCCTGCAGAATGATCCGGCTGCGAGCATCGTCCGCGTCGAAACCTCGATGTAACACCAGTCGTTCCACGGCGATTTCAACGTCTGTATCGACAACGATGATTCCCTGCAGATGGGAATACCGCTCGTCGACCGGGTCATCTTCTGACTTCACCAGGAGTGGAATATCGAACACGACGATCGCATCGGTCTCTTTCAGATCGTCTCGGCGCGCCTGCATCGCCTCGCCAACAGCGGGATGAACGATGTCGTTGATCGCCTTGAGTTCGTTGTCATCCGTAAACACAATCGCGGCGACAGCGGCTCGGTCCAACGTGCCATCTTCAGCAACGACTGCCGAGCCCCACCGTTCCACCATCGCTTCAAAGACAGGCGCCCCTGGCTCCTGCAGGTCGCGAACGATGCGGTCGGCATCAATGAGTACCGCTCCTCGTTCAACGAGCATGTCTGCCACGGTTGACTTGCCGGATCCGATTCCTCCGGTGAGTCCAATCTCGATCACCGGTGCAAGCTAACGGAAAAGTGACCATCGCCAAAACCGCCAGATGTAGAGCAGCAACATCACCCGAAGGCGCCACGTTTCAGCTACGCGTCTTAGTTGTGTGAGCGATTAGCCGCCTGTGGCGGCGACCACCGAACTAGTGGAACCCTCAATATTAGTACTCACGCCCTCGCCGAATACGGTGACCGATGCAATACAGACAAGAGCAATCAGCCCGACGAGAAGGACGTACTCCACCAAGGAAGCTCCCCAATCCCCGATCGCGATGCGTCGGTCGTCGGTGCTCTTAGCAAAATCAGGGTTCACGAACGGACTCCTCTGTGCTTTTTCGCCACTCTGTACTCCTACGTAGTCCTGTCGGCAAGGTCCTCTTCGGCTAAAGGGACCAATGGATCAAATAATTTTGCCGTCAGCCCCCCACAACCTCTCTTGACGGCCTATCGATGGGTCGTTTGCCCCGGGGCGGCGATGAGGACGTGGAACACCGCCCGGCTAGTTGGCGTTCATGGGAAAGTCTCGGTTGGATCTCGTTCTAGTCGAGAGAAACGATTCCCATTCGAACGGCCCGGAGAATGGCCTGAGTGCGGTCACGGGCATCAAGCTTCTGGTAAATCGATGCCAGATGGTTCTTGACCGTCTTCTGACTGATGAACATCTGATCGGCGACGTCAGCGGTCGAACCACCATTCGCAATCAGCTGGAGAACTTCTTCTTCTCGCTTCGTCACGACACGGTCTTCTCGGGCCGGAGCCGAAGTGAGCTTGCGGACTTCCTCAAGCATTGACACCGCAAGCGAGGGTGAAAGGGCAACGTCTCCGCTGAAGGCCGTTCGGACTGCCGCGGCGATCTCCTCAGTGGAGCAATCCTTGACCAGATATCCACAGGCCCCAGCCCGGATTGCGTTGGCCAGCACTCCCTGGTCGGCGTGCATCGTCAGCATCACTATCTTGGTGTCCGGTACGGCAGACCGGATTTGACGGCATGCTTCAACCCCGTCCATTTCTGGCATCGACACGTCCATAAGGATCACGTCGGGCCTCAGTCTGTGCGCCATGGCGACCGCTTCAACGCCGTCGCTCGCCTCGCCGACAACATCAAAGCCGTGCTCGGACATCGATCGACTAAGGCCTTCTCGAAGCATCCGATGGTCGTCGGCGAGCATCATTTGAATCGTCATATCAACTACTGCCTATCCCATGCTCTTGTGATCCGTCGGGACCAAACTCTACGTCTTCAACCGTTTTGGGTCGGCTAACCCATCGGACACTGGTTCTCTTTCCTTAGGTCTGACGGCATAGCCACACCACGTCCGTAACGCTCAGTCACTGCCACCGGCGTTGCGATCAGCAGAAAGGAAGCAACGGATCACGGTACCGCGGCCTTCTTCACTATGTAGTTCGAGCGTGGCGCCAATACTTGTTGCGCGCTCTCGCATCCCCATCATGCCATAGCTATCAATCCGGCCAGCCTTACCTTTCGGGAAGCCCTTGCCATCGTCGGCCACTTCCAGAGCAGCAGCGTTGCCGTCGCAGCGCCAGCGCACAGCGGCGCCGCTTGCTTCAGCATGACGTTCGACGTTTACAAGCGCCTCCTGAGCGATGCGCCACATCTCTCGTTCCTGCAGGAGCGGAAGTCGGGGACCACGCTGATCTGCGTAGACTTTGATGTCAATATCCTTGCGTTCCATCATGCGTGCGGCGAACTGCTCGAGCACTTCGCCAATCTCGAGTGTTTCTGAGACGTCTGTGCGGAGGTCGTAAAGGGTGTCGCGAACCTCGCCAATCACGCCACGGAGATCTTTTCGAAGTTGGTCGAGCAACGGCCCGATCTCTCCGCCCTCTTCTTCTCTGGACAGGATGCGGTCAAGTTCGAACGCCAGATACGCAAGTGATTGACCGATATTATCGTGGAGGTCGCGGGCAATCCGGGTGCGTTCTTCGTCGGCGCCAACCGTGCGCAGGCGGCTGAACCAGCGGGCGTTGTCAATAGCCAGCGCCACCGGATCAACGAACCCGTTCATTAGTTCCTGCTCGCGACGTCCGAACGCGGCAAGCTTTCGAGACTCAACTGCGAGCAGACCGATAATGGAGCCTCGGGCCGAGAGCACCGTGTAGAGACCTGAGGACGAGTTCGGCGAGATGCCAGGACCATTCGGTAGCCTCAGGTCGGCGATCTCAACCAGCTCTTTGCTTGACATTGCTTCCATGAGCGGCTTCGGCAGCTCCTTGGGATCGAGGCGGTTCGGCAACTCGGCGCCTTCTCGACGAATGACCTGCCAGCTGGCATCAGTGTCATCGAAGACCAAGATCGCAACCGAGTCAAAGTCAACGAGGCCGCGAAGACGAACAACGGTTGTGTCGAGAACTTCGCTGAGATCTAGCGATGCAGGCAAGGTTCGTGCCACTCGATGAAGCGAGAAGAGGAGCGTATTGGCTTCACTAAGACGGTCGAGACGGTCGAGAGCGAGTGAGTGCTGCTGGTCCGCCTCACCTGAAATTCGGCGCGCATATCCGGCCACAACGCCAACAAGGATGACGATTGCGGACCATTGCAACGAGATCCGCAGATCTTGGCTCCCGTAGTCTGGACGGCTTGCGTCAGCGATGCTCACGGCGACTGCCGCGCCCACCGCAAGGCGGAGACCAAAACCGAACCCGCGGGCAAAGCCTGCGACCATGATGGCCGTCAACAACGAGAAAACGAATGGCGAGTTCCAATAGGAGGTAGCTGCCACTGCGGCGACGTGGAAGGCAATCTCACCGAAAACTTCGAGAAGCGAACGGATGTTGCCCATGTACCGCAGCGGACTGATGGTGCGAATCACGGTATAACTCACAACGAGCACGCACCAGAGCACGATCTTCCAGTCGTTGCGTACAAATGCGTCAGCCGAAAGGGCCACCGAAACCGCCGTCATACACCAGCGAACTGCAAGGATTGCTGGCGCAAATGTGGCGACCTTGTCAACGTGGTCGATCATCCCGGCGTCAGTTTGATCGTAGCCGTCTCGGGTACGTCCAAGGCGCTCTAGTGGACGCATCCAAGAGACACTCTGGCGTGTATGACGTCTTGGCGGACCCACGTCAGCCAGCGAAGTCTTTGCCGGCATCTTGATTTCGGATGGCTTGTCGATGATTGCTACCTCAGTTATTGCTTATCGATCACATCGGCCGCAGACAACAAATTCCGAGGAATTTCAGCTTCGGCACCTGCAAAAAGTCCTTTGTGGTTCGTAGGAGTTCAAACACCCTTGGATCTTGATTTTATGGGGGGCACTCTGTATCGGCCACTGAGCAGAGGACGGTCCAATCATCGTCATGCCATGCGACAGTCCACTCTCCTGTTCCCACCGCAAGGGCAACGAGCACTCGATCGGTCGGCCAAAGGATGGCAGTCGGGTCATACTTGTCCAACACATCATTCCATGACAGACCACCATCGAGAAGCGTGAGGTAGTCGTCGACCAATTCGGCGCCATGCAGTTCGTAGCGGTCATCGATCCATGCGGCACCGGCCTCGGCATAGCGAATATCGAGATAATTGCCGACGAAGTCCTGATGAACAACAGGCACCTCCGCCGGCGATAGTCCCATACCCTCCATCGCGTTGACGGCCTCGATGGGATACCGATCCATTTCGACGTGGGGTCCGCGAACGGAGATCAGTGGAAGTGCTATCACGAGGGCAGCGAGCGCCAGGCAGGCGAGACGAACAGCCGAAGATGTGTAGCTCCGATCGGATGGCCGCGGCTGCGGCAAACCCTCTCCAAGGAGTGGGAGCATGGTAACGACAGCGACGGAAATGTTTCGTGCACTCAACAAAGCCATGACAACAATGACCAGAGCTGGCACGATCGTTTGCCACGTCGCTCGACGGACGGCGATCGCTACGACAACGAGCAGCACCAGAAACGCTCGGGTCCAGGTCGACTCGAAACTGCTGGCCTGCCATTCAGCAACGTGGCGGAGAGTCTCCTGGCGACCGAGTAGGTCAAGCGGAAACAACAACAACCTAGGACCATAGGGACTAACGATTCCTGCGATCAGGACGCCGATGCTCAGCCAGAGTGCCGAGGCCGCGTTGCGGTCACGCCACTCGACAGTGACCGACTCACCGACCGCTACTCGGTCGATACGACTACCGAACCAACGGGCACCAAGAATCACCAGACCGAGCGGCCAACTGCCATGCACGCCGATCCACAGAACGCCCACGACAATCAGCCATCGAGGATCACCGCGTCCCTCGGCGATCACTAGCATCAAGGCCAGAAGCACCAACGCGATCAGGAGTGGACGTTCGGTCCACGCGTAGATGCCGATCCAGAGCGTCGGCACCATCACTCCGACTCGTATCAACAACGATGAGTTGCGACTGGTCAGCAGCCACAGAAGACCAGCGAGTGCACCCGTCGACACCGCCATCAGTAATCGGAGCCCGTGAAAGCCACCGACCTGGTCGACGAGTCCGTAGAGCAGCGATGCAAGCCAACTCTGCACCACAACCGACTCCCCGGCACTCGTCCACGTGAACACGTCCTCGCGAACAATCCCGTGGTCGAGCATCTGGCGTCCGGTCGCAAGATGTGTCAAAAAGCTGTTGTCACCAAGTTTCTGCGCGCCGATACCGACACCAACGAGCACAACAGAAAGTCCAAAGACTCGTTCAAGTGTTGCCGTAGGACGGGCCGTCATTGCATCGGTCACGCTTCGCTTACAAGTTGTTGGCGATGCGAATCGCAGCAGGGCCGAGCACGATGCAGAACAACGCCGGAAAGATACAGAACACCATCGGGATCAGCATCTTGACGGGGGCTTTCTGAGCTTTCTCCTGAGCGAGTTGACGACGCTTGATGCGCATCTCCTCTGCCTGCCCTCGCAGAACGCGGCCGATGGAGACGCCAAACGTATCGGCCTGCAGAACGGCAAGCACAAAGCTCCGAACTTCAGTGATCTCGATGCGATGATCCATGGAGCGCATCGCCTCAGCTCGACTGGAACCGGCGCGAACCTCACCAAGCATTCGGCCGAACTCGTCAGAAAGCGGACCTTCAACGGCGCCAATCACTCGCTGTAGTGCTTGTTCAAAGCCCAGGCCGGCCTCAACGCTGATGACCAGAAGATCAAGTACGTCCGGAAGAGCTCGTAGCACCTCACGCTGGCGTTCTTCGACTGCGCGGTTGAGTTTGGCGTCAGGGCCGAGCACCAGCGCAAGTATCAGTAGCAGCGTCACACCGAGCTGGGTCTTGCCAGCCAAGCCGATGGGGTTCCAGATATAAGCAAACCAGATCGAGCCCGGTATCAGTCCCACCGTGATCACGCGAATTGCCAGAAAACGATCTACCGCTGAAGGACTCGACCGACCCGACAAGACAAATTTTTGTCGCACGCCGTCGATATAGCCGGCCGGCGTTAGTCGACGGCCGATGTTTGTCAACGCTCTGATGACGGGAACGAGCGTACGTTCCGTCAACGGACTCAACAGTTCCCGGTCACGTGCGTTCTCGACTTCGTACTCCTCGAGTGCACGCAGTGACTCACGGACCCGTGCCTTCTCAAGAACTTGAGAGCCAACTGTCCAGATAATGAGCGCAATGCCAGAACCAAAGAGGACGGCTGCAGTTTGGGGATCTAGGTCGAACACGTTCGCCTCAGATTTCGATGTTGATGATCTTCTTCATCCATGCGAAGCCTATTAATGCGGCAACGATGGATACACCCAACAGAGCCTTCCCGAGCGAATCGGTGAAGAGGGTGTTGATATACTCAGGGTTCATAGCCCACATGGCAAGGCCCAGCCCGATCGGCAAAAGACCGAGGACAATCGCGCTCATCTTGCCTTCGGCCGTAAGCGTGGCGACGTCGCGACGGAGGCGCTCGCGTTCGGTCATGGTTTCAGCGACTGTCAGCAAAAGCTCCGACAGATTACCGCCAACTTCACGCTGGATCTTCACGGCCATGACTGCCCAGGCAAAGTCGTCAGAGTCCATCCGTTCGGCTGACGCATCCATCGCATCCACGAGAGGGCGGCCCAACTGAGCCTCGGTCACGATCCGCCGAAGCTCGCTGCCCATCGGGTCTTCGATCTCCTGGGACACAGCTTCAACACCCTGCATAAACGAATAGCCCGCTTTGAGAGTCGACGCCAGCAGACCCAAGGTGTCAGGCAACTGCGACACAAACTTCTTGCCGCGACGCGCGGCCAGGAAGCGAACGATGAAGGGAGGAAGCAGGATGCCTATTAAGCCCATCACGGCCAAACCCGAAATACCGCCGACCAGTACTAAACCGATGGCGAACGAGGCCAACACAATGCCTCCATACGCGGTCATGGCCTCGCCGGCACGCAGCGACAGATCCGCTCGCTCCAACAGCGCCTCGGAGCGTTCGAGCGCACCTCGACGCTCAGCGATTCCCTCTGTGATTTCAACGGCTCGCTTCAGAAACAAGCTCTTCGCGAATCCGTTGTTGCGTTCACTCTCTTCGACCTGCTGAGAATTGGGGTCGGTGTAGGCGCCAAGCAAGGCATCGAGCCCCGACGTCTCCTTCTGGAAAATAATCGCAAATGAGTATGCACACAGCGCGGCAGCCACCGCTCCAAGAACGAGCCCAACCAAACGACCAGTCTTGCCTTCAAGGAAGCCAAGACCGGGGAGCGTGGTCGGGCCGGGCACCGCAACCGGCACCAAAGCAGGGCCGCTCGCACGAGCGTTACTCGAAAATATAGCGCTGATCGTGAAGTCGTCGACGGTGATTGCGATCGTGTGGCCGAGTTCGATGGCCTGACGGGGGAACTCAACTTTCCATGTCGACGCCACGAACTCCGACATCGAAGCGCCATAGCCAGCGAGCTCGTCCCCATTGTCGGGAGCAGCGAAGGCACCGGCCAAGGAAACTTCGGCAAGGCGTTGTTCTTCTTCGCTGGTGGTTTCTCCACCATGCAGCAAGAAGACCGATGCGTTCGCATTCAAGATCGCGCCACGGGCTTCGGCTGCGAACGACGTCGAATCGTTGTCAGTATTCGCTGTGAAGACCAACAAATTCGCAGCGCCCGGAATGGGATCAACCATGTTGAGGACCGAACCTCGAATACCATCCCAAAGCTTGTTGCCACCGGAAGCGGTCAGAATGTTGGCGATGACCTCGCCGTTGCGCTCGTGGTCGTTGTTGAAGCCGACACGAAGACGGGCTCTACCACCGGAGGTCCACACCTCAATCTGTTCGGTCACCGGGGCACGACCTACGTAGTCGCCTGCTGCGGCAATGAACGACTCGAGAAACTCCGTGGACTCCGAACTGTTGTCGATGAGAATTATCGTCTGCACCGGAATGTCCGACGATGCCAAAGCGACCGGAGTCCCGGCCTCGACGACGACACCTGCGATCGCGATATTGACGACCGAGGGCTCATTTGCGGCACGAAGAACCACGTACGGGTCTTCGGTCGCGTCGATCATGAGCAGCTCTACGGGAGCCGCCGACAGCTCCGCTTCTGTCTCCTGCGCGAGCGCGGCTGGGGCGACAAGCGAAGCCACCAGCATCAACGCCGCTAAAAACAACGTGAAGAGGCCGCGCCGACGAGCGACGTGGGAGAACTCGGTCACTTAGCCGCCATTGCGCCACCATTGGGCTGGAACGTCTCGGGACCAAGCCGGATGCCCTCGGATGTCAGCTTCTCGGCGAACTTCGGGCGAATACCGGTGGGCGTGAGACTACCTTGGTAGCGACCAGCGTCATCGACACCAGCGCCGAAGTCGAACATGAAGATGTCTTGGAGTGTGATTACGTCACCCTCCATGCCCTGTACCTCGGTGATATGAGTTATACGACGAGAGCCATCGCGTAGGCGGGCAATCTGCACCACCAAGTCGATGGCAGACGCCATCTGTTCACGGATCGCTCGCACCGGCAAATCAAAGCCAGCCATGAGTGTCAGCGTCTCGAGACGAGAGAGGGTGTCACGCGGAGTGTTGGCGTGGACCGTAGTCAGAGAGCCATCGTGGCCCGTGTTCATGGCCTGGAGCATGTCGAGGGCCTCGCCACCGCGACACTCACCGACCACAATGCGGTCCGGGCGCATACGCAGAGAGTTTTTGACGAGATCACGAATGGAGACATGGCCACTCCCCTCGATGTTGGGTGGACGGGTCTCCATGCAAAGCACGTGGTCCTGGTGGAGCTGGAGTTCCTTGGCATCCTCAACCGTGACGATGCGCTCATCGCTCGGTATGAACGATGATAAGACGTTCAGCGTGGTGGTCTTACCAGTGCCGGTACCACCCGAGACGACCATGTTCAGTCGACCAACTACACAGGCCTGCAAGAAGCGGGCCGCGTTAGCATCCAACGTGCCGAACCGGATGAGGTCATCGACCTGAAGTGGATCGGCCTTGAACTTGCGGATAGTGAGGAACGGGCCGCCGATGGTCAGCGGCGCGATGATTGCGTTTACACGAGAACCGTCGGGAAGACGAGCGTCACACATTGGACTCGACTCGTCGATGCGTCGGCCAACCTGGCCCACAATTTTGTCGATGATGCGCCGTAGGTGTGCCTCGTCAACAAACGTGACAGGGTCTTTGGTGAGCTTGCCGGCACGCTCCACATAGACAGAGTTGGGGCCGTTAACCATGATTTCAGAAACGTCGTCGTCGCGGAGAAGCGGATCGATCGGGCCATAGCCGAGGATGTCATCGGAGACGTCCTGAATGAGTTGCGCCTTATCTGAAGCCGAGAGTGGCGCACGCTCCTGAGCCAGAGCAGTGTGGAGCTGCTCGTGGACTTTCTTGCGCAAGTCCTCCTCTGAGAGTCGACTGTCATAAAGGATCGGACCGAGTTCTTCGATCAGATTGTGGTGAATACGCTGACGCAGTTCGTCGAGCACGGGGTCACGGAGGCTGTCGAGCCCACCTCCGGCCTTCGCTTTCTGCACAGCAGCAAGACCGCCCGGATTATTGCTCGTGCCTGCTCCATCTTTATCAGGACTGGAAGCCCGACTAGAACCAGGATTTGTTTCTTGCTGTACGTCGTGTAGACGCTTATACAGACTCATTGATACTCCTCAGTCCTGGAGAGGGGTCACTTCTTACGCCGGCCGGACTTGGCCGCTGGCGCAAAGAGACTGGCGAGCTCTTGGAGCGACTTGGCCACTCCAGAGCGGGGGGAACTCTGAACCACCGGGACGCCGCGGTTCACAGATTGGGGAACGACAATGTCGCTCGGGATTAAGATGTCAGCACTGATCTGAAGAGTTCGCTCGACTTCGGCGACATCGAGCTTCACCTTCGAGTTGGCCCGATTCAGAATCAGGTGCAGCTTCTCTACCGGGGTGTTGAGCAGATGCAGGGTTTGCAAACCAATTTTCACATTTTTGATGCTGGGGATATCCATGCCCGCGATGAGGAGCACCTCGTCGCTGATCTCAATCATCCCAAGCACCACATCGTTGAAGTACGCCGGAGTGTCGATGATGACGTGCGAGCAGAATCGACGAAGAACCTCGACGATCTGGACCATCTCAGCGGCATCGATCTGATCGGCGAATGCAGGCTCAAGCGGGGCCGGGAGAACAAGTAGACCCGACGACTCGTGCGTAACCAAGAGGCTCTGCATGAGGCTCACATCGAGGCGATCGAGGGAGCTGACCACATCCACAATGGTGTGTTCTGGAACCAGTTTGAGCATCACTGCGATGTCACCGAACTGGAGGTCAGCGTCGATCAGCACCACAGGCTTCTCGGAACGCTGGGCCAGGCTCACGCCAAGGTTGGTAGCGATGACTGACTTGCCGGATCCGCCCTTTGTGCTGAATACCGTGATGACTTGAGCGAGTTCGCCGTCATCTTCAAAAGTCGTGGCGCCGTCTCCCCGCCGACGACTTGGAGACAGCGCCAAACTGGCAGCCACCCGATCGATCGCTTCGTGCATTTGGGTATCGTCGACAGGAGCCTCGAGCACGTCCTTTACCCCAGAGCGCAACGCTTGCTGGAGAAGACTCGTTGTGAGTTCTTCTGTTACGAGGATCGCTCCGATCTCACGATGTGCATGCAGCACACGTTCGACACCACTGAGTGAATCATCGATAGCGCAGCTCGGACCGAGCACCAGCACAATCGACTCTCCGTTGAGATACGGCAACAGGTCTTCGACCTTTGGAAAACTGCTCACGTCTGCACCGAGTTGCACGAGTAGCTGGCTTCGAGCGAAGTCGTCGGGCTCGATAACTACCAGATTGATCTGACGCCCCGATCGCTCACTGGGCGGCGGTGCACTTTCATTGAGGCTGGGGGCTTCTGACACGGTCCCTTGTGCGGGAACCGGTGTTTCATCATCTAGCTCCAGAACCGGGTTCTCAGAGTTTTCATTGGTGAAAAAACTCGACACGTGGATCAGTCCTCCTGAATTTGATCGCATGAGAAGTGAGCGATGGTGTCGCTTTCTTCATCGGCAACGCCGTCAACCGAATCGCCTTCGATAAATCCATCAGGGCCATAGGGCGTCAGACATCCGGGCATTTCAGCGGGCGTGGGACCCCTACCGTCGAGAATGGCTAGTGGTAGCGGCCGCATGACCTCGGCCTCGTAGTCCTCGGGAACGAGTGTGAGGTAAATGTCCGATGGGGTAACCGACGCCAGTATCTGGGCCGCCTCATTCGGCAACATGAACGTGATCGCACCGCCTTGTGGGGTGATGACATCAGAGCCGACCTCGCCGGGTTGCAACGTCTGACGGGCACCAATGGCGAGGATCTCGACTCGCTGAAAGAGATAGCGGGCGGGCGAACTATAAGTGCACCACACGGTTCCTTCCAGAATCTCGTCGGCATCGAACAAACCTCCGAAGGAGGTGTCGCTTCCGGTGTTGCTCTGGAGTTCGCCCGCGAGGTTCTCCTCGCCCTCGTCTTCGACCTCGTTAGCTGCGCAACCCACCCCAACATGGCGGACCATGATGTTGACCTCATCGCCAGGCTGCAGGTAGCCACCAACAGCCGCAACCTGGCCAACCATGACAGTCATCGCGACCTGTCCAGACGGTACCTGGTCCGTGAACCGGGCAGAGACGATTGCTGGATCAGCAAAGAGGCCCTGGACGATGATCTGGTTCTTCGGAATGAAACCTCTAGCTACGAGACCGGCGATCTGGTCAGCCTCGTTAACCGGGAGAAAGGTCGCGGGGCGGATTTCCAGCGGGATTTCCTGCGCGGCCATCATCTGGATCGCCAGCGAAGCGGGCGTCCCTTCTGGAATGTCCTCAGACGCAATCAGCACCAGGACGGGCTGCACATCTGCGTACACATCGTCTTCGATGCTTCGCACATAGTTGAGCAACGCCAGGCCAGCAAAGAGGCCAACACCGATTGCAGCGATAAGGATGAGTGTTCGACGGGAACTCACAAAAACCTCGTTAATGGAGAGAAAGAAAGAGAGATAGAGACCTACTTGCGTTCCCCTGTCGGTCGAACTCTGGGTGAGTTGAGGCCTTGTACCCATGACTCCTGCCCCATGCCCTCTCATGCTGCTTGGGAACTCACCCCCGGTCCACCCGCCGAAGTAAGGATTTACTCCAAGACACCCAGCACTTCGCCGAAAACGCAGATGGCAAGCATTCCTGGAGAGAAATGCTTGCCATCGTGTTTCGTTTAGATTCTTTGACGGTTGATCTTCGACGAAATCTGAAGAACTAGGCCCAAAAGACTAGGCGAAAGTCACTCCTCTTCGGAGGCCTCAACCTCTTCTTCGACCTCAACCTCTTCTTCGACCTCGACGTACTCGTACTCGACGCCCTCTTCACCCTCAGCAGCGGGCTCTGCAGTTCCATCTGCTTCGGCATAGTACTCTTCCCACGCTGCCTGGCCTTCGGATGCCTCGTCGCCACCGATGTAGTTGCCCTCGGAGTCGTAGGCGTGCTCACCGAAGTGCTCCTGGTACTCAGCAGCGACCTGGCCACCTTCGGCAGCCTGCTTGATCGACAAGCTGATGCGGCGACGCTGGAGATCGAGATCGATGATCTTGACCCACAGCTCCTCGCCCGGCGTGACAACTTGCTCGGGAAGGTCGACGTGATGTGCCGACATCTCCGAGATGTGCACGAGGCCCTCGATGCCATCGCCCACCTGGACGAACGAACCGAAGGGCACGAGCTTGGTGACACGGCCGTACACGAGCTCGCCAACACGGTGACCGCCGGCGAATTCCTGCCACGGATCCTGCTGGGTCGCCTTCAGCGACAGGCTGATGCGCTCACGGTCGAGATCGACCTCGAGGACCTCAACATCGATCTCGTCACCGACGGTGACAACGGACGATGGGTGATCGACGTGCTTCCAGCTGAGCTCAGAAACGTGAACGAGTCCGTCCATACCCCCGAGATCCACGAACGCACCGAAGTTGACGACGCTGGACACGACGCCCTTGCGACGCTCACCCGGCTTGAGGTTGTCGAGGAACGCTCCACGCTGTTCCTTCTGGGTTTCTTCGAGCCACGCACGGCGAGACAGCACGACATTGTTGCGGTTCTTGTCAAGCTCGATGATCTTGGCTTCGAGTTCCTTGCCCACGTAGGGCTGGAGGTCGCGCACACGACGCAATTCGACGAGCGACGCCGGGAGGAATCCACGAAGACCGATGTCAACGATGAGGCCACCCTTGACGACCTCGATCACGGAGCCCTTCACGACACCGTCAGCTTCCTTGAGTTCTTCGATCTGGCCCCATGCACGCTCGTACTGCGCACGCTTCTTCGAGAGGACGAGACGGCCTTCTTTGTCTTCCTTGATGATGACAAGAGCTTCGACGGGCTCACCGACCGAAACAACTTCGCTGGGATCCACGTCGTTGCGGATCGACAGCTCACGTCTAGGGATCACGCCTTCGGATTTGTAGCCGATGTCGAGGAGGACTTCGTCCTGATCGATTCGGACGACAGTGCCTTTGACGAGCTGGCCGTCTTCAACGAGCACCATCGTGGAGGTGTAAGCCTCTTCGATATCGATGTCGCCGAGGTCGGCGTCAATGATTTGGCGAGGAGTGTAGTTACCGTCCGAATCGAAGGTCCCGAACTGGGTCTCTTCGGCGGCAATGGTCTGATCGGACACGTGAATCTGCTTTTTATAGGGAATCGAGTTGACGCACCGGTATCTGACCGGCGAGCCCTGTCAGAAAAGACAGCGCCGTCACGTTATCCGGCACCATCGCGATGTGCGCCCGCCTAGCGGTAGACCAACCGATAGTTCTCATCGGCGTATTCGGTGGGCACCGTGCCGTACAACATTCGGTGAGCAGCGATCCGTCCGAGCTCGTCAGCCGACTTGGCCACGTGGCCGTCGTCGGCCAGCAGCGCGTATATCTCGGAGTCCGGAAACCGATCGATGAACTGGCGCCCCGTGGGCGACTTGGTGACCGCACAGGGCACGACATGGCTCGACCGGACCTCGACGTCGGGAAGGAGCATCGCCAGTTCCTCGTGGAGCCACGATGCGGTCGCCGCGTCGCCCCCGGACTGAAACCATCGGGTCAGCATCGTGGCCGGGTCCGTCATCAGACAGCCGACCGATTGTCCGATCTTGAGATAGTTGCGGCCATCGGGGTAGCGGACCGGTGGTAACAGGTAGACGCTTTCGCCGATCTCATCGCCTCGCTTACAGATCACCGACGGCATGTCGGCGAGTTCGGCGGCCACGCCGTCGTCAACCTCTGCGAACACTACGGTGTGTTCCTGCACAGCGAAGTCGATCTCCTTGGGGATGATCATCAGATGATTGGCAAATGCGCCCGTGGCGAGGAGTACCTGATCCGCCTTGACAACGGTTGCATCGCTGAGACCGACCAGGATCCGTCCGCTCTCCGACTCGACCGAAGTGACGACGGCGTCGATCTGCTGCCCTCCTTGGAGACGAACGGCTTCGCATTGGGCGGCGATGAACTGACGCGGGTTTATGTGGCCACCGACTCGAGCATCAAAGGCCCCGGTCATGCCATGGCCGAACCGGAACCGCGGAAACCTTTGGGCGAGAGCGACATCGTCGAGCACGTCACAGTCGACTCCGGCGGCAGTCGCATTGACGAGCATTTCATCGAGGTAGTCACCCATTCCACTGACCGAAAGATGACCGACAGGGCAATAGAACTCGATTCCCGTCCTCTCTTCTAAATCGCGGTGGCGCCCAAGCGACGCCGCCGCAATGCGAGCGAAGTAAGGGTCTCGGTCGAGCACGCGAGTGATACGGCTCTCGTCGTAGTGGCTGCCGAACACGCCATTATGGCTGGCAAGTTCAGCCGGCTCACCGGGTCCGATCACCACAACGTCGGCTCCCAGATCCGCCAGGTGTCGTGCCGCAGCCGACCCCAACAAACCACGA
>JABIQM010000030.1 GCA_018699415.1 Acidimicrobiaceae bacterium
CGTGACGTTCTCCTCGCCCATGACGCATTCACCGGTGTCGGCACGGAACTTCCAGTTGTGCCATTGGCATGTCACAAGCTCACCATCAAGGGCACCGGTAACAAGGCCGTAGCCCTGGTGGGGGCACGCATTATCAAGTGCGTGAACTCCGCTGGCGGTGCGGATCACCGCGATCTTGCGCTCCCCGACCTTGGCCATCTTCATATCGCCAACTGCAAGGTCATCGAGATTGGCGACATGTGCCGTGCTGGTACGACTGCTCGTGTCATTCATCATCGTCATCTCAAACAGAAATAAAGTTCACGCACACGTGAAGTCAAGGGAAAGTCGAAGATTTGCAACAGGCCCTGATCCATGACCGTAGAACAGGTGACCAATTAATGCGAAGTAAAGGTGGACAACGCTGAGTAGCTGTGTCGGCCATGATGACCCAATGGAAATGATCCTCCAGCCTCCCGAGTGGACCGATCGCGCACCAGTAAAGATCAGCGCGGCGCGCGAGATCATGGCGTCGCCTGACAAAATTTTCACCGCTCTCGCCGACCACGAGTCCTGGCCGCAGTGGTTCTCCCAGCTCACCAAAATTGAGCGCTTCGGCGAACTCGACGAAGGCATCGGCTCACAACGTAGAGCCTTCATCAACAAGGTTGAGATCGACGAAGAGTTCATCGAGTGGGAACCAGGAACGGTGTGGGGTTTCACCGTGACAGCGGTGCGAGGTGTTCCGTCGATGATTGAGTCGATGAGCGAGCGGGTCTCAATCCAGCAACTCAGCGCCGATCGATGTCGGGTCACCTACCTCATGGCGCTCGGCCCTCGCCGCGGGAGCGCGTGGCTATTCGACAAGGTGCTGCGGAAGGTCTTGGCCAAGAAGCTGAGTGACGCGCTCGCCGGCCTCGACCATTACCTGCACCCGACCAAGCAACAATGAAGCGGACCTCCACCGACGCGATGCAGGCCCTCAGCCGGGGACCGGCTACTCGGCCCAGGCCTTGACCTTCTCGATGTCGTTCAGCGGATTCTCTCCCATTGGCGTGACCTGAAGGTGAGTCACTCCTGAGGCACGGTACGCCTCGACGCGCTCACGAACCCAACCCTCGTCGCCAACAAGCGCTGTGGCATCGAGATACGCCTGCGGAATCAGCGCCATGGCCTCGTCCTTCTTGCCCGACAGGTAGAGGTCCTGGATCTGCTCAGCTTCGTCCTCGTAGCCGTACTTGCGGAAGATGTTGTTGTAGAAGTTCTTGCCCTTAGCCCCCATGCCCCCCACATACAGCGCGGTCATGAACCGGCCCATGTCACGGAGCTTGCCCGCCTGCTCCTTGTCGTCGGTGATGGCGAGCATGCCGCCAGCAGAAACCTGAAGTTCCCCGAGGCCGGGGTCACGCTTGGCCTTGCCTCTGGCAATGTCGTCGCCCCAAACATCGCTGGCCTTCTCCGGGTAGTAAAAGACAGGAAGCCAGCCGTTGGCCACCTCGGCGGTAAGTTCCACGTTCTTCGGGCCAAGCGAGGCGAGATAGATCGGGATATTGCTGCGCACCGGATGGTTGATCAGCTTGAGCGGCTTGCCCAGACCAGTGCCCTGCTCCTCGGGCAGCGGGAGTTTGTAGATCGGGCCGTCGTTGGTGACGACTTCACGGCGCCAGACTTTGCGACAGATGTCCATGATCTCGCGCTGGCGAGCCAGCGGCTTGTCGTAGGGAAGACCGTGCCAGCCCTCGATGACCTGAGGGCCAGAGGCACCCAACCCGAGAATGAACCGTCCGCCCGACACGGCGTCGAGGCCGGCCGCAGTTGACGCAATCGTCGTGGGTGTCCGCGAGTACGTATTGAAGATCCCAGAACCGAGTTCCATCGTCTCCGTCATCGCGGCGAGGTACCCCAGGATCGACACCGAATCAAAGCTGTAGAGCTCAGCCACCCAACCAAGGTCGATACCAGCCAGTTCGAGATCGCGAGCCTCGGCGGCAGCCAAACGAGGGTCGCCAGAATAGTTGAGCATCATCGAGAGCTTCATGGCCTCGACGATACGCCGCTCCCCATTTAGTGGCCACATCAGCGACGTGTTTGCCGTTACCGAAGCGTGTGTTCAACTCTTTACGTATCTCAGGGACTGGTGGTGCATGTTTACCAAAGCACCGTCGTCAAATCGAATCTCCGCTCGAAACCTTCGTTAGCCATAAATCGGCGGTAACAAATTGCGAGCGATCATTTCACGAGGCAGTGTCGAGGCATGACCTCTCACCTCGGACCCGACCTCGCCACTGCCGCAGCGGCCATCAACGACCACACAATCGAACTACGCCGCGCCATCCATCAGGACCCCGAACTCGGGCTCGATCTTCCGCGCACCCAAAAACGGATCACCGATGCCCTGACTGGACTTGGCCTTGACATCACACTCGGCGAGTCAACCACGTCAGTCGTGGCCGACCTCGACTCAGGGAAGCCGGGGCCAACCGTGCTGTTGCGCGGCGACATGGACGCTCTGCCGCTCCAGGAGGATTTCCCGTCGGATTTCAAGTCAGCTAACGACGGAAAGATGCACGCCTGTGGTCACGACACCCATGTCGCCATGTTGGCCAGCTCAGCTCGTCTCCTCGCTGACAACAAAGACAGCTTTACCGGCAAGATCCGCTTCATGTTTCAGCCCGGCGAAGAAGGGTTCCATGGCGCCAAGTACATGATCGACGAGGGCGTGCTCGACGGTGTCGACCGTGCGTTTGCGATCCACGTCACGGCCAACAGGCCCGCCGGCAAGATCGCCACACGGGCGGGAGCGCTCCTGGCGTCGGCCGACAAGTTCGAGATCATGATCCACGGCGCCGGCGGTCACGCATCTGCTCCTCACAACTGCACAGATCCGATCCCCGCCCTTGGCGCAACCATCACCGGGCTTCACACAATGGTTGGGCGTTCGCTCGATGCGGCGAAATCTGGGGTCATCACCGTGGCCCATATCCAGGCCGGTACCACGAACAACATCATCCCACCGACGGCGTGGATGGAGGGAACGATTCGTTCTCACGACGAGGCCACCAGAGACACATTGAAGACCAACCTTGTTCGTGTTGCCGAAGGCACCGCAGCAGCGCACGGTTGCTCCTGCAAGGCCCACATCGAGTCCGGCTACCCGGTCACGGTCAACAACGACGATCAAGCAGAGTTGGTTGGCAACGTCACCCACGCGGTGCTGGGTGAGGATGCTTTTGCCTTGATGGCCAACCCGATCATGGGTGCCGAAGACTTCAGCTACGTACTCCAGCACGTGCCTGGCGCCATGGCGTTCCTCGGGGTATGCCCCGACGATGAACACCACACCACTGCGGCACCGAACCACTCGAACCTGATGCGCGCCAACGAGGACGCGTTGAAAAACGGCGTCGCCATCTACGCTGCGATGGCCATGGCGGCGGGATAGAGGCTTGCGGTCAGCCCACCGGGTCAATTCGCCCGCCAATTACATCGTGAAGCGAAGGTTACGCGCCGCCCTATCGCCCAAAGCGGCATCGCCAGTCCACGAGATACGACCGGCGTCAATGCGTTCCTGCGGGTCAACACGGCCGCACGCCAACATGACGAAGGTCTCGACGTCGATAGTGATCTCTACCGTCGGGTCCGAGAGTGAATCGACGAGTGCAGCACGGCCATCGACCGCCACATGGATGTCGCGCTCAACGCCGCCGGTGACATGGACGGTGGCACTCATCCCATCTTCGAGGCCAACCTTCTTGCCCATGATGTAACCCATCGAACGATGGACCTCGTCGAGAGCCATCGAGGCGGTAGGGCCATCGTCGGGGAGTTGAATCCCAAGCGGTAGGCCGATGTCGCGGGCGTGGACCCACATATCGAAGATGCGGATGCGGAGAAAGTCGCCGTAGGTCTGGGGTCCGACGGGGGTGATACTCGCGGTGGAGACGACCTCGTCGGCAAAGGAAGCAAGCTCAGCCAGCCGTGCGGCGACAATGGCGGCAACTGCGGCGTTGAAATCAGCGCTGCTCATAGCCGCGGCCTCCTCCATCCATGGGCCCATGATTTCGAATGGTGGCGGGTTCTCGAGCGATGGCGCCCACCCCGTAAGCACCGTTTCTATACCGATGACATGGGCCGTGCACTGCCGAATCGTCCACGCCGGACACAGCGACTTCGCCAGCCACTGCTCGTCGGTGAGGTCAGCGGTTATGCCGACGATCTCATTAAATGCGGTCTCGTGGGCGGCCAGATAATCAGCGAGTGAAGAGCTCATAAAAAGAAACGCTAAACCGCGCGAGCACCGCGTGACGAATAGAAGGCGTACACTTACGAACGCAGCGGGCCGGAGACTGCATGACATTTCGAAGACTCTTCACGGCCCTCAACTCGTTTGCCCTCGTTGCCGGCGGACTCGCACTTTCGCCAACGGCCGCGTCCGCTCACACCGAAACCGACTTCCAACTCTTATCTGCCCCATTCGAATGCGACACGGAGTGGGTGGGCGGCACCCGTTCTGACCATGGCCAGAACGACTGGAATCTCGACATCAACCGCACGTCGCTCATCTGGCCCGATCGCCAGCACGACATGGGCCAACCCTTGCTCGCTCAGGGCGACGGCGTCGTGGCATATGTCGGGCTGCATGTCAGCGCTGGCACCTACCTCGACATCGACTATGGCGACTACACGGTGCGCTACGTCCATCTTGTGCACAATTCGATCCCTGCCGGCGTGAATCAACGGGGTGACGTGGTGCAAACCGGTGATCTCATCGGGTTGATCGGCGATACCGGCAACGCCACCGGACACGCTCATCTTCATCTGGAGTACTGGGACAGCCGCGAAATGGAAGTTGCTGAGGGCTGGCGCCTTCGGAACGCCGGCTACCCACAGACCGAAGTGACCTTTGACGGAAATGTCATTGATCCTCAGGAGGTATTCGTGTCAACCAACTGCGTGGACCGCCCGTCTGGCACGGTGCTCGAGATGCATGTCCACAAGCTCACCGATCCGGACACATCGCTCGACTACCTGACCGCCACCCTCGCAGCCTCAAGTGAGGCACTCGATGGCACGACCGACGTTGCCTCCTACCTCGACGTGACCACCAACGGCACCAATGTCTTCGCTCAGATTCCCGGCACTGACCTGGCGGCGGAGACCGTGCTGGTATCGACCAGTTACTCGTCGATTGCCGAGTGCGGCACGGCTATGGCTCCCATCGCTTGCCCCGGGGCAACCGAACACGCGGCGAGCACCGCTCTGGTGCTCGAAGTCGCCGCGCAGATCGCCGCCGCGCCCGTACCGCCAAGACGAACGATCGTCTTCGCCTTCTGGGACGAGTACGACGATGCCGGCAGCGCAGCATCAGACTGGCTGGCCCTCTACCAGAACGCGACCCGCTCTGACATCGTGGCGGCCGTCGACTACGGAGTCGCCGGAGCCAACGCCTCACTGGCACTGCGGCCTCACACGATTGCGTCACTCACGGGCACCGCCAATTGGTCGGCGCTTCTTGACCGCTTCACAGGAGCAGCATTGCCCACGGTTCACTCCTTCGTGGCGGGCAGCGCCGCACGCCCCGCTGCAACCCGCCTGGCCACCGGCCCGTTTCCGACTCTGGCGTTCACCGATGTCAGCGGTGCATGCGTCGCATCACTCGCCGACACCCAAGCGATCGTCGACGAGTCAAAGCTAGCTATTCAGATCGGCGGCGCTGCCACATTGATCAGCGATCTCGCATCGGCTGACACGCCGCCGCTGTTCGCCCCCCAGGACTCCGACGCCGATCTTCTCGCCGATGCAGCGACACTGCTCGTGCTTGCCGCGGCCGCCGATCACGATGATGCCGACTATGCCGACCTTCAAGCGTTGGTCGACGAAACCCCGCTTGTCATCGAAACCACCCACCACGCGCTGCTCGCTACGGCAACCGATTACTTCGGTGCTGCGGTGGTGGCAGACGGATGCGCGGCACATCTGGCGCCCGCGCCCTTCTCCGATATGCGATTGGGCTCCTACGCCACCGCTGACGTCAGCTTGCTGTACGACCTCGGTGTCACCACTGGTACGTCGGCCACGACCTACTCACCGACCGATGTCGTGACCCGAGAACAGATGGCGGCGTTCATCGCTCGTGTCTGGCGCCTCATCCATCCCGATGCTGTGCCGAACCTGCCCCACTCGTTCACCGACGTCAGCCCGACCAGCTTCGCGAGCGAGGCCATCAGCCTGATTGCAGAGCTCGGAATCACAATGGGTACAGGCCAGTACACCTACGACCCAGCAGGTCTGGTGACTCGTCGTCAGATGGCCGCCTTTCTCTCCCGGCTCTGGCTACTGCTTCGCCCAGATACCCAGGTGGGCGGCGAGCACCCCTTCACCGATATCGAGTCCGGCGACTATGCCGCGCCATACGTCGCCCTGATCTACGAACTAGGCATCACAAAGGGAGTTTCGCCAACGGCATACGCACCCGACAATCTCGTCTCTCGTGAGCAGATGGCGGCCTTTCTCGCTCGGTTCATTCGCGCCCTCACTGCATCAGCGCTGTGAGTTTGTCGCCAAATCTATTGTCAGGCAGACTGCCAGTATGAGCGATGCTGATCTTCAGACAGTCGAGACCGCCCTCGATGCCCTTCTTGCAACCCACGACCCCAGCACTCAGGGGTATGAGGAATTTCGCGGCAACCAGTTCGATGCCGGACTGGCCTGGGTCATGTACCCCAAGGGCTACGGTGGCCTGGGTGTTGCGCCCCAACTTCAGCGGGTCGTCAACCAGCGACTTAGTAGCGCTGGTGCTCCACCCATGCACGCGAGCATGTTCTTCAGCGCCCTCGCCGGACCGACAGTCGTGACCCACGGCTCCACCGAGGTCAAGCAACGTTTCTTGCGGCCCATGTTCACCGGCGAAGAGAAGTGGTGCCAACTGTTCTCGGAGCCGGGCGCCGGTTCTGACTTCGCTGGTCTTGGCACCAAGGCTGTCCGAGATGGTGAAGAGTGGACGGTCAACGGACAGAAGGTGTGGAACACACTGGCTCACGTCGCCGACTTCGGCATGCTCGTGACGCGCACCGATCCCACTGTTCCAAAGCACCGGGGCATGACCTACTTTGCCCTCGACATGAAATCACCGGGGGTGGAGGTGCGCCCACTGCGCCAGATCACCGGCGAGGCCGAGTTCAACGAGGTCTACATGACCGACGTGCGTGTACCCGATGAACACCGCATCGGTGCAGAGGGTGAAGGCTGGCGCGCCGCTCTCACCACGCTAATGAACGAACGAAACGCCATCGGTGGTGGCGGAGGCGGGGGCCCAAAGAAGGGCGGCGGCTCCATCGGTCAACTCGTGAAGCTGTGGAACAACGCTTCAGATCATCAGAAGAACAAGTCCAACCGCAACGACGTCGCCCAATTGTGGATCCGGGCCGAAGTACTCCGCCTCACCAACATGCGCGCCTCACAGCTAGCCAAGTCTGGCAACCCCGGGCCTGAGGGTTCCGTCGGTAAATCCGTCATGGCCATTCTCAATCAGGACATCTACGAAAAGGCGGTCGATCTTCAGGGTATGGCTGGCCAGATCAACTTCGACTACACGTTCCGCCGTCCCGAAGCCGTGGACCTTCAGGGCACAGCCGGTGGCGAGGGCTACGCCTTCTTGCGGGCCCGCGCCAACACAATCGAGGGCGGCACCACTGAGGTGATGAAGAACATCCTCGGCGAACAGGTCCTCGGCCTACCCGGCGAGCCCCGCGTCGACAAAGAAATCCCCTGGATCGACGTCCCCCGCGGCTAACAAAGCACGCCTGGGGACAGACCCCAAACGTGCTTTGTCCTGCACCTGCTCGATCAGTCGACGCGTTCGAGCAGGCTGTTGCAAAGCTCCCTGAATTCAGCGTCGGACATACGGAGTTTCCGCGCCCGACGAACGGCTGAACGCAACGAGCCTCCCGACGAGTAGCCGAGCGAGGCGGCGACTCCTCGTCGAGATCATCTTCGACAAATGAGCGATAGGCGCTCGGACCACCGAGCATGCCCAGCACCATGTCAACCTTCAGCCATCCCGGTGGCCGGCGCATCCCCAAATAGCTCCGATGGCTCGACCATCGAAAATCGCTCAGTCGCGATAGCCCGGGGAGATCGAGAGGGTTGCGAGCGACGTAGCGCACCGCTGCCAGCACCTGACGGTCATCGTTGATGGGAACAGATCCGAATCTGCCCCGAAACAGTGGCCCATCGACCTGGTGATGGTGGTTGAACTGTTGGGTATACATCTGACCGAGGTGGGCCATTGCCGCTGACACGTTGCGCTCCGGGAACCGGGCGACGAGGTGATAGTGGTTCCCCATCAGACAGAAGGCGTGAATCTCTACCGCAAAGTTTGTGGTGAGTTCTCCCAGCAGTGCTACGAAGGCCCCGCGATCGACGTCAGTGTGGAAAATCGGCCACCGCCGCGCCCCTCGATTGAATAGGTGGTGCCAGTCCCCTTCAGCGTGATTACGAGCATGTCGAGCCATACCACCCGAAGCTACGGAGGTGCTGTGACAACGTCCTGACAAGGCACAAATGGGGTCTGTCCCCAGACGTGCTTTGGGAGAGTGCGTCGTACTATCTGGCTATCTGGCATGATCGCCTGATGGCCATTCCGTTTAGAGACATCGACGCGATCAATGCCGGGGTAACCGGCGAGTGGGGGGACTTCGGAACAGAGGTCGAAGTGTCGCAGGAAATGATCAACGGGTTCGCCGAACTCACAGGCGATCACCAATGGATCCACGTCGACATTGAGCGGTGCGAGAAGGAGAGTCCGTTCGGCGGTCCGATCGCGCACGGCTTTCTTACGCTCAGCCTCATGCCACAACTGATCAACATGCCGGTCGACCTGAGCGGGGCCACGAACGTCGTGAACTATGGGTCCGGCGGCCTTCAATTTCGCCGTCCCGTTCCTGCCGGCGCCACCATCCATGCGAAGTCACGCCTCGTCGGAGCCGAGAAGCATCTCGCGGGAACACTCGTGACGTTCGAATCATCGATCCACGTGAAAGACAACCGGAAGCCGTCGCTGACCTACATCTCCAAGATCCTCTTTCAAGGCCAACGATGATCACCCCGGGCAACTTCGTTCACCAACTCCACGAGGCTGCGGCCTCGCGCAACGATGCCCCTTTTCTGCTCCAGCCGGGCGGGGAGATCATCACCTATGGCGATCTATATCTGCGGGCCGCAAAGATGGCACGTGTGCTGCAAGAGGCTGGGGTGATACCCGGTGACCGGGTACTCATGCAGGTCGACAAGTCCATCGACTCCGTGGCTCTCTATGTCGCCACGCTGCACGCCGGCGGAGTGCATGTACCGCTCAACACTGCGTTCACGGACGGGGAATTCGCCTACTTCATTGATGATTCCGCACCTGCGGTCATCGTGGTTGACCCATCGCGGCTCGGCCGGTTCGACCCGAAGGGAGCGGCAGTGCTCACCCTTGGTGGCGACGATGGCGGCACAGTCGTTGGGCTTGCCGCTGCTACGAGTCCTCTCCCAGTCGTCGATCGCGACGAGATGGACCTCGGATCGATTCTCTACACATCGGGCACGACTGGTCGACCCAAGGGCGCAGCCCTCTCGCACCGAAGCCTCCGACTCAACGCCCGCGCGCTCCACGATGCATGGGCATTCCAGCCGACCGACCATCTGGTCCACTGTCTGCCGCTCTTTCATGTCCACGGCCTATTTGTCGCCCTGCACTGCGCAATGCTCGCCGCGATCCCAGTGACATTCCTGACAAAGTTCGATGCCGAGCTCGTGGTCTCAGCACTTCCCCACGCCACCGTCTTCATGGGCGTTCCCGTTCACTACACCCGACTACTCGCCAACCCCACCCTCACCCATGAATCGTGCGTAAATATGCGGCTGTTCACCGCCGGATCGGCACCCCTGACCGAAACCCACTTCGAAGAGTTTGCGCAACGTACCGGCCACGTAATCTGTGAGCGCTATGGGATGAGCGAAACCATGATCACCACGACAAACCCATACGAAGGCGAACGACGCGCAGGCACCGTCGGTTTCCCAATCAACGGTGTCGAACTCAGGATCGCCGATGCCGACGGCAGGGCACTCGAGCCCGGTGACGTCGGCGTGATCGAAGTTCGAGGCGACCAGATCCTTCGCGAGTACTGGCGTCGACCCGACGCAACGGCGGAGGCTCGCCGCGAAGACGGCTGGTTCATCACCGGTGACATCGGCTCGCTTGACGACGAGGGTCGCGTCAGCCTCCAGGGTCGGGCCGGCGACATGATCATCTCCGGCGGCGAAAACGTGTACCCGAAAGAGATCGAACTCGTACTCGATGCAGTCAACGGGGTGATCGAATCAGCCGTCATCGGCGTGCCCCATGCTGACTTTGGCGAAGCAGTTACTGCGGTGATCGTCGATGCCGACACGCCGGCCACCGATGACGCCCTCGACCAGGCCCTTCGTTCCAGCTTGGCCCGGTTCAAACATCCGAAACAGATCATCCATGTCGAAGCCCTTCCCCGCAACACAATGGGAAAAGTCCAGAAGAACGTGCTGCGCGACCTCTACTCGGCTGACGAAGGATGAAGGCGGCGATGGACCAGTCGCACAAACCAAGCCAGGACTGACAGCAACGCCAAAGGAATGATCAATCTGATCGTGCCGCGGCCAACTGCACCCTCGTATGTCTCAATCAACTCCTCAGCACGGTGCGCAGCATCTTCAGCGTCACCGGCCTCCCACTCCTCGATGATCAGATCGAGTTCATCATTGACATTGATGTTGGCCATTCCCACGCGGGCAAACGCGCCTCGCTCGGTGGTGACCAGGCGGAGTGCCTCACCAACCGGCCCGATCGCTGATTCCTCCGCTGCCAACTGAATCCACGCAGCATCAAGGGTCGAGTCAGAGGCTTCGAACAGCTTCCGCACGTATGGGCCGATGACAAGATCTTCTTCGTCGGCAAGGAGAACGAACACGTCGTGGGCCTCGATGAGTTCAGCAACTGAGAGCCGACGCCCGTCGAAGGTAACAAAGTCCCACTCCGCCATTGGCACTCGGAGCATCAGCGGCATCGCCCAACCATCACCCAAAATCTCGAGTGCCGAGTACTCACCACGAGCACTATCACGAGCGTCAATAGCGATGGTGTTCTGTGGAGAGGCGACCGCGCGGAACCGCGAGGAGACATTGATGTCGGTCATGTTTTCAATCGCGTCCAGCAGTGCCCGCCAGTCCGCCGCGATATCAGCATCGTTTGGCCCCGGGCCCTCATAGGTATTGGTGCCAGCGATCACTGCGCTGATGACGGCCGCTGTGGCCTCCGGCCCCGCCTGACGGAACGCGCTGGAAAGAGGATCCGTCCAGCCTTCCGAGCGGTCAATGGCCGCACCCCCGCCAAACTCACGAGTTTCAAGCCACGCGAACGTAACTGCGTCAGCTACCTCACCCGCCAACGATTCGTCCGCCCATGCAAGTTCGGCGGACAGCACCTGCGCCATCACCCGGGCAATCGAAGCTTCCGAAGGGTGAATCCCAACCACCGCAACTGTCGCCTCGTCATTACCGACCCAGCGCACGTCATCGTCACCAGTCCAACCAGTCCGGATCTCAACCGGCCTGGTTGGTATCGCGGGAAGCCATTCGGCGAGACCAGATGCAACATCGGCGACAAGCCCGGTCAGATCCACTTCCGGGCCGAGCAGTGTGGCGACGCGAACGGCGTAATCGAGGCCAGCCACCGACTGTCGTTGCAGCGCATCTGGGTTGGATGCCACCAGTGGGGCCGGCTCATAGGGAACCGCCTCGGATCGAACGAACGTCGTGCTGCCCTCACCGGGCACGATGTCCCATCCTTCGATGACATCAAGACCAAAACCGCGCGGGATCTCTACATGAAGCGTGACCGGTCCGGTCCCATTCCCGACTGCAAACGGGTCAATGGCCACAAGTGAAGGAGACACATGGTTGAGATCTTCTGGCAACCCGACGACCGCTTCCTGCAACAAAACAAGTCGGACCGTGGCTGACTCACCAGGACCCAGCGGCTCGGCGAATGACACAAAGAGTTGCATCACATCACCGCCACGCAAACCAAGACCCGTCTCGAGAGAAACCTGGCCAGCCTGTGCAGTCACAACTGCCGCATCCCCGGGAATCGTCTCGGTAAAACCAGCGACGTCTCGTTCCCTCGACTCATTGGTGAACACATAGTCGTGGGTGGTCGTCACTGCGAAACGCGAAGGGTCGACGACGACGACTGTGGCGACGTCGGTCGCAAGTTCATCGGACTGGGTGAGCGGCGACCCCTCGGCCAAAACAGGACCAGCAAACACAAGACTCAGAATGCTCGCAAGCAGAACCAGTCTGCAGAGTACGAAGCGATTGGCAAGAGCAAGCACGACCATGAACGCTAGCTGACCTTCTGCCTTGCGAAGCTACGTGTTCTAGGTTGCAGACATGCCGATGCCCGAATCCGGACGCACCCACGACGAGATCGTCTCATCACTGCACGATCTTCGTCGCAACGACGCCCGTTGGCAGGAAGGTCGCACATTCGGCCTCGTCTACGACGGAGGCAGCGAGGTCCACGCCATCGCCGAAGAAGCAGCCCGCATGTACCTCCACGAGAACGCTCTCAACACGATCGCCATGCCCTCTCTTGCCCAGATCCAGCGTGAAGTCGTCGGAAACATGGCCGCGCTTCTCCATGGTGACGATGCTTCAGGTTTCATGACATCAGGCGGCACTGAATCAATCCTGATGGCCGTCAAGGCCGCCCGCGAACGCGGCCGCGCCGAACGCGCCATCGATCACGGTGAGATCGTCGTCCCTACCTCCGCACACGCCGCCTTTCACAAAGGCGGGCACTACTTCGGGCTCGACGTAGTCAAGGTGGATGTCGGCCCCGATTCACGGGCCGACGTCGAAGCCATGGCCGATGCCATCACCGATCGCACCGTCCTTGTCGTTGGTTCCGCGCCGCAATACCCCCACGGGGTCATCGACCCCATCGCCGAACTCGCACCCCTCGCCGCCGCCGCCGATGCCAACTTCCACGTCGATGCATGCATGGGTGGCTTCGTTCTCCCATTCATGGAACGCCTAGGTGAACCCGTTCCCCTCTGGGACTTTCGTGTTCCCGGCGTGACCACGATCAGCCTGGACGTGCACAAACTCGGCTACGCCCCCAAGGGCGCTTCCATCATTCTTCACCGCACCAAACAGTTGCGCCGGTACCAGACGTACTCGTTCGATGACTGGCTTGGCGGGTTCTACGCCTCACCCAACATGCAAGGCACCCGATCCGGTGCGCCAATGGCTGCCGCCTGGGCGGTTATGCAACGTCTCGGCATCGAAGGCTACGAACGCCTCACACGTACAACTATCGACACCGCCCGCAAACTTGTTGCCGGCGTGCGCGCCATCGACGGACTCGAGGTAGTCGGTGACCCCGAGGCCCAACTCCTCGCCATCACCACCGACCGCGAGTGGACTGACCGCCTCGATATCTTTGTCGTCGGTGACGCTCTCGCCTCCCGAGGCTGGTATCTCGACCGCCAGCACCGACCCGACTCGCTCCATGCAACCGTAAGTGCCGGTAATGCGCCCGCCGCCGACGATTTCCTCACCGATCTCGCCGCCTCCGTCGCCGAAACCCTCGGCCAACGAACCGCCGATCGCTCCACCCAATACAGCACCCTCGACTAGGCGAACCTCTCCATCAAATGAAACTCAAAACAACCCGCTGGGATCTCGTCAACGGCGTCGGAACCATCACCCTCTCCCGTCCCCGTCGCCACAACTCGTGGACCGGCCGCATGCACACGGAACTGCGCCACCTTCTTCAGACTGCCGAAGACGACCCCTCTATTCGTGTCGTGGTCATCACCGGCGATCCCGACGGCACAACCTTCTGCCCCGGCGCAGACAGCCAGGCCCTCGAAACCCACGTCGACCGGGGTGCCTACGACCCCGGAACTCCCGACGACATCGCCAACCCCGGCTATGGCATTGACCCGACCTTCGACGCCGACTTCGCCTACTTTCTGGGATTCGAAACCGTGACCATCGCCGCCATCAACGGCGCTGCCGCTGGCGTCGGCCTTGTCATCGCCTGCTGGTGCGACATCCGTATCGTCGCCGAAGACGCCAAACTCACCACCGCCCACGGCATGCTCAACTTTCCCGCCGAATACGGCCTCTCCTGGCTACTCCCTCGACTCATCGGACTCAGCCGAGCCACTGACCTGCTCCTCACCAGCCGCCCAATCCTTGGACGAGAAGCCGCCGAGATAGGGCTCGCTAACCGGAGCGTCGCTGGCGTCGACGTCGTCGCCACCGCCCACGACTACGCCCGCACCCTCGTCGAAACCATCAGCCCCCACGCGCTGCGCGCCACCAAACGACAGCTCGCCATCGACATGACTCACAACGATGCCAGCCGCTCCGTCCGCGACGCCCAATCCCGTATCGATCAGATGTCCGTCGAGTCCGACTATCGCGAAGGCATCGCCGCTCTTGTTGAAAAACGGACACCTCGCTGGACGGGACCCTGATCGAATTCCCAGATCAACGTCTCCGCCAACCGTTCACGCACTGCTCAACTCGATAGCAAGCTGGCAAGGGCCCACACCGTCGCTATGGCTCCCACAATGATGAACGCGACGCTTCGGCCCTTCGGCGCTGCAGTCAAGTCATCCTCATGACGCTGCCGCTCAGGGGGA
This sequence comes from Acidimicrobiaceae bacterium, assembly GCA_018699415.1. Taxonomy (GTDB): domain Bacteria; phylum Actinomycetota; class Acidimicrobiia; order Acidimicrobiales; family Aldehydirespiratoraceae; genus JAACCU01. The sequence continues at coordinate 14,715 of JABIQM010000030.1, forward strand.
CGAATCAACGCGAGCGAATTGCCAACAGCCATCGCACCGCCGACCGCCAACACGAGCCATGCAAGAAGATCTTCACCAAGAAACACGGCCAACATCATCGCCGCAGACCCACTGCGCGGCCCAACCGGAGCATATTTTCCGTTTCTGAACGCTTTCAATCAAGAATGGATCTTCACCGCCGATAGTGGCTCGTGAGCGGTTTCGCCCCCGCTCGCTCCGAGAGACCGGCGGGAGTAGATCACTCTCTTTTAGGTGGCACACCAGCGCTTTTCCAGGGCGCAGGTTCGCTCGTTCTGCTTCCGCCTCTCTCAAACTTTCTCACTCGGCTCAACGGCCACCACCACCCAAGAGTGGCATTCGTTGTCTCAGCGAAAGTCGTCGTCGGAGACGTCAGTACTGATCGAAATGATCAACTCCACATCAGTGGCCGACTGTCGACGGACCGTTGCCTGCCGAAGCGCTCCCGACTCGGCATCGAAACAAAACTCAGACCACTTCCCCCACGGTGAAGCCAATCGCGGCTGCACAATCTCCAACTGGTAGCACCCGTTCTCGCCTAGTCGTACGTCATACTCGCGCTCTACACC
>JABIQM010000183.1 GCA_018699415.1 Acidimicrobiaceae bacterium
CTCCTTGACCTTGTCGATGTTCGTCCGGGCCTCTGCGGTCATCCCCTCGACCTGGGTGGCCTTCTCGCGAGCCATTTCGGCTCCTTGGACGAGTTTGTCGCCGAAGGTGTCCTTGCCGGTCAGCCTCTTGTAGGCGAACTTCATCATCGACATGCGACTCTTGACCGCGCTGCCGGCATCGGCGTAGGCGGCCATCTCCTCAGCCAGATCTGCCTTGCCGAGCACCCACTGGGCCCCCGTGGCGATGACCTGTTCAGCGCCGTCGACGACGTCCACGTAATCGGCGACCATCTTCGTGAAGACGGTTCGGGCGACCACCTCGGCGATCTTGACTGCGCCGACCGACCCTTCCTTCAGCAGGCCCATGAAGATGCGCAATTCGGCATCGTTCGGTGTCCCGTTGCCGCCCTCCTTCATCTGCTCGGCGATGATGCGCAGCATCATCTTGTCGGCGACCTCGTCGCCGATCGAGCCCAGAATTGCGAGCTCGGCTTTCACCTTCTGGTAGGTCTGCACGTGGGCGACGCCTCGCTCGATGAGGAAGACGCCAGTCGGCGAAGTCTCTTCGAACTTGGCACGGACCTCGCTGTTGATCTCATTGACCTTCGTCGAGACGGCCTGGTCGAACTCGGCCTGCAACCGCTCGAACGCGACCTCCCCGGCCTTGTCGATTGCCATGTCGGCAGCCACCCACCCGAAGAAGACGACGAGGGGTGCGAGGTACTCGGGCTGGTCTGCGTCGGAACCGCCCACACGAGCCGGCCCGGCGGTCAGGCCACGCGCCGCCAGTGTCCCACGACGATTCGCATCGTTTTCTCGATGCACGTCGGTCCCGCCAGTGCGCGAACCCTGCGTTCTCTGGGTGATGTGCGCCAGTTCGTGGCCGATGACCGCCAATCCCAGGTTCGAATCGGGCGTGACCGAGGGGGCCAGCGACACCGTGTTGCGTTGGACCTTGGCGAGCGGGTCGAGCGGACCCGAGAACGAGGACTCGGTCCGGAACCTGATGTCGGAGAAGTCGGCACCGAAGGATCGCTCCATTCGCTCGATCGTTCGACCCCCGACGGGCCCGGACGACGCTGATGGCGCATGCGGGGCAGCAGCCCGTTGTACACGGGCGATGGGCTGCGGGCCGGAGGAGTTGTCGACCGTCGCACGGCCCGGTGTGGTGGTACTGCGTTGTACGCGGGCGGTGGGCTGCGGGCCGGAGGAGTTGTCGACCGTCGCAAACCGACGAATCCTCCCAACCCCGGGCGCAATCTTGGTGATATTCGAGACCGGCAACGCCGACCGACGAATGCGCGAACCATACGCACCGGCTGAAACAACGTCAGACGACATCACCGGAGGCGCTGCCAACGACCGCACCACGCGATCCGCAATCGCATCGGCCTCACGCTCATAGACGTCATCGGCAGGCCCGACGCTCAGCTTCGCCTGCACCACGGGCTGAAGACGTGTGACCGCCGGAGCCGGGCGCTCAACAGCTTCGGCCTTGCTCGACTGGAGCCCGGCATCATTCTGTCGGTCCCCCAACCGGCTGTACATCTCCCACACCTTAGTCGCCACCTGCGATCACATCGATGTCTGCCGCCACGCCCCGAGTCATCTGACGACCAGTCGGCAAGACGACGATCGCCCGCCAGCGTTTCCCACGTCGATAGATGCTCGCCATACCGGTCTCCAGAAACTGTGTGCAGATTGTGTGCACAGACACTGATATCCAGGGCCAATCACTGTGCCATCTGAACAGTACCCGAAGGCCGCTATTTGTAGCAGATTCCTGCAGGTTCAACTGCCCCAAGCGTGTGCGGCACAGTCAGCGGGGCCAATCCGGACAAAATCCGCTTGCAGGTCGACTCCCCGCCACCACCAACCAAAACCCTTGCCAAGACAGGGCATCGGACTGCCTCCGGAAAGTCCTGCCGCAACCTAGGACTCAGCAGCCTCCGGGAAGGTCCTGCTTTAGCGCCGCTTCCGAACCATCTGCGGGGCTGGCACTCACTTCGCCACTACGCCATCACCCGCCTCATCAGCGCCAGCATCAACCCTGACTACGTTCGCCAGTTCGCCGGTCACTCGACGCTCACCGAAACGCTCAACACTTACAGCGGCTGGTGGCCATCTGACGCCGACGACGCCCGCCTCGTCCTCACCGAAGCGCTCGCCGCGACCCGAATCTCACCGAATGATCAGTTGCGGCGGAGTTCTCGTTCCAGCTGAACGATGGGGTCGTCGATAGTTGAGACCATCCGGTCCGCCACCTGGAGATACACGGGTATCAAAGAATGGAGTTGACCTGCGGCTTCGCCGGTTGTTTCGATGTAATCGAGGCGCGTAGTCAGCGACCGCAGAGTCGCCATCTCTATGGGCGTTCCGGTACGACCCGATAGGTACTCCTCGACCGCAGACGCATGTTGGCCCATGCGGTCAGAGTAAACCCTGC
>JABIQM010000014.1 GCA_018699415.1 Acidimicrobiaceae bacterium
CGAGAATCGTGTTGCGGCTAACTGGGGAGAGCGGCTGGGCTCGCTGCTCTAGCAGTTGACGGAACGCGGATCGCATTCTGCGAAGCTACCGTTCGTTAGCGATGAAGGTTTTGATTGATGCCGTTCACCCTGCTGATGTATGGACATTGGGCGCAGTGGAGGACCGCCTTCTCGCTGCCGGTGAGGAGACCCTCTGGCTGTCTCGCCCCGGCAAGGACTCCGTCGTTGAACTGATCGAGGCCCGTGGACGTCCTCACATTCGGGCGTCGCAGGCAGGCACCTCGGTGCTGTCACTTGCCTGGGAGTTGCTCGTGCGGGACTGGCGAGCACTACGAGCTGTTCGTTCTTTCAAACCAGATGTGATCCTTACTCGCTCACCCGCTGGCGTTCACGCTGGTCGCCTGACCGGTACGCCGGTGATGTATGACACCGACGATGGCCATGTTGCCGGCTTGTTGTACTACGTGGCTGGGCCGTTTGCGAACCTGATCGCCAGTCCGACAGCTACGGAAAAATCCTACGGCAAGCAGCACCGTCGGTATCAGGGCTACAAGGAACTTTTCTACCTCCACCCTTCCCGCTTTCAGCCGGACCCGGACATACGTGAGGAACTCGGAGCCTTGCCCGATGAGCGGCTGTTCTTGCTTCGTCTCACTGCGTTCACGGCTAGCCACGACGTCAGCGAAGCGGGTATGACACGGGCGCAGATCGACCGACTGCTGGCGATACTCCAGGCGGAGGGAAAGGTGATCATCTCCTCTGAAGAGAAGCTTCCACCAGAGTTGGCCAAACTCCGGGTCCCGACTGCTGCTGAACGGTTTCACGATGTTCTCGCGGCATGTGACCTAGTCGTGGGTGATAGCCAGACGGTGTGCTCGGAGGCGGGGGTCATAGGCGTGCCTTCGTTGCGCTACAACACGTGGGCCGGCCGCCACCCCTATCAGGTGGAGCTCGAGGAACGCTGGGGGCTTACAAAAGCGTTTGCGCTGGAGAATGAGTTGGCATTCTTCGCGGAACTCCAACGGGTTCTCGGAGATGTCGATGCCGCGCACAGTGCGCAAGCCAAGGGGCGCGCCGCCATGCTGGAATGGTGTGGTGACCCGGTCGACGATTTGGTCGCTTGGACCTACGAACTGGCAGAGCGACCTGTGCCAGATTTGGCATTGCCCAATCAGCCTCGCTCGATCTGATCGGTCAGAGCACGACGACGGGTGGGGGAGTGACGACGGTCCAGGCTGCTGAGGTGGTGGCCAAGCGGTGCAGGAATGTGGCCATCTGGCCACGAGTTACAAAGGCATTGGGGTCGAAGTGGTTCGAAGTCACACCCGTGGTGATTTCGGTCTCATAGAGCCAGGCCACGGCTGTGGTGAAGTATCGGCCGCTCGGCACGTCTTGGAAGGGTGACGGGTTCACGGGAATGATCGAGCCGCACAGACGCCAGAGGAAGGTGGCCATCTGCGCCCGGGTGACGATTTCGTCGGGCGCAAACAGATCTGGCGCTGTGCCGGTGGTGATGCCGCTCGCGAAGAGCCAGTCGGTGGCAGCGTCGTACCAACTGTTTCGGGCCACATCGATGAACGGCGAAGCATCTGCGACGAGCGGACAGTCCATGAATCGCCAGAGGAAGGTTGCCATCTGGGCACGTGACAACTTGTCCATAGGCTCGAAGAGGCCGGGCTGGGTGCCTGTGGTCAATTCATTTTTGCGCAGCCAGTAGATGCCCGCAGCGAAGAACCGGTGTGGCTCCACATCGATGAACGTCGCGAACAGTCTGAGATCCATAAGCTTGGCGGTGCGATCGTCTTCCGTCCTGGCCACGACAGTGATGGACGTCGTGTCGAGACCTATCGGCACCGTGTACGCAAAGCCGTGATGTTCGCCGGACTCCGGGTACCGCACGTCGAGTCCGTTGACAGGGCCTTGGGCAGGCACGACCGTGGTGTGGGCGTGGTCGACGATCACGTCCACGTCCACGGTGCTGGTTGGAGCGAGGCGATCGATTGCCCACCCGTGAATCGCGATCTGGTCGAGGGAGTAACGAGGAACGATGGTGCCGAATACCGAGACCATTTCAGCAGCGGCTTGGCGGACCTGGTCGAGTCGGGCGATGGTGCCGTCGCCCGGGCACTGGGTGGTCTGGTTGGCTCGGTGCGGTGAAATGTTGTCGACCAGCACCATCTCATCGCGCTCTGCGTAGTCGCCGCCGTTTGAGCGGACGAGGGTCTCTCCCAGCGGATCGACACCGTGGAGGCCGAGTTTCCAGCCGAGAAGTATCCCCAGCGAATTGACCATCGGTTGTCCCGGATCGCGGTCAGTGAATGTGCCTAGCAAGGCAACGCCGACACTTTCGGCATTGAGGCCGGTGGTGTGGCCGCCGGAGATTGGTTCGAACATGTCTGCTTGACGCCCTTGCCAGATACGCCCGAACCGGTCGATCACGAAGTTGTAGGCAATGTCATCCCAACCGCGCGTGTCCATGTGATACCGCTGGATTCCATCGAGCAGGTCAGGAACGTCAGCCTCGGTGTAGGAGTTGACGTTGACTGTGTGATGGACGATGGCATGACGTATACCGACATCGGAACGGCAACCTAGGCTGAATACCGAAGACCCGATCACGCAGTCGATCGTGTTCTTGCGTTCGCGGTTCGTCCAGTTATGACGGTCGATGATCTCAAGCCCGGGAATCGGTTCGGTTCGGCTCAGGTCATTGCGGCCCGACTTGCTCACAACCCTGGCTGGCGCCTTGATCTGGTGGACCTGGTATTCAAGTTTGTGGTTTGTGGAGGAGAGTTCGTATTCGGTAGCTCCCGGAACAAGTATCGCCTGGCTATGAGTGCGACCTTCGGGAGCATCTGGACCATCGTGATGATCCGGATGGATCGGGAACCGCTCGGACCAGACATCACCAGCGAGTCCACGGACGGTGCTGGTCGGATGTACGCCAGAACTAGCCTCCCAACTGATGGAGAAGCCGCCACCATCTGGTGTCGGTAGGCGAAGATTGCCGGAAACGGGAGGTGCGTTGCTTGTGGCCAGGGCGTGTCGGGTGAACCCGAACGAGAGGACAAAAGCTGGACTCACAGCGGCCGCTCGGAGGATCTGACGGCGCCGGAGAGTCATGTACGCATGAAAGAAGGAAGTGTGCTGTCGGGGTGGAATGCGTCAGGTTGCCCTGCCAACCTCCATAGGAATGTGGCGATCTGCCCTCGAGTCAGGGAGTCTTCGGGGTCGAAGGTAATAGGGGAGGTGCCGGTGGTGATTTCCCATTGCACCATCCAGCGAACCGCGTTCGTGTAGTACCGGCCATTTTCGACGTCATCGAAGGTGTTCACGACCGTCGAATCGGGCGAGCCGGCGAATCGCCAGAGGAATGCGGCGGCCTGGCCCCTGGTTACAAAGCCGTTGGGGGAGAACGTAGAGGCGGTTGTGCCCGTAGTGATGCCCGTCTCGGCCATCCATGCCACCGACATAGCGTAGAAGGCGTCGATGGCGACATCTACGAACGGGCTGGGGAGAGCGCTGGACGGCCGATCTTTGAACCGCCACAGGAACGTCGCCAACTGCCCCCGAGTAACATAGTCGTCGGGCGCGAAAAGGGTTGGGGAGACACCGGTTGTGATGTTCGAACCAGCCATCCATGTCACCGGCTCGTAGAAGTACTGGTCCGGGTGAACGTCAAAGAATGACGCAATCTTGAAGTTTGTGGAGATCAGTGGGTCGCAGCCAGGGGTGGCTTGACACCCCTCCTTGATTGCTGCGTAGAAACGGAATCCGTATGGCCCGTCATCGATGATCTGGCCGCCGCTGACCCGACCAGTGACCGTGACCGTCTTATCTGACCCGACGATTGTGATAGGGGCGAACGACACCCTCCCTGATGGGGGCCCATCGATCAGGATCGACTGCACAGTTCCCACATGGAGTTGGTCCGACGGGATGGGAGATGGCGGGGTGTAGCTGTTGAGCCATGCCGAGACCTGCGAGATGGTGTAGGTGCGTTCACGAATGCTGTAGTTCGGGTTGTGGTCGCCGCTGTCGAATAGATCCTCCTTTGCCAGGAGGTACGGGCGGGTCGTACCGCCGGCCCAGACGTCGGGCGGCTCTGCTGTGGCTCCACCGTTGGAGGCCGAGTAGAAGGTCTCGGCGACCTCGCCCTCATAGTCGACGATCAGGTCATCGGTGGCATCGACTGCAGCACACCAGGTGGTGCCGTCCGCACAGTCGGTCCAGCCGCCGGGGTAGTTGTCTTCGTCCCACCCCGAGTACTTCTGGTCGCTGACCGAGTCATAGAGATCGAAGGGTTCGGGCCACGAACTGGCGTTTCGAGCCAGGACCCGGCTCACGGCATACGAGCGAGCTGCCACGACCTGTGCTTTCAGCGCCTCCTCGGGCCAGCTGAAGGGGATCTCGGACACGCCGTAGAGGTATTCCTGCAGGTCAAGATCACCATGGATCACACAGAAGCTGTTCCCACCGCCACAGCGGCTGGGCAGGGTGCCCTTCGGGCCGTTGACCGCTGCGGGGTGAAGGATGATCTTGCCGCCGCGGTACTTGCCGATGTTCGGCCCGTTGGCCCACTGCTCGAGAACCACATGCTCCTCGCCGCTCATCGCCAACTCAAGCGGGGCGTTCTCGCATGCGCTGATTCCGTCACAAAGATCTCTGTCGGCGTTCATGGCGATCCATCGCCCGGCGCCGGAGTCCCAGGTGGCGTCGAGGGGGCTGGTGATGGTGCCGACCGGTTGGCCGCCAGCGGTGACCTCGAGTTCCCATGAACCGACCTGTTCCAGCGGGGTCGACACGGCCACCTGTGTTCGTACCGATAGCAGCACGTCGATGTCGTCGGCTCCTTCGGCGAAGTCGGTGGTGCCGTCGCCAAATGCCTCGACATCGCTCAGTACGGTGCCGTCGTAATAGAAGCTGAGAATCTGGTCGTAGGTGTGTCCGGCCTCGGACCGTCCGAGAGCCCCGTACTGGCTCATGCCGATGCCGTGGCCATAGCCGCCGCCGACGAAGGTGATCGATTGTTCAGCGGAGTCTGTGGCTGAAGCTGGAAGCGGAGAGAGGCAGATTGTCGTAGAGCACAGCCAGGCTGTCAGAATAAAGATATTTTGACGCATTCAGTTCCCTGATGACGGTTCGCAACGGGCTCGTGGCCAACATCATACGACAAGCCGTAACACAATCGTCATCATGTGGGTCTGCTGTTGAACATTTGAAATCTGAAGTTTGCGTGGATCACTATCGAAGCGCCTCTGGCCTATGGAAGCAAAGCCGCCAACATTCAGTGGCAAGCCCGTTGGCCGTCTATGGCGTATTGCGAGCACCCAAGATCGGATAGTCCGGATTGGTATCTCAGACGTAGCCCAATCCGATGACGACCGAATCCGAACCTTCGACACTCTCAACGGAGTGGAGCGGCTCTATCCGAGATCCGCCTCGCAAGCCGCCTTACGTCTTACCGCGGGTGGCGATGCCGTACTTGATGATGCACTTCACTGCGGCGACACCGTCACGCCAGTTGATTTTCTTGCCTTCGGCGTAGGTACGTCCAGAGTAGGAGATCCCTACTTCCCAGATTCGCCAGCCTCCAGAGGCAACCTTTGCCGTCATTTCGGGTTCTATCCCGAACCGGTCCTGTTCCAGGTCGATGCCCTGGATGACCTCGCGACGGAACGCCTTGTAGCAGGTCTCCATATCGGTGAGATTGAGATCGGTGAACATGTTCGAGAGCAGCGTGAGGACCCGATTGCCCACGGAGTGCCAGAAATACAGGACGCGGCGCGGCCGGCTTGACTGGAATCGTGAGCCAAAGACAACGTCTGCATTGCCGAGGAGTAATGGTTCGAGCATGAGGTCATAGTCGGCGGGGTCGTACTCCAGATCGGCATCCTGCACGATCACGAAGTCTGCGGTGGCTTCCTGAAAACCGCGCCGAAGCGCAGCACCCTTGCCTTGATTCGCGGGCTGGAGGAGGACCTTGACCCTGGTATCGGTGAACGACTCGAGTAGCTCACGAGTGCCGTCCGTTGAGCCATCGTCGACGATGATGAGTTCAGCAGTGTGCGGACTCTCAAGGACACGTTTAACAATCTGATCGATCGTCGCCGTCTCGTTGTATGCCGGCATTACAACCGAGAGGCGGGGGGAGACAGACGGGCTAGTCATGCGGGGGACAGGGTACCATCGCCACTAGGTTGAATCGTGTGACTTGGGCGCCGCGAATCCTGATCTGTGGGTGGGCGGGTGCAGGCAACATCGGCGACGAGTTGCTTACCCGCTCGATAGTCGAACTAGTCACGGAAGCCGGGGGTGTTCCGGTTGTATCAAGTCGCGACCCGAAGTCGACAGCCACATTGCATCACGGAGTGCAGACCATCCGCTGGGGTCCAACGACCGCATGGGCTGCGACGAAATGTGACGGAGTAATAGTGGGCCCGGGCGGAATAATCCAGGACTCGAGTAGTGCGTGGAGCCTGCCCGGGCATCTGCTCGGACCCCTGGTGCGACGCTGGATCGGAATTCCCGTAACTGGGATTGGGCTGGGTGCCGAACCTCTTCGCCGCCGAACGTCACGATGGATACTGCGTCGAACGCTCGGCGGCACCGAGCCCATCGTCCGAGACGAAGGATCGGCGTGTGTCTTTCTGCAATCCAATGTGACAGCGAAAGTTGCCCCTGATATTGCGTTCACGCAGCCGCTGCGGACCGTCGAGGCTGATCCAGCAGAGCGACAGATCGTGGTCGCCGTTGGTGGCTCGGTCCGGCCAGGTTCTTTACTGCCTGCGGCCCATCGAATCAGCGGTGGCGATCCTTCCACAATTGCGGCATCGCTCGACATCTTGGCTCGGCACTTGAATGCAGGTGTCTTGTTTGTCAGCGTTCGTGGAGATCGCGACATTGAACTGGCCGAGATGGTGGCCCCGCGTATGCTTACTTCCACCGAAATCCTTGAGCCTGAGCTCGACCCAACGCTCGATGCGCTCGCGGGGGCCGATCTCGTCGTGTCGTCGCGCTACCACTCGTCGTTGGTCGCGGTGCAGAACGGGGTCCCAACCGTTGTTCTCAGCGAACAAGCGAAACTCCGTTCACTGGTCGCACAGATCGACGATCCGGAACGGATCCGAATGATCAGTGACTGGGATGGGTTGGCTTCGCTCGATGTGTCATCGCGGCTCAGTCCGTTCCAGCCGGTGGGTCTCGATCGGATTCGTCACCATATTTCGCACTTTGTCTCCCGGTGCGGTCCCGCAGATTGACGCTGCGGCATTAGTCTCGGTCCGTAGGTGTTGGCATGCGTCGTTCACCGCCCAGATTATGCATACCGAGTCACTCTCTCCTCCAGCCGTTGGGCTGTCCCTTCCGAAACGGCTGCTATTGCGAATGCGGGTCAAGGGATTTCGGTTCCTGCACGGAATTGACGCGGTGGTGCTCTATTCGCTGATGGTGCTCACCACGATCGCCCGCTTTGGATTCGACTGGCCGACATTCTCCCCGAGCTACTACCTGATCGGGTTTGGCTTCGCTACCGCTATCCATCTCGTCGTGTACTACTTCGGTGGGTTGTATCAGTACGAACAGCGCCTCGGCGCTCCCGCGATCCTGCCGACGGTCATCATCCTCACAGGCACAGCGGTACTGGTTCTCGCCGCGATCGCATTGGCGACGGGGCGCTACCTGATGCCTCGTCTCAACCTCGCGGTGCTTTTCGTGCTTGGCAGCATCATGGTCACTATCATGCGACTGGTCTCGCGGCGGCTCCGCTACCGACGTTTCGGTCGCCCCCGAGTCCTGCTCGTTGGCAACCCTGACGATGCCTCGCTCGCCGCAGAACACCTCGCCGACAACGATCGCGGTGTCACTGTGGCGGGCCGTGTCGGCGACACGGCGGATCTGCTCGAAGCAGTGGCTGCGACAGACAGCACGGACGTGCTCTTACTGAGTGGGTCACTTCTGGACTCGATCTACCCGCATCCGCTCGAAGACCTCGAGCTTCACAAGATCGGTGTCTACCGGCGGATCAGCCCAGCCGACACCCTGCTGGGTCTCCAGCGAAGCCGCCAGATTGCTGGGATGCCGTTCGTTGCGCTCCGAACGCGCGCGGTCCCGACTCACCGGCTACGGCTCAAGCGCGCGTTCGATCTGTTGGTGTTGATCGTCTTGTCACCGATTATCTTGTTCACGGTCGCGGCGGTGGCCTTCTATACGCGGATTCGTGCCGGGCGAGGTGTCATTTTTCGCCAAACGCGCGTGGGGCGGCATGGCCAACCGTTCACGCTCGTGAAATTCCGAACGATGAGACACGACGCCGAGTCCGAGGCGGGGGCTCAACTCGCCACCGAGGGCGACCCACGGGTAGTAGGAGGATTGGGGTGTCTGCGTGCGACTCGTCTCGACGAGCTGCCGCAGCTCTGGAACGTTCTGAAAGGCGAGATGTCGATCGTTGGCCCTCGTCCTGAACGGCCCGAGTTTGTTAGCCGATTCGAGCAAGTTATCCCGGGGTACGGTCGTCGACACGACCTACCACCGGGTATCACCGGCCTCGCTCAGATTCGGGCCCATTATCACACCGACGCGAGATACAAACTCGGTCACGACCTCCAGTACGTCGTGAACTGGTCTCCGGTACTCGACCTGACGATCATGACTGAGACCATCTTCGTCATGCTTCGTCGAAGTGTCCGTTGAGCCCGTCCGTCAGTCCGAGTATCTCAGTGGTAATTCCGGCATTGCAAGCGGCCGCAACACTCGACACCTGTATCCAGGCAGTTCTGGCGCAGGATGCCGGCGAGGCGTTCGACATCACGATCGCCGTGGGTCCGAGCGGTGACGAGACTCGTGCGATCGCTGACGCGGCGGCTGCCATGTACCCGAATGTGAGAGTCGTGGACAACCCGTCGGGAGCGACGCCGTCGGCATTGAACGCGGCTATCGCCGCAAGCGAGGGGCCGATCGTGGCTCGGGTCGATGCTCAGTCGATCCTTCCGGCCGGGTATCTCCGTCGAAGCGCCGCCACGCTGGCACGAACTGGAGCAGCCAACGTGGGCGGAGTTCAAAGACCTGTGGGTAATCATGGCCGACAGGCGACTATTGCGGCCGCTATGGCATCGTCGTTCGGCTCGGGGCCGGCGCGGTTCCGTAGGGGTCGCGTCGAAGGGCCGGTCGACACCGTGTACCTCGGCGTGTTCTTGAGATCGGCGCTGGAATCGGTTGGAGGATTCGACGATTCGATGCGCCGCAACCAAGATTATGACCTCAATTGGCGGCTGCGAGCGGCCGGGCATCTCGTCTGGTTCGATCCCGAACTCGTCGTCGAGTATCGGCCACGTCCGACGCTCGGTCGGCTCTGGGATCAGCACTGGCAGTACGGCGCGTGGAAGCGTTACAGCCTGATGCAGGCACCGAAGTCACTGCGTGTTCGTCAGCTTGCGGCTCCCGCCTTGGTGATTGGCCTGGCTTTTTCGCTCGGTGCTTTACTGGCCGGGAGTCTGCTCGGACTGGTGATCCCGATCCTGTATCTGCTCGCAGCCGTTGTTGCTTGCATGCGCTGTCCAGTCACTGGCCTCCGGGACCGTGCCGTGCTCTTGACTGCGTTCGCCACCATGCACCTGGGATGGGGTAGCGGATTCCTCGTCGGCCGCCGCGGCGGCCGAACGTGATGCTAGGAACCGACCGCGACTGACTTAATCGCGCGTCGTCAGCGTGTTGTCCCCGGCTGAGTTCACATGATCAAGGTATTGGCTCACGACTTCGCCGGCATCGCCCAGCGCCCGCAGACGGCCATGATCGAGCCATCCGACACGATCGCAGAGTTGGCTCATCAACGCGGCGTTGTGAGAGACGAGCACGATGGTGGTGCCTTTCTCCCGAAGCTGATGCATGTGATCCATACAGCGACGCTGGAACTCTTCATCACCAACCGCGATCACCTCGTCGACGAGCAGGATTTCAGGATCGACGTTAACTGCGACAGCAAATCCCAGACGTACATACATACCACTCGAATAAATCTTCACGGGCTCATCGATGAACTCGCCGATGCCGCTGAAGTCGATGATCTGCTCCATCGAGTGGGTCATTTGCTTGCGGCTCAAGCCGAGCATGGCGCCGTTGAGGTACACGTTCTCGCGGCCGGTGAGGTCGGGATGGAAGCCTGAACCGAGCTCGAGGAGGGCAGAGAGCCGACCGACAGCGTCGATCTCGCCGGTAGTCGGCGTGTGGATGTTGGCCATCAGGCGAAGAAGCGTTGACTTGCCGCTGCCGTTGTGGCCGATCAGGCCGAAGAATGCACCCGGCTCGATATCGAGGTTGATGTCGCGCAAGACCCAAAAGTTGTCGACATCCTTCTTTTTCCCTGCACGCAGAATTGCTTCCTTGAGAGAGCTGGGACGGTTACGTTCAAGACGGAATCGCTTGGAGACGTCGCGTACCTGGATAGAGCCGGGGCTCATGGTTCCTCGCTAATAGCCATGCTCTGGTCTCGGAAGTACCACCAGCCAACGGAGAATGTGCCAACCGTCCAGGCCAGAGCGGCAAGCATTCGGTTCCATTGTGGGACTTCGAGAAAGTACATCGAATCGCGAGCGACTTCGATGAACAGCGCCGGTGGGTTCCATTCGACGAGAATGCGAATGATGTCGGGAATCTCTTGGCGTTTGAGAAGATCGGGCGTGTAGACGATCGGTACGGCGAAGAACGCCACGTTGAGCAAGATGCCGACCAGATACTGGATGTCGCGGAAGCGGGCATTGTAGACGGCGGCGATGAACCCGAGACCAAGCCCGAAGAAGAGGGCCATGAGCACTGCGAATGGAAGGAAAATCAACGTCCACGAGAGATTGGCGACGATGATCATGATGACGACGAGGACTACAACCTCAAGGCTTGTCTGCACCGCATTCGCTGCGGCCCCGCCAAGCAGCGCTGTCTCGGTGGGGAAATAGATCTTCTTGCGAAGGTCGCTGACACCGGTGAGCCAGCCCATCGAACCATTGACGATGCCCGTGAACAGACTCCAGACAACAAGTCCGGTGAACAGGTAGAGGCCAAAATTCTCGGCGTTGCCGTTGTTGGTCGGCGGTGCCTCGGCTCCGTAGACCACGCCGAACACGAAGCTGTAGACGATTACTGTCGTGATCGGGTTCATGAACGACCAGAACCACCCGAGAAGACTCCGCTTGTAGCGGGCCTTCGATTCGCGCTCGGCGAAGTGATAGATGAGCGTGGCGCTTTTCCGCACCGAGGGAGACAACGTTGGCATGGGTCGACAGGCGCTGATGCGCACGGCAATCCTAGCGACCCAGGCCGTCGCTACGATGCACGCATGGTCACGAGCCCCGTGCGCGACGTTGTCGCCGTTCTCACACTGGTGGTGCTTACCAACGGCCCACTGTTCTTCGTCGAACGCAAAGGCCTTGATCTCAGCGGAACATGGGAGGGACCAGTCATCCGGCCGATGATCATTGGGGTGGTCCTTCTGAGCGCGTTGTTGGTGGTTCTTGATTCGCAGCGCATGTCGGGTGGACGGCTCATGCATCCGAATCGATTGGTCATGGTGGC
>JABIQM010000189.1 GCA_018699415.1 Acidimicrobiaceae bacterium
GAAGATTTCGCTTCCAAATCAGACGTAGTACAGGGCGAGCAAACACACCAGCGAGTGGACCCCCGACGTACCACGGGAAAGTCAAGTCCTCGGCCCACGAGAAACTGGTCCGCCCCGGCGAAACCTCGGCGAGCGTGAACTCGCCGACACCTTCCACAAGACCGGCGTGGCGCACGCCCATCCGTCGGGCATCGTCCCAGGCCGTGATCTCCATGATGTCGGTCAGGCGGAACGGCCCGACCTTCGTATCGCACTCAAACCGGGTGCCCAAGCCTTCTCGCGTGTCGCTGAGAAAGCGGATCGCCACAGCATCATGCATCCAACCAACATGGGACGCGATATCACGCACGTCGGCCCAGACTTCGTCCGGGGTGCGTTCGATCACCGTCTCCACGACTAGGGCACGCGAGTTGGTTGTCATCGTCTAACTCTCATTCAACGTTTGATCGCAACTCGGGCTGACACGATCGAAGGTTTCGGGGGATTTGAAAAACTAACATTCGTCGGCCGAGCCAGACCGACCATCGGGCCCACGCCGCGTCCAGTGGCCTGCGCTGACATCGACCTTAGCCACCACCATCTCGACAACCGATACCACCCCGACACGAAAGATGCGCGGCGTTGCCATGCATCCAGCCGACCATCTCGGCTCGTACAAAGAATCATGGGAAGGATTCGAGGGATCGCCGTAGCGCTCGCGTTGCTGGGAGTTGGCTGCGGAATTGAACCACCCGATGAGGTCATGCTCGAAACATACGCCTGGGCCCAGACCATCAACGATGCCCGGTGGAGCCAAGGAACGGACCATCAATGCCCAATGGTTGGAAACAGTTTTGTATGTTTCGAAGAGGCAAACCTTGTCGAAAATCCGACAGACGTTTTATTGATGAGCAACCCGGCTAACTGGCAACGGGTGCACGACGACATCTGGATCTTTATTCCCATCCAGTCAGCCCTCAGCGTTCCATGACGGCAGCCACGGCTCGCATGTGGTCCGGGCCAATGCCACAACAACCACCGATCATCGTTGCCCCCGCGAACCGCCACGCAGGCTCGTATGCGGCGTACGCCTCTGGCGTGATGCTGTCATCAAACGTCAACTCGCCATCGACAAGGTTCGCCGCATGGGCATAGGCGCCAAGGGGCCCATCCCAGCGTTCACGGATCGTCCCCACACCGCGCTCGGTAAGGCGAACATCTGAGTGCATCAAACAGAACGCGTCGACCCGTCCGTAGCCCTTTGCCAACTCAACGGCTTCAGTAAGCGGGCCGCCCTCTCGCAGCTCAATCTCGGCGCTGAGCTTGCTGACGTCGTGGCCCTCCTCGGGGCCGATGGTCAAACCGACCCAAATCGGCAGATCAACACTTGACACCGCATCCAACGTTGCGGTCATGCGAGGGAGATCGACCATCATCTCAAGACTGATCAATTCCGCTCCAGCGTCGCCCATAATCTTCGCTTGCTCGACTGTATTTTTGTGAAGTATCTCAAGCGAGGGTCGGTCACCCGAGAAGCTCCAGTTGCTGATGCCACCAGCCACAACCACATGGTCTGCCGACGGCCCCGCCCGCTCACGGGCCTCGATCGCAAGTTCAACAGCACGGTGGTTGTACGCCTCAAAGTCCTCAGCGACACCGGCATCCTCCAACACGTTCTTTCCGGTTGCGAACGTATTCGACACGACCAGATCCGCACCAAGCGCCACATACTCGGCGTGGATCTGCCGGACAATGTCGGGACTGCTCAAAGCAGCGCCCCCGCTCCAGCCGTTAGGCAGTTCCGCCACGCCCCGGCGTATGCATTCTGACCCTGTGCCCCCGTCAATCAGGATTCGTTCACCGGCGCGAGCCCGCTCGATCAAACGTCCATATCGGTCCATGCAGCCTCCCAAACGATTGCAACAAACCTAGACACGAAAACTCGCCGGGTCTCACGTATTCGTCAAAGGTCGCCCGAATTCGAGAAACCCACTAATTTCTGTTCTCGGCGGTCAGATCTGCCATCCTTGACCATCTTCTCCGCCACGCGGGCAGCCGAAAGAGCGACATGTCGAAAATTTCACCCATTTGCTGCAGAATCAAGGCGAGGCGTGGACTCGCTCATCTTGGTTTGGTGCTCGCCGTTCTGAGCCTGGTAGCGAGTTCATGTGGAGGTAAGGAGAACGCGTCTCCCCCTGACGCAGACCCACCGGCGACCGAAGAAGCCGAAGGCAACGATGAGTCGGTCACGATCGACGAAGAACCCGGCACTGATACCGGCGGAACCCAGGAGTCGCCGGACCCCGATCCTGACGAGGATCCCGACACGACCACCGCCCCCGACGAGGAACCACCAGTGGTCTGCCCCCCTGAGGGCAACAACGACTGGAGCACTTCATTTACCGCATCGTCAGACTGGCCCTCCGCAAGTGCTGAAACCCTGCTCGCCAACGCCGCCATCGGCGCTCACGACGGCTACGACCGCTTCGTGCTCACCTTCGATGAACAAACAGAACCCTTGAGCTGGATGGTCCAGGTCGTCGACGGCCAACCGGTGCGGGGCGCATCTGGTCTCGACCTGGACATCGAGGGGTCAGAGTTCCTTCTTGTGGTAGTCGCGGGCGTGGCCGACTATCTCCTCGAAACCGAAGACCAGTACGCGGGGCCGAGGCAACTCGATGGCGTCGACGCCGGTACCTCGAATCTGGTGCAGGCGGTTCTCTCCGGCGACTTCGAGGCCCAGGTCGACTGGCACATCGGCTACGACCAGATCAACGCATTTCGTGTCTTCGCCCTTGAGAGTCCACCCCGCGTCGTCGTCGACATGTGCATCGAAGACACCGCCGCCGGCTAGGCGACGGTACTGACAGTCGGCGTGAGCGACAACGCAAATATTTTTGTCGTGGTCTCGTTCGCTTCGGGCTAACACCCGCAGCGTCACAGCTGACAACCTGGCCGGGTGAAACCCCCCGAACGTGACGCCAACGACGATCCGACCGCGTCACCCGCGACGGCCATTGCCAAACCACGCGGACCGCTCCGCGAGCCCAACTTTCGGCGCCTCTGGGCGAACTCGATCGCGTATTCCATCGTTGGCAACGCCCAACGTTTCGTATTCGGCTGGCTCGTCCTCGATGGCCTGAACCGGTCCGAAAGTGACCAGGGACTCGTGGTGTTCGCCCTGGGCATTCCCGCCATCTTTTTCACGCTTCACGCCGGCGTATGGGCAGACCGCCACGACCGACGCACAATTCTCATCGTGACCCAGTGCGCGGCGGGAGCGGTCATGGTCGGCACCGCCGTGCTCATCAGTTCGGGTCGAGCCACGATGGGTTGGGTCCTGGCCGCAGCACTCCTTGCTGGTGCGACGTCCACAATCGGGCAGCCGGTTCGGGTCGCCCTGATCCCCATCCTCGTCAAGCGCGAGCAGCTCTTCAGCGCCATAGCGGTCAACGCTCTCGCCATGACCGCATCCATGATTCTCGGTCCGGTCATCGCCAAGCTCGTCGGCGACCAGTTCGGATTCGATGGTGCATTCTGGTTCCAGGCAATCCTCCTCGGCATCGGCCTGCTCTTCCTCTTGCGACTTGAGGTTCCGCCTCACGGCGAGTTGCCTCCCAAACGGCCAATGGTCCACGAGACCATCGATGCGCTGCGGCATCTGCGCGAAGACCGCCACCTTCGCACCCTTTTTCTGCTTCTGTCCGTTGCCGGCGTGACCATCAACCCTGCTGTGCTGGTGACATTGCAGGCGTTCGTGAAGGACGAACTCGGGCGGCCATCGGGTGACGTCGCCCCCTTGCTCGCCGTGATGGGTGTCGGCATCGCAATCAGCTCGGCCTTCGTCATGCGTAAGGGGGACATGGCCAACAAGGGCGCCCTGTTTCAGCGGGCGATGATGACCGGCTCTGTCATGACAATTCTCATGGGCCGCACGAACGAGTACTGGCAGCTCTTCCCGTTGGTACTGGGCATGGGTCTGGCTGGCGGGTTCTACCTCAACATGAACCAGGGTCTGATTCAGGCCAACACTCCGCAACCGCTGATGGGCCGGGTCATGGGCCTCTACACGCTGGTCCAAGCAGGGCTTCTCCCCATCGGGGCATTACTACTTGGCCTCATCGCCAGCCAGATCGGCACCGGCAACGCCATCAGCGGCGCAGCGGCCGTGGGACTCTCGGTCGTGGTGACGACCTATGTTCGCAACACCGAGCTACGCCGTCTGGGCTGACCCCCGAAGGGCTCAGGGCCATCCAGAGCGCGAGCCGAATCAGGCAGCTTTCGGCGTTACTTCGGCTTGGTGACAGTCCAACCTCGACGGCGCACCTCAAGCACCAGCCACTTCGTGGGCGCAGTACGGATCGCCTTCTCGTGATCGGTGAGCTCGCTCACCGGTTTCTGGGGCTCCGGGTCGGGCTCTTGTTCAGCCGGGGCGACCGGCTCCCCCTGCGCGGCTGCGTGCTCCGCTGCCTGCAGTTGATCGATAAGTTCGGCCGCTTCGTCTGCCGTGAACCGTCCGCCAGCCTGGCGTTGATTAAACCCCATGGGACCGCGGGCATCACGGAAATCAGCATGACCGAGGTTGACGAGCAATTCGAGGAGCTCTTTTACCTGGCGGCCCGTTGCCGCTGGTCCTGCACTCTGTCCAAAGGCCATAACCCAGTCTGGCTTGTCGGGCGACTAGTCGGCCGGATTCGCCTGGTCACGGGGGGCGACGGTACGCGACCCGGGTATGCGACCGTCGTCCACATTCATGTAAAACGCCAAGGCCAGGCCAAGCAGTGCCAGCGGCATCTGCCACGCAAGTGCCAACCGGATGTCATCGAGCGCTTCCGCCAGAGCACCGACCGCCGGTTGTGCCAAGGCTGTCATTACACCGGACACACCAAAAACGATGCCTGTCGCTGCGCCCGTGCGTTCCGCCGATGCCAACTGGCTCGCTTGGGCGAGTGATACCGGAAACAGGCTGAACTCAAAGAAGGC
>JABIQM010000013.1 GCA_018699415.1 Acidimicrobiaceae bacterium
GATGAGCCGGTGACATCGTCGCCGGCGAAGCTGACGGAACCCGCCGCCGGGCTGAGCAGCCCGGCGATCGTATTGAGCAAGGTGGTCTTGCCTGCCCCGTTGGGCCCGATGAGGCCAATGACCTCACCGGACCCGACGGTCAGTGTTGCATCTCGAAGTGCGGAGATCGCACCGTATTTGGTTGTCAATCCCGCAACTTCGAGCACGGTTGTTCAGCCTGGACTAGCTCAGCCGATGGTGGCGACGAGCGTGTCGACGCCGTCCACGATCTGGTTGACGGGGACAGCTTTCGGCGGGATGCCGTTGGTGCCGGCGTAGGTGATGGTGCCGGAGAGCCCTTCGAAGCCGGAGATGGCGGCGACAGCATCGCCGATCATGGCCGGATCGTCACAACCACAGTCGAGCATGGCCTGGATGCCCAGGAACATGGAGTCGACGTAGAGCGGCATGAATCCACGGCTCTCGAGCTCTTCGCCCTTGGCGGCTGCGTAGCCCGCGAGCATGGTGTCGTTGCGGTCGCCCGCAGCGATGCTCACGTGTGGCGTGTGGACGATGCCTTCGTTGTTGTCCTCGAACTGGATGCCAGTGGCGTCGAGAGCATCGGTGCCCGCATAGGCGAGACTGTCGAGGCCCTGACCTTCAAGCTGACCGCGCAGGGCGGTGAGCTGGAAGCCAAGCATGGCCGAGAAGATGATCTCGTTGTTTTCGGAGAATCCGGCGATCTCGTTCACCTGTGCGGAGAAGTCGGTGTCGGCGGCCCAGACGTAGGTCTGCTCGCTGACGACAGTGCCACCATTGGCCTTAAAGTGTGCCTTGAAAGCGTCAGGGTTGACGCCGGTGTAGGGCACACCCTCGCCCTCGGTGAAGATGATGGCGCGGGTGATGCCATTGTCGAGCGCCCACTGGGAGGACGCAGCAGCCATCAGATTGTCATCGAACGTGACGAGCCACGAGTTGATGCTGGCATCGGCGAGCGTCGGTTCGGTGGAAGCGGCGACGAACAGCGGCACGTTGCCGCCAGTGGCTTGCAGGATCGGGAGGGCGAAGTCGGCGAATGGTGGGCCGATCAGGAAGTGTGCACCCCAGTCGAGGAGTTCCTGGGCGGCGAGGGCGGCGTCGTCGCCAACCTCAGCAACCTGGACCTCGACGGGACGGCCGTTGATGCCGCCGTTGCAGTTGGCCAGTTCGGCGATGTAGGGCACGAGGTTCGAGCCGGGGATGTCGACGAAGCCGACGACGTCGGAGAAGTCCATCGCCATGCCGACCTTGATCGGGTCGCCGGTGGGGGCGGCTTCGCATGCGGCAAGATCGGCAGCGAGAATTGCATCGATGTCGAGGCCTTCGCCTTCGGGCATGTCGTCTTCACCGGTGTCAGCAGCGGCGCCAGCCTCGGTGCTTGAATCGTCATCGTCACCGCACGCGGCAGCGATGAGGCTGAAGACCGCGAGTAGCGCGATCAGGAACTTGAACTTCATTGGGAAAATCCCTCCAGATGTTGAGTCCGCGCACACTACGTCTTAGTTCGTTTGCTAGCAAATAAACTTTATATACAAAATAGACTTTCACGATTGCCAGCACTTGGCAACCAGGGCTTCAAGAGAAATGGGACGGGGGCCAGACCCCAGAAGGGACGCGTCTCACTTGAGGTCTGACCCCCCCGTCCCTTCTCAGAGGGCGTCGACGTGGGCTTGGAGGAGTGGGATCACCTGGTCGGGGTGCATGCGACCCATGCCGCATTCGGCAGCGACGCCGAATCGGTGGAGGTGGCGGCGAGCCGTTGCCATGCGACGCCTAGCGCCGTCGCCCCCGTCTTCGAAGTGGACGAGTCCGAGATAGATGAATGCGTCACCGACGCGAAGATCTCGTAGTGGCATGAAAAAGGCGTCGTCATCTCGATCGATGGGGATGGGCATGTGTACGAAGTCGATCCGCCGCCCTGAGTTGTTGACCAGGAAGTTGGCGAGCCCGACGCACTTCGACAAATCGGCAGGTTCGACGAAGTGCTCGTCGTGCATGCTGCCGTAGCAGAGGTGGTAGCCGACGACGACGTCCTCGGGAATGTCCATGCTGATGATGGGCGTCTGCTGCGCGATTCGGTGCATGGGGTCGCCGGCCGGTGCCCAGTCGAACACGTCTTCGAGAACGACGGTTTCCCAACAGGCGTCCCACTGGATGGTGAGATCCTCGTGTGGGATGGCCGCGCACAGTCGGCTGACCTCCTCTGCCATGGCGAGGGAGTAGGCAATGTTGACCCGGTCCGCATCATCTGGATCGTGGAACCACCACGACACGGCGCTCTGCGGCGATGGCAACGAGACTTGGAAGCGGATGCCGGACGGGATAACGCCGCTCTGGCGCAGTCCGACAAAATCTCCATATGACGCGACCGCGGCTTCGACGTATCCGAGCCCGTCGAATCGGGGAAGCCCGACGCCATCGCGTACTCGAAACAGCCAGGCGTCCTCCTTGAGATCACCAGGGCGCCACGCGTCTGGATTCTCGGTGAAAGATGCTGGTTGGGAGATGGTCTCCAAGTCCGGGTTCGGGTGGAAGACATGGACTGCCTGCACTGTGGTCCAGTCGAGGCGGTCGCCGGTTTCGCCGTCGGGGATCGATGCCAGCTGATCACCGAGCTGCGCAGCGCACAACTCCATCACTTCACGGCCGGAGTCACGCGGGACACTGCCGACGAGGTGGGCGCCACCGTGGATCCGTGGCGCTGACTGTTTGTCGCGATCGGGGAGGCCCAGCGACTCAGCGGTCGGCCGGTCTTGTCGGAAGACATCGCCGAGTCGGGTGTAGGCCATGCCGAGACGGCCGAGCGGGTCGAGCAGATCCGGCTCGACGCGGCCGGTTGGTCCGAGCAGCCCTTGGAGGACGTGGAACCGGACGACCTCGCCGATGATCATGAGGCTGTCGTGGCTGGGACGAACCTCACGCACGACGCACTCGAGGCTCACGGGTGACTCTTCGACCAGTGACGGACCGATGTCGACCGCCGGGGCCTTGGTCAACCCGGCCAGGTCGAACTCGTCGACGTCGCCTGGGACCGCGGCCGCGGTCAGTTCCATCGCCTCGGCCAGGGAGCCACTCACGATGTTGACGACGAACTCACTCGTCTCGCTCAGGTTGATCGCCGTGTCGCCACCGCGGTCGGCACTGAATGCGACCAACGGCGGATTGGCCCCCATGGCGTTGAAGTAGGAGTGGGGGGCAAGGTTGGGCACGCCGTCAGCGGACACGGTCGAAACCCACGCGATGGGGCGGGGAACGACCACTGATGACAGGAGGCGGTAGCACTCGTCAGCGCTGAGCTCTGCGGGATCGAACTGTTGTTTTGAATCGGTCATGTCTTCCTCAGTATCTTTGGACCCAGCCGTCGGCATCCCACGCGAGGGGCGCAGCCGCATCGATGTCGGTCACCACGTCGATGATCACCGGTTCGTCGGCGGCCAGTGCCTGGCGTAGCGCAGGGCCGATCTCGTCGGGATGTTCGACCCGGAACCCGAGGGCACCGATCTCGTTGGCGATGGCGGCGAAATTGACCTCGCGTTGAACCCATAGTGCCCGTGATCGTTCGGTCGGTTTGCCGTCATATGCCAGCGTGAAGCCGCGTCGGGATTGGTTACCGGAATGGTTGTTGTTGACGACGGTGACGGTGTTGATGCGGTGGCGCACCGCCGTCTCGATCTCGGCGATGTGGTACCAGAAGCCGAGATCGCCGGTGAACGCGATGACCGGGCGCTCGGAGTCGGCGCACTTGCCGCCGAGCGCGGCGCTGAACGCCCAACCGAGATGGCCTGAGCTGCGAATGAATCGCTGGTTCGGCGAGGTGATCTCAAACATGGACGCCATCCACATGCCGGCGTGTCCGGTATCGACGACCATCGCGCCATCGTCGGGGAGGGCAGCTGTCAGTTCGGAACACAGTCGTTCCGGCCGGATCGGCACGGCATCGGACTCAAGCATCGGTTGACGTTCCTCGAGCCACTCGTCGCGGAGGTCTGCGATCCGGCTATGCCACTCGTCTCGGTCCTGCTGGATCGGCACTTCTTGCCCGGCAAGTTGCTCCACCGCAAATCGGAGGTCGCCCGTGGCGCCGACGGTGACGGGGTAGTTGCGGCCGATCATCTCCGGGTCGATGTCGATTTGCAGGATTTCGGCGTTGTCAGCGGGCAGGCGCCAGAAGTTGGTGACCATGCTGCCCGTTGAGCTCCCAAGGATGAGGACGACATCGGCCTCCTGCATGGTGCGGTTGGCCGACTTGCGCGAGTAGGTGCCGATCACGCCAACCGCAAGAGGATCGGTTTCGGCGATCGTGCCGCGGCCGCTCAGGGATGTGGCGACAGGAATCCCCGTTTCGGCGCTGTAGCGCCGGACTGCATCGCCTGCGCCAGCCTTCAGGACTCCGCCCCCGGCGAAGATGATCGGGCGTTCGGCGACAGTCAGACGATCTGCGATCTCGCGAATCGCGGCAAGGTCGAGGCTAGGCGCGGGGTCGACGGTCAGCGGAACGACCTGGGGGAAGACACCGTCGAGTCGGTCGATCTCGCCTTCCTGGCCCTCGAACTGGAGATGGACGGGGCCAGGGTTGCCCGATGCCGCGGTTCGAAAGGCATTGTGGAGTGCTGGGGCGATGTCCGTGACATCGTGCAGCGCCTGGTTGTGCTTTGTGTAGGCATCGAAGGCAGGAAGGTCGTCCGCCGCCTGGTACAGACCCTGTCGCCCCCCGAGCGGTGGACTCCCGCCGGTGAATGCCACCACGGGCGACGATGCCAACGCCGCGTCACGGATTCCCGCAGCGAGGTTCAGGGCTCCGACCTGCTGGGCCATGCAAACGGCCGGCCGGTGTGCGACTCGGGCATAGCCGTCAGCCATGTAGGCGGCCGATTTTTCTCCGTGCGTGTGTACGGCGGTAATGGACGTGCGCCGTTCGATCTCGGCGAGCGTTCGCCGGAGCACTGCCGGAACCATGAAGACATGCGTGACGCCGAAGGCTTCCAGCTGGTCGGCGATGTAGGTGGCGGCGCGCTGGCGTCGAGGTGCACTCATCGTGTCGCAATCGCAGTCCGTACGAGGTCGTGGAAGTAGGCGATGACGTGCTCACTCCCAACACCGTGGGATGGGTTGCAGATGAGAACGTTCGTGGCGTCCGGATCGGACCTCATGCCGACCTGAGCGCCAGAGACGATGGCAGCGTCTTCTGCCCCCGTCGTGTTGGCGTGGTGCTCGGCGTATTCGCGGATGGCTTCGGTCGACTGGCCGGGCGCCGCATACCAGCGGTACTGGTAGGTCGACTCGTCGACGCTCCTCGGATACATGTGACGGATGCACCAGACCATGCCGACACCGGGCAGAGGGTAGAGGCCCATCGCCGTATTGGGCCAGATGTGCCACAGGCGCTGGGTCATCGAGTTGTCGCGCCCACCGACAACGTGTCGCTGAACGAGTCCGGCTGCGGAGACGTCGTAGGAATCGGGGTCGATGATGTTGTCGGTGAGGTATTTGTGGACCGGTCCGCAGTGGTAGCACTCGGAGAAGTTCTCGACCGACACCTTCCAGTTCGCCGTATGACGGACCGGGGATTCATACGCGAGCGCCATCGTGTCGGGCGAAGGCGCCCACCGTTCGAGCTCGGCCCGCAGCCCGGGGTGGCACTCGTCGAATGACGGGGCATCCGGATCGAGGTTGACGAACAGCGCGCCGACCACTCGTTCGAGTCGGACCGGGCGGAGGCCGAGTTGCCCCTTCTCGACGTCGGCCACCCCGTTGGTGTGCGGTGCGTGAAAGAGCGAGCCGTCGTGGTCGTACGTCCATGCGTGGTACGGGCACGTGAGACGACGGGCGTTCCCTCGTCCCTCTGCGACCGTATGACCGCGATGGCGGCACACATTGTGGAATGCGTTGATCGACCCGTTGTCGCCCCGCACGGCCACAACGGAGTGGTTGAGGATCGCTTCGACCAGATAGTCGCCCGCTGCCGGGATGTTGGCATCGTGACCAACACAGACCCAGCTTCGGCGAAAGATCCGCTCCCCCTCCAGCGCCAAGCGTGTGGGCGAGGTGTAGTCGCCATGCGTGAGGCCGGGCCGAAGCGCGGCGGCGTCGTTGTCGCACGGCACATGTCGGAGTGCGGCGTAGAGACGGTGGGCAGGGGAATTCACATCAGCTCACGTGTGGAGCGAATCCATGGACTCGCTGTCGCCTGCCTGAAACGCCATCATCCGGTTGTATGCATAGGTTGGCGCGTCCTGCACCGTGTACATGAGTACGTTGCGATCGCCGCTGTTCCAGTGCTCGTGGTACGAGTACGATGGGCAGGAGAACGAGTCGCCGTCCTCCCACTCGATCCGGTACTCGTTGATCGTGGAGTATCCCGAGCCGCTGATGATGTAGTACATCGATCCCGGCGTGTGGCGGTGCATGTCGATGCGCTCGCCCGGTTTCAGGAGATGGACCGTGACCCACATCGTAGGGATGCTCGAATTGTTCGGACCGTCGGTCGACTTCAGGGACAAATATCGGGTGTTGCCGTCCCACTGGGGGTCCTCAGCCATTGCCTCCAGCTGCGTGCGAATCTCCTTCATGGGCCAATGGGCGGGACGAATGGCACCCGGGATTGCTCCGTCGAAGTAGCTGTGATGATCCTGAAGCTCCGACGCGGCTGGGTCGACTGGCACGAACTCCGTTGGGGTGGTGCTG
Source organism: Acidimicrobiaceae bacterium (assembly GCA_018699415.1). Taxonomy (GTDB): domain Bacteria; phylum Actinomycetota; class Acidimicrobiia; order Acidimicrobiales; family Aldehydirespiratoraceae; genus JAACCU01. The sequence goes on from JABIQM010000013.1 coordinate 6,703, forward strand.
TTTCGCTGCAGATCATCGGACATGATGAGACTCCTATCTGGCGGGTGGGATGTCGTTGGGATCGTTGGGATCGAAATGGTGGCGGTATCCGTCCACCACGCCGGAGAGCAACTCGACGAGATCGGTGCGTCGGTCGGCGGTGACGAGGTCTGTGAGGTAGAGGGCGATCAGTTCGCCGAGCCGAGCTCGGCACAGGTCCCCGAATTCGCTCGTCTGGTCGGTGGCGTGGACTCGATGGACCCGCTTGTCATCGACGTCGGCTCGGCGACTGAGGACACCCTTCTTCTCGAGTCGTTCAATTCGATAGGTGGCGTGACGCGGCTCGGCGGCTAGCCGGTACGCGATATCGGACATCCGAACGCCGACGGGTTGCGCGTTGAGTACGACCTCGAGGATCGCAACGTCATCGCTCGTGACTCCGAGATCGGCGCGCAGCTCGCGATCGACGTGGCGCATCACCATGCGCCCAGCATCGGCGAAGACCTCCCACAGCTGCCGGTCGATCGCATCTACATCCGCCATCGTTCGAAAGTATTACGAATTCGAAATAATTGTCAAGTAGGCGGGATGGAGGTCAGTGTCGCGGGGCGACGACACAGACTGCGCTTTGGCTACAGCGTTGCGACGTGATCGACCATGTGGCGGCAAAGGGCGGGCACCTCGTCCATGGTGTTCACGTGTTGCGCCGGCTTCATGCAAAACGTCGTGTAGCCGGCGGCCAACTGATCAGGGAAGTCAGCCATGGATGCGTCGATGTCGGCGA
>JABIQM010000012.1 GCA_018699415.1 Acidimicrobiaceae bacterium
GGCGATGTTGCCGAACAGGACCGCAAGGCCGCCGTCCTTGAAGTACGGCTCCTCGCAGGTGCGGATGCATCCGCTGGCGCGGTCGGTGTCCAGGGAATCCCAGCGGGTGCTCTGGCTGAAGGCGGTCTGCGTGGGGATGCCGGCGGGCCCGGCGCGGAAAAACTCGGCGACTTCCTCAGAGGGATCGCGCATGATGTCCCACTGGTCAAGCGCTGCAGCCATGGTTTCGCTGTGAACGGTCGGTAGCGAGGTGTCGAGCAGCCCGCCTCGATCGAGCTCGCCGAGGATCGCCATGATGCCACCGGCACGATGAACGTCTTCAACGTGGTACTCGCTGGTGGATGGCGCAACCTTGCAAATGGCCGGAGTGGAGCGGCTCAATCGGTCGATGTCGTTCATGGTGAAGTCGACCTCGGCCTCATGGGCGGTGGCCAGGATGTGCAGAACCGTGTTGGTGGAGCCACCCATCGCGATGTCGAGGGTCATCGCGTTCTCGAAGGCCCCCTTGTTGCAGATCGAGCGGGGAAGGACCGAGTAGTCGTCCTTTTCGTAATGCTTGCGGGCGATATCCACGATGCGGCGGCCCGCCTCGAGAAAGAGCCGTTCGCGGTCGCTGTGGGTGGCGACGACGGTGCCGTTGCCGGGGAGCGAAAGTCCGAGTGCTTCCGTGAGGCAGTTCATCGAATTGGCAGTGAACATGCCCGAACATGAGCCGCAGGTCGGGCAGGCCGATCGTTCCATCTGGAGTACGTCTTCGTCACTGACGGAAGTGTCGCCAGCCTTGATCATCGGGTCGATCAGGTCGAGCTTGACATTGACGCCGGCGAGGCGAGTTTTGCCGGCCTCCATCGGACCGCCGGTCACAAAGATGGTGGGGATGTTGAGACGCATGGTCGCCATCATCATGCCGGGCGTGATCTTGTCGCAGTTGGAAATGCAGACGAGGGCGTCGGCGCAGTGGGCGTCCACCATGTATTCGACGCTGTCGGCGATGAGATCGCGTGACGGAAGGCTGTAGAGCATCCCGTCGTGACCCATGGCGATACCGTCGTCGACGGCGATCGTGTTGAACTCCTTGGCGATGCCCCCGGCCGCTTCGATCTCCCGGGCCACGAGCTGGCCGAGGTCCTTCAGATGTACATGGCCGGGCACGAATTGGGTGAACGAGTTGGAGATCGCAATGATCGGTTTCTCGAAGTCGTCATCGGTCATCCCGGTCGCTCGCCAGAGCGCTCGCGCTCCGGCCATGTTGCGGCCTTGGGTGGTTGTGCGGGACCGATACTCAGGCATGGATTCAGCCTAGGGCTGAATTAGCCAGCGGGCAGATTCGAGCGGGTAGGGTTCGGTCATGCTTCTTGCAGCCGTTGGCGACACGCCGTACAACATCTTCCTGTTTCTGCACATTGCTACGATGTTCGCCGCCTTTGCGCCGATGTTCGTCAACCCGTTCATTGAGGCCGGAACTCGCGGAAGCCCAGCACGGGCTGCGATCTTCGGTGCGATTGCACAACGCTCAATGCGCATCCACGGAACCGCCCTTATTGTCGGCGGTCTCCTCGGGTTTGGCGTCGCTGGGATGTCGAAGGATGCCAACGACAATCTCGTTTATGAGATGAAGGACAGTTGGCTCCTGATCGCCGTAGTGGTCTGGATCGCCATGAACGGCGTGCTCCACTCGATGATCATTCCTGGTGAGAAGGCGGTCGCTGGCGGCGACGAGTCTGGCGCTTCGAAGATGGACATCGGGGGAAAGATCATGACCGTGCTGTTCTTGGTCACGATCTACCTGATGGTCTTTAAGCCTGGCGCCTGAGCACGGCGATACCTGCGGACAGGTTCACAACCGGAAGGATCTCGGATTGGCCGAGATCTACGACCGCGGACGTACCTTCGATACGTAGTGCAACGCGCTCACCGGTTGTGAGCGATATATGGTCGGGCGATGTTCGCGCCGTTTCGACTCCTTGCGACGCTGCGAAGTTCGGTTGAGACAGGGCTGGTTCTGGCGACCGCAGTCGCCACCACTACCTTCGTTGCGACCCCCTTGATTCTTCCCTCGATTGCCGCCCGGTTCGAGATCGGGATAGGCCGTGCTGGTGTGTTCTCGGCCATCCAACTCGGGGCGTTCGTGGTCGGCTCCTGGAGCGCGGGCAGACTCGTTGATCCCAGTCGACGGTTATTTGTGTTGTCGCTGCTCATGCTTGTGGCGGCGAATGTGGCCAGCGCCGAAGTTCAGTCGTTCTGGACGTTCGTCGGAGCTCGCGGAGTTGCCGGGCTCGCCCTTGGCATCCTTACCTGGCTCGCCTATTCGCAGGTTTTCGGAGACGCGGATAGGACGGGTGACATTGCTGTGATCGGACCGCTAACGGGTGTGGCGGCGGCGCCACTACTCGGCGTGGTCCTGGCATGGGCAGATGTTCAGGCCGTCTTCTGGCTACTTGCTGGGCTCGCACTCGTGCCCCTTGTTTCTATTCCACACTTTGTGATGCCGCCGCCGAAGGATGCCGGTCGAAGTCGCGCGGTGCCGCAAGCGTTTGTGCTTATTGCGGCCTTGGGCATCGTGATGCTTGGCGGCTCTGCGGTCTTCGTCTATGTGGGAGCGATGGGTGTTGAGCAGTATGGGATGGATCCGTTCATGATCTCGCTCGTTTTCTCGGCCAATGCTGCAGCTGGGATCCCGTCAGCGCGGTGGCGAGGGAGACGACCCTTGGCGGGCGGGTGGATGATGCTGCCTGCCGTGTTCGCGGTGCTGCTCGGATTCATGGACCAGCCCGTGCTCTTCTGGATTGTCATCGTCTCCTGGGGATTCTGTTTCTGGACGTCCATCCCGGGCATTTATGCCTTGCTCGCCGAACGATCCCGGCATCCCGCTGAGCGGGCCGGCGACGCCCAGGCAGCGATGGCCGCCGGACGTTCCGCGGGTCCGTTGCTCGGGGGTCTGCTCGTTGGCGCCGGTGGTTTCGAGACGCTGGGTGTCGTCGGAGGTGCTGTGATCGCCGCAGCCGCGCTGTCGATTCTGGTGGTGGAAATCCGCCACTAGAGCGATGGCTGGCGCCTTACTCGACTGACCCCTGAGCCCAAAGAGCGGCGCCGAGGGCGCCTGCGTCATCGCCGAGCTCAGCCATGACGACGTCAATGGCTGGACGGTGGACGGAGCCGAGAGTCAGACGCTCGAGCCATGACTGCACACCCGCCCGCAGCGGTTCGCCAATATCGGTGAGACCGCCGCCGAGTAGAATCCGCTCAGGGTCAAAGATCATCACCAGATTGGCCAAACCTTGGGCGACCTGGCGGCAGAATCCGTCGAAGATTCGCTGGGCCTGCTTATCGCCGCGTGCGAGAGCCTCGGCGACGGTGAACCCGTCGATGGCGGTCACCGACCCGGCGAGCGAAAGTCCCACTGGGAAGAGCCCGGCTGCCGCCTGCGACCGGCCGATCAGTCCGAGTGCCGAGCCGGACGCGTAGTACTCCCATGGGCCTTGTTGCCCGGTGTGGTGCATGGGGCCGTTGGCGTCGACGACCATGTGGCCTGTCTCGCCGGCGAAACCGTTGTGGCCGTGGATCAGGTGACCGCCACATACGAAACCCGTACCGATGCCTGTCCCCAGCGCGGCAAGAATGAAATCGTCGCTGCCGCGACCGCCGCCAAACTTGGCTTCTGCCCACGCGGCGGCTGTGGCGTCGTTCATGACCTGCACGGAGGCCTTTGTGGCGGCAGCTAGCTCACTGCCGAGGGGATACTCGATGAGTTCGGGCAGGTTAGGCGAGTAACGGATGATGCCGGACCGGTGGGCGAGGCCGGCGACGCCGAGGCCGATTGCCGAGATCTCTCCACCGTGAAGCGTCTGCATGCGCTCAATCATCCGGATCAATGTTTCGAGCAGAACAGGCCCTGGGCCGGCGCTCGACTCACGATCACGGTCACGCACCTCGCCTGTACGTGGATCAATCAGCAATAGGCGGGTGTTGGTTCCCCCGACATCGAACCCCAGCAGCATGGAAAGGCAGACTAGGCGCCTCGCTCATGCGACCGGGTGTAGTCGACACCCAGGACGGGGCCTGAGCGTTCAAACTCCCGTGCACCGACGTGCAGAGCCACCCGATGCTCGAGCTCAACCTTTCGCTGGGTCTGGTGGCCAACGCTCCATGCGTTCTACGATGATTCTGCTTGCCACTGGATACGAGACGAGTGGGAGGGCATGTCCACCGACGAACGATGCCCGATGGTTGCATCTGAAGGAGCTTTCCTTGGCTGAGCGTATTTATATCGACCGCCCGTTGCCGCCGGGGTTCGATGAACTCTTCGGCCCCGACTGGGATGTCTATGGACCGGACCCCGCCGAACTCCCGACGTGTCGAGCGGCGATCGCAGGTTCATCGCTGTGGGGGCCCGAA
>JABIQM010000011.1 GCA_018699415.1 Acidimicrobiaceae bacterium
ACATGTGGGACGTTGCGGTGCGCCTCGGCGAGAGTGCGGTTCTTGTTGCCGAGCACGAACTCGACGTGGCGATACATGAAGGAAAGCTGGCCCGACGCGGTGCCGAGATGATCGCGGAACTGATTGAACCCCTCCGTCGTGATCGTTGACAGCACGTTCCAGGAGTCGGTTATGTAGGTCAGCAGGACCTTGGCCCGGCTGAGAATCTGGAGCGCGTTGGCGATCTCGCCATCACGGATCTGAAGTTGGGCATTGGCGAGTTCGAAGTGGATGCCGCGGAACAGCAACTCCTTCACCTGTCCCATCACAAAGAAGCACATCTCGTCGTAGCCGTCGCTGCGGGGGTGCTGCAGGGATAGAAGGAGATCGATGCTCTGATAGTCGATGTAGGGGTTTGAGGTTCCGGCAAAGTCGGTGAGCGGATCACCGCCCGTCTGTATCGCGGTGGCGATCCGGGTTTCGTCAGTTGTGATCGGCATCGGTCGGGCTGCGGCGGCATCGCTCACGCCTGAGGGGTCGACGATCTGGGGCAGAAATGGTTCGAAGGTGGGCATCGCTCTCCTAGGTCGACTCAATGAGGCGATGGACCGCCGCACCAAGTTCGCTGGCCTCGCGTCCGAGGTCGGTCAGGATGTCGAAGTGGTTGCGTCCCGCCACTTCGTGCTCGATTGTCTGGGCGCCGGCTGCTAGCAGGCTTTGGGCGAAAAGCCGGCTCTGACGCTTGAACTGATCGGTCTCGTTGGCACCCCATGCCACGAGCGTAGAAGGAGGGCTTGTGATACGGAGACGGGCCGGGCTGCTGCGGTGGGATGCCTCCAGATCAAGATCGAGGGCGTTGTTGATTGGGGTGCCGACCAGTGGTTCGAGCTCGTAGATGCCCGAAAGCAGGACCATGGCAGCAGGTCGCCATGAGGCGTCTGGGTCGAGTGACACCATTGCGGTCAGGTGAGCGCCCGCTGAGCTCCCAGCGACCACGAGGCGCTGAGTGTCGATTCCGAGATCGTCGGCCGCCTCGCGGATCACTGCCGTCGCTTGACGGCATTCGGTGATGATCTCTTCAAGAGTGGCGGATGGGGCAAGCGTGTAGTCGACGGCGGCGTAAGCCACGCCGCGAGACAGCAAGCCTTGTGCCGGACCGAATGAGTCGAGCTTCGACAGTTCCTGCCAGTAGCCGCCATGAATGAACACGACCAAGGGAGCTGGATCGCCACCGGGTGTCACGACATCGATGCTCTGAGAGTCCAATGGGCCGTAGTTCAGGGTTTGTAGATCGAACCCTTGCTGTCGACACCACGATCGCGATGCGGCGCTCCGCTCCGAATACTCGGCGAGGAAGGGTTGCAGGTCGCCGCCAACGCACGAGCTGGGCGAGTATTCCCGCTCTCGCGCCGCGTCGGTGAGTGACCGCCAATCAAGCTGGTCGCTAAACGTTCCCTCAGACATGGGTGTCGACGATCTCCTCCGTGCCCGATAGCCGGGAATCACACTCATTCAACCCGTCCAACCAAGCAAGTGCCGAGTCCTGCCTGTGAAATAGGACAAATGGCTGCGCGGCCCGCCCAACTAGTATCTCAGTGATGGAACCCGAGGGCTTCGATTCACAGATCACTTTCGTCTACGTCGACAACCTCGATCGTGCAGCAGCGTTCTATGGCGGGCAACTTGGACTTCAGCTCGCCCGAGACCAAGGTGCCTGTCTCGTTTATCGTGTGACGCCCAGTGCGTATCTGGGTGTCTGCACTCATCGCACGCCGGATCCCGGCGGCATCATCCTTACACTCGTAACTGACGACGTTGACGCTTGGGTCAGACGTCTGAGGGCGGCCGATATCGACGTGGACGGACCGCACGCCAACGAACGCTTCGAGCTGTACCACTGCTTCGTTCGCGATCCCGATGGGCATCTGGTAGAGATTCAGCGATTCGACAACCCTCTGTAGCGGCGGCGAATCCCGTCTCAGAACATGTCGGTCACGAGTGGCTCGATCCCCGCCTCAATCTTACCCGCAAGCTGTGCCGCCCGGTCCCAGTCATAGACCACATGGCCCTTCAAGGTGACAAGGTCGCGATGGATTCGGCCGATGTCTGAATCGGTGAAGTGCACCGACGCGCCCGCCCCTTCGACGATGATGCTGACGGCGTGCAGTGCCTGCCTCACGGTGTAGGCGGTGGCGAGGCGAAGGCGCCCTCTTTCGTTGCGGCTGATGGATCCCCCCGGAGCGGTACGTGGCGGTCACCTGCTCGATCGCGTCCTCCCAGACGAGACGGGCGGCGTGCACCGTGGCAAGTGCCTCAGCGAGTCGGATCTGTGATGCCTGTTGTTCGACCTGGCGGTCACCGGGCGAATAGGGCAGAACCTGGTTTTTGATGTACTCCCGATAATGATCGACGGCGGCGATTGTCTGAGCTTCGGGCACAAATACGCCGTCCACAACAACGTCATTACTGCCTGTGCCTCGCATCCCCGACGTGGGCTAGGTATCGATGACTTCGACCTCATCGATTCGGAGTAGGCAGAAGCGGCTCTCGGTGGGCACGCCCGTCCCTGTCGGAGCGAGGCGACACGGGATCAGGGCGAAAGAGCGGTCGGCCAAAACAGCCTCCTGAAGCTCCCTTGGGCCTCGGGCAACGAACCAGTTGTGCAGCACCAGAAACGAGAGCGTCCATGCCGAGGACACGCAGCCGTGAGCGAGGGTCCGCGTCGAGTGCATCGTTGATGGTGCCCTCCGGCAGCTTCCGGAGACTCTCGGTGTCGCTGGCGCGCGCTCGAAGCGACTCGACCAATCCTGTGACCCACGCAAGCGTGTGTTCGTGGTTCACTCGCCCCGCCACGGCGTGTCGAACGTGTTGTGAGCAGCCATGACGTCAGCGCTTTTTCTCGTAATGGGACCGTGGCCGCGGCCGACCGGATACCCAATGGGGATGAGGGCCAGCGTCCCCCACGAGTCGGGGATGTCTAACAATTCTTTGACGGCACCCTCACGCAGGCAGTGCAACGTGGTGAGCGTGCA
>JABIQM010000052.1 GCA_018699415.1 Acidimicrobiaceae bacterium
GACTCCACTTTCTTGAAATGGGGGGTACCCGACCGACCCAGGATGGCCTTTTCGGCACAGCACTTCGGGCTGGGCTGCAGGTTCTGGGTATCGACGTTTTCGGCCTTATTGACTATGCCGACCCAGAACTGGTAGCGGTTGCCCTGAGTGACTTTATTGAGCCTCTCCGCGATCGTGATTGCAGCCCGGAATCGGTTGTCGTGCTGCCGCCGCCAGAACGGCGGATCGCCCTGGTGGTCGATGGGCTCAATAGTTCGAGCGCCAGAGCCGGAACAATGTCGACACTCGATCTCGAAGACCATGGGTATGTGGTCCCTGACGTCGTTCGGTTCAGCTATGCGGGTGGGATTGTTCCGCCGGTAGACCCGGGGTGGTCGTCGGCGCTCGAGACGTCGCACTATGAGGGGCCGGACACCTTTAGAGGTGTGGCTTCGATGGCTGACTCGCTCAGTCGGTTGTTGGCTGACATCGCGACAGTCCAGCCCCATGTACCGATCGATATCTACGCACATAGTCTCGGCGGACTGGTGACGCGAGTTTCCCTGGCCGAGATCGACTCCGAGGCGATTCCGATCGGTATCGTCGTGACGTTTGCCAGCCCCCACCAAGGAACTCCGAGTGCCGACATACTTGGTGCAGTAGGTGAACGCGACCTCGGGACGAGAGCTCACAAATTCGCGGAACTCGTCGGTGCCGGTGGGTTTTTCCGTGCACGGGTGATCGATGATCTGAGCACGGACGGCTTCGCCGCTCATTTCGCTGACGTGGCATTTCCCGACGGCATCCACGCGGTGACGATTGGTGCTCGCGGTGATGTCGTGGTGCCTGCCAACAGGGCATGGGCGCCCGGAGCGCGCCATGTCGTCCTCGGTGGCGGGTCACCATTCACAGCTCATAGTGATGTCGTCGGTCTTGACACTGCCTCTCGAGAAGTCGCCCTCGCTCTCGCCGCAGCCCCACCTGCGTGCGAAGGATTGATCAACCGCTTCTTTGACTGGGTAATACCGAGTGTGATCGATGCCTCAGAGGAGGGGGTCGCGGCCGTGCTGGACGCCGGTACACTGCTCAACGGCTCATCTGGGCCCGATTCGTCACGACCGGTGACGATGGCGATTGATTCGGTTCGTGTGATACCCGGTCGCTTCGGCGTCCCGCGCGAACTCCGTAACCGGGAGAAAATCCATGGCAGTTATTTCCATGAAGCAGTTGCTGGAAGCCGGCGTCCACTTCGGTCATCAGACCCGTCGCTGGAACCCCAAGATGAAGCGATTCATCCACGGCGAGCGATCCGGTATCCACATCGTCGATCTACACCAGACGCTCAACCATCTCGAGTCGTCCTACGTGTTTATCCGCGATCTCGTCGCAGATGGCGGCACCGTGCTATTCATCGGCACGAAGAAGCAGGCTCAGGACTCGATCCAGTCCTATGCCGAGCGCTGCAACATGCCGTACATCAACGAGCGTTGGCTCGGCGGCATGCTTACCAACTTCCAGACGATCTCCAAGCGCGTCAGCAAGATGCAGGACTACCGCCGCATGCGTGATTCGGGTGAATTCGAAGCCATGCCGAAGAAAGAAGCCCTTCTCATCGGCCGTGAGCTGGTCAAGCTCGAGCGCAATCTCGGCGGTATCCGCGACATGGCGAAACTGCCAAGTGCTGTTTTCGTGCTTGACACGAAGAAGGAGCACATCGCAGTGACCGAGGCCCGCAAGATCGGTATTCCGATCGTTGCCGTGGTCGACACCAACTGTGACCCTGATCTTGTTGACTACGCCATCCCCGGCAACGACGACGCAATCCGCGCCGGCGAACTCATGAGTCGGGTCATCTCCGATGCAGTTCTCGAGGGCCGCTTCATCAATTCGAAGCGCCAAGGTGCTGAGGCTGTGAAGCGAAACGCGCTTCAGGAATCTGAAGTTGCCGCGCAGCAGGTCCAGGCCCGCGCTGCTGCGGCCACTGAAGCCGCTGAGCGTGATGCTCGCGTTGCCGCTGCCCAGGCTGCTCCTGCTGAGGAAGCTGCTGCTCCTGTCGAGGAAGCTGCTGCTCCTGTTGAGGAAGCTGCTGCTCCTGTTGAGGAAGCTGCTGCTCCTGTTGAGGAAGCTGCTGCGCCTGTCGAAGAGACCCTCCCAGCTGCTGGCGACGACAGCACGCCAGCGGCCTGACCGCACTTTCACCCAACTGCACGCAAGGAACATCGAGAATGTCGATTACCGCGAAAGACGTCAAGGCGCTTCGTGACGCCACCGGTGCCGGAATGATGGACGCCAAGAAGGCGCTCACCGAATGTGATGGCGATATGGAAGCTGCCACCCAGATGCTGCGCGAGAAGGGCCTGGCTAAGGCCGCGGCTCGTAGCGATCGAGAAAACGACGAGGGCACAATCGCTCTTGCCGTGAGCGGCAACACCGCTGCGTTCGTTCAGATCAAAACGGAGACAGACTTCTCGGCGAAGAACGAAGCTGTCACCGGTCTCGCCAACAGCATCGCTGAGGCCGTGCTGGTTGACGGAATGTCGGCAGTTGAGGCGCATGCCTCAGCCCTTGAAGATCTCCAGGTCACGATCAAGGAAAACATCGCCTTGGGCTCCGTTGAGCGAATCGAGGCTGCCGAAGGCAATATCCTCGACACCTACCTCCATCGCCAGGATGGTCGCGGCGTCAACGCTGTGATTGTCGAAGCAGCCGGTGTGGGGCAAGATGAACTGCACCAGGTTGCCCTTCACATCGCCTTTGCCAAGCCCACGTATCTGAGCTCGGACGAGGTCCCTGCCGACGAGATCGAGAAGGAGCGAAACTCGCTTCTTGAGATCACCAAGGCTGAGGGGAAGCCGGAGCAAGCCTGGGAGAAGATCGTCGATGGCCGCCTCCGCGGTTGGTTCGGTGAACGAGTCCTACTTGAACAGGGACTCAATGGCGACAAGACTGCGGTTAAGGACAGCCTTGGTGGCGGTTCGATCAGCCGTTTCGTCCAGGTTGTGATTGGCTCCTGAATATGACAGAACCCGATAGCGCCAGAGGCAAGACACCTGCCCGCTGGGATCGGGTTCTCCTCAAGCTTTCGGGTGAGGCCTTTGCTGGCCCGTTGGAATTCGGCATTGACGGTGCCACGGTGCGCGGGATTGCCGAAGATATCGTCGCTGCCCAAGAGGCGTACGCCGTCCAGATCGCTGTCGTAGTCGGCGGTGGAAACATCTGGCGAGGTATTCATGGCGCAGGCGCAGGCATGGACCGCGCCCAAGCCGACTACATGGGCATGCTGGCCACGGTAATGAACGCACTGGCGTTGCAGGACACGCTTGAGCAGATGGGGCAGCCAACCCGCGTTCAGACCGCGATCGAGATGAACCAGATCGCCGAGCCTTACATTCGTCGTCGTGCTACCCGTCATTTGGAGAAGGGCCGCGTGGTCATCTTTGGTGGCGGCAACGGCAACCCGTTCTTCACCACCGACACCACGGCGGCGTTACGGGCTGTGGAAATTGAAGCCGGTGTGGTGCTGAAGGGCACCCATGGCGGTGTCGACGGGATCTATAGTGCTGACCCCCGCACCAATCCTGACGCGATGAGGCTTGACCATGTTTCCTATCTGCGAGTCCTGAACGAGGGCCTGAAGGTCATGGATTCCACCGCAATCTCACTCTGCATGGACAACCAGTTGCCCATCGTGGTCTTTGACCTGATGGGGGAGGGAAATTTCCAGTCCCTGCTCGCCGGTCAGTCGGTGGGTACGCTCGTTGACAACGAGGGAGACGCGTCGTGAGCGACGAACTGATCGATCTGGTGTTGGATGACGCCAAGGAGAAGATGGATGCGGCCGCTGGTGCCGCCCGTCGCGAGTTTTCCACGGTCCGTACTGGCCGCGCCTCCTCGGCTCTTTTCGAGCGTCTAACCATTGAGGCATACGGCGTTGAGATGCGACTTCTTGAAGTCGCCAGCTTCTCGGTTCCCGAGGCCCGTCAACTGATCGTCACCCCTCACGATGTCGCGAATCTTGAGGCCATCGAGCGGTCGATCATCAACAGCAATATGGGACTAAACCCGTCTAACGACGGACGAATCATCCGTTTGAGCTTCCCTCCACTCACTGAAGAACGCCGCCGCGAGTATGTGAAAATAGTAGGCGGCATGTCCGAAGAAGCCAAGCAGCGTGTCAATGGTGTGCGGCGTTCCGCACGCAAGGAACTTGACGACCTCAGCGATGATGGGGGAGTCTCAGAGGACGATGTTCAGCGCGCTGAGGGGCGCCTTGACGGTCTGAAAGACGAATTTATTGGCATGATTGACGCTGCGCAGGCCCAAAAGGAAGAGGAGCTTCTCGAGGTATGACCTCAAGTAGCACTGGAAGGGCGAATCCGTGACCGACGATTCCAACGACTTTGTGGGTGAATCCACCCCAGACGATGATTTTGCGGCCCCTGGCCGGAGCGTCTTCGGCGACGACGACATGTCGTTCGACAACGACGACGATGCTATTCCGCACTGGAGTGAACCCGCCACCGGCGCGGTACCTCAGATCGGTGCTAACACCGGAACTGCCGAATCCATCACCTTTGACCCGTCGCCCGAGCCGTCATTGGCCGAGGCCGATGTTGACGAGTTGGCCGCATGGGCTGGTGCGTCGACTAATCCGGTGTGGGCCGAAGCATCTTCGCCAGGCGTTCAGGAACCGACTCAGATCGGTCAGGCGGAAACTGCCGACGACTTCTTTAGCTTCGATGATCAGCAGCGCCCATCACGTCGTGCTTCGGCAGCGATGGGCGAGTCCGAGGCGGCGCCAGAAGAATCCGTTGGAGATCGGTTTGGTGTCACGACCGGTAACTCCGGTGATCGTGACATGCCTATGGCGATCACGGTCGGTGTCGGACTCGCCGCGCTCGTCTTGGCGGCTATGGCAGTCGGCCCAGTAGCCGCCCTCGTGGTGGTCACCATTGCGCTTGGTCTTGCTGCCGTCGAGTACTACAACGCTGTGCGAGTGGCCGGCTACCAGCCCGCCGTGCTGCTCGGTCTCACCGCCACGATTGCTATGCCACTCGCCGTCTACTGGCGAGGCGAAGCTGCTATCACCATGGTGCTGGTGCTTGCCTTCATCTTTGGAGCTCTCTGGTATCTCCTTGGCGTCGCACACGATGGTGCGATGCGAGGGCTTGGCTCGACGATGCTCGGCATCATGCACATTGGCGTGCTGGGCTCGTTCGCTGCGTTGCTGTTGGCGACCGATGAGACCCACGGAACTGGTCTACTCACCGTTGCGATCATCATTACCGTTGCCTACGACGTGGGTGGTCTGGCGATTGGCAAAACGATCGGCCGCCGTGCACTGTCGCCGGCGAGCCCCAACAAGACGATCGAGGGTCTTATCGGCGGCTTCGTTGTCGCTTTCGGCGCCGCCATCATCATGGGCGTGTTGGGTAAGCCAGCCCCGCTCGCTAGCTCGGATCTCGGCGGCGGTATGACCTCGATGATCATCCTGGGCGTCTTCGCAGCAGCGGCTGCCCCGGTCGGTGATCTGGTTGAGTCGCTCATCAAGCGAGACCTGGGTATCAAGGACATGGGTTCGATCCTTCCCGGGCACGGTGGTCTTCTCGATCGCTTCGACGGCTTGTTGTTTGTGCTTCCCGTCACCTGGTACGTCTCGCAGTACGTGCTCTTTACCTGAGCCGCGTGCCATGGGCCGGCCGATCGGCCTAGCGTCGACTCCGTGACCACCACGATTGCCGTCCTCGGGTCTTCAGGTTCCATAGGCACGCAAACTCTCGACGTCGTACGGGCCTTGCCGGCGGACTATCGCGTTGTCGCTCTCGGTGTTGCAACGTCGGTCGACACGCTTGTCGAGCAGGCCAAGGAGTTCCGCCCCGATGTCGTGGCCATCGGCGACGAGGTGGCCGCTGCTGGACTCGCTGAACGCCTTCCGGCAGGCACAGAACTTCTTGTCGGCGCAGATGCCATGGCCGAGGCCGCGGTTGCCGGCGATGTTGTCATCAATGGTGTGGTCGGGTTCGCGGGGTTGTCCGTCACCATGGCCACGTTGGAGGCAGGCAAACGACTCGGCTTGGCGAATAAGGAATCCTTGATCGCTGCCGGTCCGGTGGTGCAGCGCGCGTGGGCAACGCCGGGAGCCGAGCTCGTCCCAGTTGACAGCGAGCACTGTGCGGTGCACCAATGTCTTCGGGCCAACGAAATCACCGGCAAAATCGGGGATGCTGACCGTGTCCGCAAGGTCGTGCTGACAGCAAGTGGTGGCCCTTTCAGGGGTCGATCTCGCGCCGATCTTGAGGGAGTCACTATCGACCACGCTCTGGCGCATCCGACCTGGTCGATGGGCCCGAAGATCACCATCGATTCGAGCACCCTGATCAATAAGGGACTTGAGGTCATCGAAGCTCACGGGTTGTTTGGCATTGGTTTTGACGATATCGATGTGGTCGTACACCCCCAGTCGATCATTCACTCAATGGTGACCTTCACCGATGGGGCCACCATCGCCCAGCTATCAAAACCGGATATGAGGTTGTGCATTGGCTACGCATTGGCCTTTCCTGACCGACTGGATGTGCCGTATGGCGACATCGACTGGTCGGAGCTCTCCCGACTCGACTTCCAGCCACCCGATCTTGATGCCTTCCCCGGCCTTGGACTGGCGTACGACGCAGGCCGAGCGGGCGAAACCGCGCCCGCCTGGTTCAGTGCGGCCAACGAAGTTGCCGTGGATGCATTCCTCAAGGGCCAGATCCGCTGGGTCGATATCGCAGATGTCGTGGATGGTGCCCTTCAGCGCTGGCCGGGCACAATTGCCACCGATGTCGGGGTTGTACTCGACATCGACCGCCGAGCCAGAGATGAGGCTGCCGCAGTGATCCAGGAGCTTGTCGTACTATGACCGAAGCACTCACGCATCGAGAGCCAAAAGGCGACATCACCGGTGTGTTGTTGTTGTCTGGGCTCCTTCTCGCGCTCGGCTTCTTGGCCAGCTGGACGTGGTTCTTTATCGTTGTCGCCATCATCTTCATGATCTTCATGCATGAGATGGGCCACTACCTGACGGCTCGTTGGACAGGCATGAAGACCACAGAGTTCTTCATCGGCTTTGGTCCGCGGCTTTGGTCTTTTCGTCGCGGCGAGACTGAGTACGGCGTGAAAGCGATCCCTGCTGGCGCCTATGTGCGCATCGAGGGAATGAACAATCTCGAAGAAGTGCCCGAAGAGGACGAACCACGGACCTACCGGGCAAAGTCATTCCCACGGAAGCTGCTTGTCGTCTCTGCCGGGTCGATCATGCACTTCCTTATGGCGCTGGTACTTCTCTACGCCTTCTTTGTCGGTTGGGGTGACCCAAGCGACCCGAGGGCGTGGGAGGTTGGATCAGTATCGAGCCAGAGCGCCGCCCTCGACCTTGGTACTGAAACCGGCGATGTGATTGTGTCCCTCGATGGCGTAAAGATCGATGACTTTGATCAGTTTGGCGGTCTCGTACGGTCACGTGGCGGCGAGACCGTCGACATTTCGTATCTTCGTGACGGCGAGAGCATTCTCGACACCGTGGTACTCGGTGGCCGACTCAGCGATGCAGGTGCGGACGCATTCGGTGGGCTCCTGGAGAACGACCGAATTCTTCAGATCGATGGGGTAGATGTGTCGAGCTGGGACGACGTGCTCGCGCAACTCGATGGCAAGATTGGCAAGACCATCTCGGTGGTTGTTGATCCGGTCGATGGTGTTGAACTCCAACTATTCGACGACATTGAAGTCAATGCAATTCTTCCAGCCAATGAGGCTGTCGTCGGATTCTTCGGGATCTCTCAGAAACGAATCGCACAGGACGTGGGTGCAATTGAGGGCATCGGCCGGTCGGTTACCGGGCTCGGCCAGTACACAAAGCTCGCGTTCGAGAACATGTGGGAGCTCATCACCGGTGGCGGACTCAGTAACTTTGTCTCCGACACGGTGACCGGAAATACCGAGAGTGCTCAAGAGCAACTCGAAGAGGCGGCCAACAGCGCGGAGCGCGAGTCGGCAGGACGGTTACTCGATACCGACAATCCTGACGAGGACCGCATCCTGTCGATCTACGGCGCCGCCCGTGCCGGCACAATCCTGTCGGGGGAGGGTTTCGAGAATGCCCTGGTGTTCCTGGCCGGTCTGAACATCTTTATCGGCATCTTCAACATGTTCCCGTTCCCGCCGCTCGACGGCGGCCACGTTGTCGTGGCTGTGTACGAGCGCATCCGCTCAGTCGGTGGTCGCCAACATCGAGTCGACTACAACAAACTCCTTCCGCTGACCTACGCAGTCTTCTTGGTCCTTGTCGGCTTCGGCCTGCTGGCGCTATTCCGCGACATCATCGACCCAATTAACCTCGGCTAAACAACGCACGTCTGGGGACAGACCCCCTTCGTGCTTTGTTCATCGGTAGATTCACAGTGTGGAATTCACGCAGAGCTTCCCTCGTCACGAGACCAAGCAGATCATGGTGGGCGATGTCCCCGTGGGTGGGGGAGCGCCAATAACGGTCCAGTCGATGACGGTGACCAAGACCGCGGACCACGAAGCCACTCTCCAACAGATCTACGCACTTGCCGCTGCCGGCTGCGACATCGTGCGCTGCACGTGCAATGAACCGGAAGCTGCAGAAGGACTAGCCCGAATCGTGCCCCGGTCCCCGGTGCCGATCGTGGCCGACATTCATCACCAGTACCGTCGGGCGCTTGAAGCGCTCGAGGCCGGTGTCCACTGCCTGCGCTTGAACCCAGGCAACATTCGGAATCCTGAACACATCAAACTCGTGGCTCGTGAGGCCAAGGATCGCAACGTGCCGATCCGAATTGGGGTCAACGGCGGCTCGCTCCACCCAGATCTTTATAAGAAGTACGGTGGCAAGGTCACCCCTGAGGCGATGGTCGAGTCGGCACTCGACGAAATCCGTTACTTCGACGATGTCGGCTTCGACCTGATCAAAATCTCGGTCAAGGCATCGAGCGTGCCACTGATGATCGAGGCATATCGCCAACTCGCGGCGGTCACTGACTATCCGCTGCACCTCGGCGTGACTGAAGCTGGCCCTCCTCCAATCGGGACACTCAAGGCCACCGCTGGGATGGCAACACTGCTCGCCGAGGGCATCGGCGACACAATCCGCTACTCGCTCACGGCCGACCCGGTGGAGGAAGCCAAAGCTGGTCGTCAACTCCTCGAGACACTTGGCCTTCGGGAACGAAAGAACATCGACCTGATCTCGTGCCCTAGTTGTGGCCGAGCAGAGGTCGATGTCGTGGGCATCGCCAATGAAGCCATGGAGGCGTTTGGTGAGCGCGAGATTCCGCTGCAGGTCGCGGTGATGGGCTGTGTGGTGAATGGTCCTGGAGAGGCGCGTGACGCCGACCTTGGAATCGCTGCGGGCAATCAGCGCGGTCATCTATTTGTCAAGGGTCAGAACGTGATGGTCGTGCCAGAAGACGAGATGGTCGGCACCCTCGTCGAATGGGCCGAGTTCATTCACGAACACGGTGCTGATGCCGCGTTGGTGAAAGCAGCCACTACCAAGGACGCAGCCAAACGTGCCGCGGAGGAAGATCGCGCTCGCAACCTGAACGATCGTGGTGATGACGCGAACGACTCCGAATCGGTGATTGCCGAGATTCGCCGTAGTCACTGACATGGCCAAGGTTGAGGTCGACCGACGCGCTGCCGTCGAACGTCGCCTGCCGCCGGTTTCAGTGAAATCGGGTGCACCGGCAGACGGTTACGCTCCGGCTGGCAAAGCTGGTGAGCATGTGTTCGTCCCACTTACACAGGCCGAGTTCAATCAGGCTCAATACCTTCGGCGACGCCAAAAGTCAGCCATCTACGGCGGGGTTGCATGCTTCGTTCTAGGCGCAGCACTGAGCCGGTTCACCCTGCTGCTTCCCCTCGGGGCCATCATCGGGGTGCTGTCGGTGGTGCTGTGGGTTCTTGCCACCATGACGCTCAAACGGTTTCTGCCGGGGGTCGACATCAGCACAAATGGACGGCGCGTAGAGCTCAGTCGAGTTCATCGGGACTTTGTCGCGGCCGTAAGCGACGCCAAGGCCTGATATCCTTACGGCCGACGTTCACACCCGGGTTTTTGGTTGAGGCGTGGCCCTAGGCCACGCCTTTCTCGATTCACGGGAATTACCAGCAGAATCATCACAGCGAAGGGAGGCAATGAGATGTCAGTAATCGACCGCGTTCGAGAGCTCGTTGCCCCGATTGTGGACGATGCTGGTGCAGATCTGTACGACATCGAGTTCGCCGGTGGAATCCTACGCATCCTCATCGATCATGAGGACGGCATCGGCATCGATGACATCAAACGCATCAGCCGAACCACGAGCCACATGCTTGACGAGGTTGATCCGATTCCCGGCCGATTCACCCTCGAAGTGTCTAGTCCTGGTCTCGAACGGCCTCTTCGCACCGAAGATCATTATCAGCGAGCGATAGGTGAAAAGGTCAAGATCAAGACCTTTAACGAAATTGATGGTGCTCGCCGTTTCGAAGGCAAAGTTGTCACCGTTGACGCCGATGGTGTGGATCTCAGCACACGGTCTGGCTCGCGCCGCTTCGCCTATACCGATATCTCGAAGGCTCGCACTGTCTTCGAGTGGGGTCCCACGCCCAAGCTGGGTGGACCCAAGAAAAATCGCCCCAACTCCGAGGAGGCCATGTCATGAACCAGGAGATGATGGAAGCGCTGCAGGCGCTTGCTATCGAACGAGGCATCAGCGTTGATGCACTCTTTGCTGCGCTCGCCGATGCGCTGGAGTCCGCCTACAAGCGGATGCCTGATGCAAAAGAGTACGCCTGGGTCACAATTGACCCTGACACGCTCGAGTTTCTGGTCTTCGCCCAGGATCTCGACGAAGATGGTGAGCCCGTTGGCGAAGAATACGACGTCACGCCCGACAACTTCGGTCGCATCGCTGCCCAGACCGCTCGTCAGGTGATGACGCAGCGAATTCGTGAGGCTGAGCGAGAACTGAAGTACGAAGAGTACGCGGGCAGAGAGGGCGACATCGTCACGGGCATGATCCAGCAGACCGATGCGCGCTACACGCTGCTCGACCTTGGTCGAGTTGAGGCGTTGTTACCTCAGGCTGAGCAAGTTCCGTATGAGCGTCCCGACAACACGGCCCGTATTAAGGCCTACATCGTTGAGGTTCGCAAGACTGCCAAAGGCCCACAGATCGTAGTGAGTCGTACGCACCCGGGTCTGGTGAAACGTCTGTTTGAACTTGAGGTTCCCGAGATCGCCGACGGCGTTGTCGAGATCAAGGCATGCGCTCGTGAACCTGGCCACCGCACCAAGATTGCTGTTTGGTCCAATGACACCAATGTCGACCCAGTCGGCGCGTGTGTGGGTGCGCGTGGCGCTCGTGTGCGTCAGGTCGTGAACGAGTTGCGTGGCGAGAAGATCGACATCGTGCCGTTCATTGAGGATCTCGAAGAGTTCGTCACTCGAGCACTGTCGCCGGCCAAGGTCACGCAGGTTCGCCCTGATGAGTTGACTGGCGATTGCGACGTGATCGTTCCCGACTATCAGTTGTCGCTGGCGATCGGGAAGGAAGGTCAGAACGCCCGTCTCGCTTCTCGTCTGACTGGCTGGGGCATCAATATCAAGTCTGAGACTCAGCTCGCTGAAGAGCAGGCGTATGGCGATGTTGAGTGGGCTGACGGCGAGTGGATTGTTGACGCCGACTCCGGTGAGCAGTTGTGGCAGCCGGCCGACGGCAGTCAGGCGATGAGCATTGCCCAGTGGGAAGCCGCCTCCGACGCTGAAGCAGACGATGCTGTAGCCGTCGATAGCGATGGAAATGCTGAGGCGGAAGTCCTGAGCGAAGATGCAAACGCAGGTGATGCGGTCGCCGATCCTTCCGAAGACGCCGTCGTGGGCGAATCTGCCGACAGCGACGATGAAGGTGCTGATGACGCCGGGGAAGAAGAGTAGATCTTGCCCGAGCGTTCATGTGTCGGGTGCCGGCAGGTACTCGATGCGGGTTCGCTCGTGCGGGTTCGAGTCGGTTCTGACGGTCTGATTGTCGGGGCAGGTCCTGGTCGGGGGGCTTGGGTGGGCCCGAGTCAGGATTGTGTTGCATTGGCTGGGAAGCGCCGTGCTTTCGGGCGGTCTCTCCGAGTCGAGGTGAACGCCGACTGGGTCGCTAAGCTCATAAGCCAGTGGCCAATGCAGCCTCCCGCGTGTCCGCACGGGGGCTGTTGAGACCACACCGATAGGCGAAAAACCGCCTGTCGTGAAGTAGTGATCGGCTGAGGATCGTCCTTGGAGGTCTTCAGCCAGAAGGGCAATCGCCTCACGTGCCAGCTAATATCCGCGTCTACGAACTCGCTCGCGAGTTGGGTCTTACCAATAAGGAGACCCTTGACCTCTCCGATGCCCTCGGTATCGGTGTAAAGAGTCACTCGTCGAGCATCGTCGATGCCCAGGCCGATCGCGTCCGCCGCAAGGCCGAACGCGAGGGCCTCATTCGTGATGAGCAGCCACCTGAGCCAAAGTTGGCGAAGAAGACTGCTAAGAAGTCGACGAAGAAGGCTGCCAAGAAGGCAGCGAAGCAGACGGCTCCAGCAGCCGACGATAGTCCTGAGATCCCTGCGGCCCCTGAGGAACCAGCGACTCCTGAGGTCTCTGTCGAGGCGGAAGCCCCGGTTGAGGTTGTCGAAACCGTTCCTGAGGCCGTTGAGGCTCCTGAGCCTGATCCAGAACCTGCTGAGATCGAAGCTGAGGTAGCCCCGGTTGAGGCTCCTGTCGCGAAAGCGCCAGCGAAGCCGAAGCGTGTTATCTCCTCAAGTGGTAGTGCTGGTCCGACGAAGCGTGTGACCGAAGAAATTCCGTCTGTCGCTGCCCCGCTGGCCAAGAAGGTCGTCAAGAAGGTCGTCAAGAAGGTCATAAAGAAGCGTGTTGCTGTCGATCCGTCGAAGCGTCCGCCGACTTCAGGTTCTGGCAAGCCGATTCCGCCGCCACCGCCGCCTCGTGCTCAGAGCGGTCGTCCGGCTTCGCCATCGGCTAGTGGTCGTCCCCGTCCTGGTGGTGGATCTCCTGCCCCATCTCGCAGCGGTCCGGCTCCCAGCGGTAGTCGTCGGCCCGGTGGCCCGCGTGAGTCTGTTCCAGGCGCCGGCGCTCCCCCCGGGGGCGGTCGTGGTGGTCCTGGTGGCGGTCGTGGTGGTCCTGGCGGACGTCCCGGTGGTCCCGGGCAGCGGCCTCCGCGCCGAAAGGGTCGTCGTCGTCGTAACCGCGAAGAACTGCAGCCGATGGACGCGCCGTCGTACACCCCGGAGAACGCACCCGTTCCTGCGGGAGAGATTGTCATCGAGCGTGCCTCAACCGCGCTTGATCTTGGTCCGAAGCTGAACCGCACCGCAGCCGATGTTGTCCGGTTTCTCATGCAGGCCGGCGAGATGGTTACGGCTACGCAGTCATTGTCAGACGAAATGATCGAGCTGTTCGCCGAGGAGATCGGGGCGGAGATTCGCCTCGTGAATATTGGTGAGGAGCAAGAGGTCGAGCTGCAGAAGATGCTCAATCTCGTGGAGGAAGATACCGGCGCGCCGACTCGGCCGCCGGTGATCACCGTCATGGGTCACGTTGACCATGGCAAGACTCTGCTGCTCGATCGCATCCGCAAGGCCAATGTCGTAGAGAGTGAAGCCGGTGGCATCACCCAGCACATCGGTGCGTACCAGATCGAGCGTGATGGTCAAGTGATCACGTTCATCGATACCCCGGGCCACGAGGCATTTACCGCCATGCGTGCCCGCGGTGCGAACTCGACTGACATCGTGATCCTCATGGTCGCTGCCGATGACGGTGTCATGCCGCAAACCATCGAGGCGATTAACCACGCCAAGGCGGCCAAAGTGCCGATCGTGGTAGCGGTCAACAAGATCGATCGCGAAAACGCGGACGCTGACAAGGCCATTGCTGGCGTTGCCGAGCATGGTCTGGTGCCCGAGGAGTGGGGTGGTGAGACGATCTTCAGTCGTGTCTCCGCCTTGCAGAACGTGGGTATCGATGAACTGCTCGACCAATTGTTGGTGGTCGCTGAGGTCGAAGACCTTCGAGCATCTGTAGACGGTCGGGCCAGCGGTGTTGTGCTTGAGGCGAACCTCGATATTGGCCGTGGCCCAGTCGCCACGATTCTGGTTCAGCGAGGCACCCTCAAGGTCGGCGACCCGTTGGTCGCTGGCGCTGCGTGGGGTCGTGTTCGTGCCCTCATCAATGACAAGGGTGAACAGATCAAAGAAGCGGGTCCCTCGACTCCGGTTCAGGTGCTCGGTTTATCTGATGTTGCCTCCGCCGGCGATGACTTTGTGGTCGCTCCGAGCGAGAAGGTCGCCAGTCGTGTGGCCGATACTCGTGAGCACTGGCAGCGTCAGTCCAACATTGGTCGTGAATCCCACGCCCTGTCGGGCGGCGCCAAACTCGAAGACATCTTCGATCAGATCCAGCGCGGCGAAGCGGCGACACTCAACATGGTTGTCAAGGCAGATGTGAACGGTTCTCTTGAAGCGGTCACCGAGAGCCTTCGAAAGCTCGAGCGCGACGAGGTCAAGATCGGTTTCGTTCATCGCGGTGTCGGTGGTATCACTGAAAACGACATCCAACTTGCCGCAGCGGCGAATGCCACGATCATCGGCTTCAACGTGCGCCCAGACCGCAAGGCTCGTGATCTCGCTGAGAGCGAGCAGGTGGAGATCCGTACTTACGAGATCATCTACAAGCTGCTTGAGGACATCGAGTCGGCGATGGTCGGCATGCTGGCGCCTGAATACGAGGAAATCGTCACCGGCGACGCCGAGGTTCGCGAGATCTTCAGCGTTCCTCGTATCGGCAAGATCGCTGGTTGTTACGTCACAAATGGTGTCATCACCCGAGGTTCGAAGGTTCGCTTCCTGCGCGAGGGCACGATCATCTGGAAGGGCTCGGTCAATTCGCTCAGGCGATTCAAGGACGATGCCCGAGAGGTTGCCGCTGGTTACGAATGCGGTATAGGTCTCTCCGATTTCCAGGATCTGAAGGATGGCGACATTATCGAAACCTTTGAGGAGCGCGAGATCGCGCGCACCCTCAACAGCTGACCCTCTCGGCGGGTGGCATGCACGTTCTGGCGCTCAAGATTGAGCTTCGGCTCACGGCGTGCCGCTCGCTAAAAGACAAGCGGGCCGTGCTACGGCCCATCATCGATGGCATACGAAACCGGTTCACGGTTGCGGTTGCCGAGACGGATCGACAAGACGAGTGGCAGCGAGCCACGATCGGCCTAGCGGCCATTTCGAACTCTCCTGGACACGCATCTGAAATGATCGACGAGGCGGAACGGTTCGTCTGGTCGTTCCCCGAGGTCGAAGTCCTAGAGACTTGGCAGCGATGGTTGGAGGAGGACTGATGGCACGTCGAGATTCATCTGGTCGAGGACGGCGCGGTGGGCATGACCCAGCGGCCGGCAACCGTACGGCGAAGCTCGGTGGCATTGTGCGTCGACTCGTTGCCGAGGGCATGGAGATTGTCGACGATGATCGTTTGGCCATGGTGTCGATCACCGGTGTCGATGTCGATCGTGATCTGTATCGAGCTGTGGTGTGGTTTACATCGCTTGATGACGATCACGATCCAGAAATCGCGGAAGCTTTTGATGAGCATGGTGGCAAGCTGCGCCACCATTTAGCCACCCAGTCGAAGCTGCGACGAGCCCCGATACTTGAGTTCCGTCCGGATCTTGCCCTTCGCTCAGCCGGCCGGATCGAGGACATCCTTCGTGCCTCACCTGTGATCGAAGACCATGGCGAAGAAGAGTGATCAGGGGCCTCACGGCATTGTCGTAATCGACAAGCCGGCTGAGTGGACAAGCCACGATGTGGTGGCGAAGTCCCGCGGTGTGTTGGGCACCCGAAAGGTTGGGCACAGCGGCACCCTTGACCCCGATGCCACTGGCGTGCTGGTGCTCGGTGTAGGCAAGGCCACTCGCCTCTTGCGTTTCCTGACGGAATTGGGCAAGTCGTACGTCGGGGAGATCGCCTTCGGTGTCGAGACGAGCACGCTTGATGCGGCAGGGGAGATTACTGCTACGTATGACATGTCCGGTGTGACAGAGGAGCAAGTGCGGAACGCGGTTGTCGACCTGACCGGCCCGATCATGCAGATCCCGCCGATGGTCTCAGCCATCAAGATTGATGGGAAACGCCTGCATGAGCTTGCTCGTGAAGGCATCGAGGTCGAGCGTCAGCCCCGACCGGTCAACGTGCATCGATTTGATATCGAGCCGACGGCTGAGTCAGGAGTGTGGCGGGCGGATATCGAATGCTCATCCGGCACCTATATTCGCACTATTGCGGCAGATCTCGGGATCGCGCTGGGGGGTGGAGCTCACCTTCGAAATCTTCGCCGAACTGCTGTTGGCGGGTTCACCTTGGATCAGGCCGGAACAATTGAGGAACCTACCCTCCTGCCTATTTCGGCGGCTGTCTCGCACCTGCCACAGTGCGTGGTGGACAACGAGATTGCTGTGCTTGTTAGTCATGGCCGAGTCCTGTCACTGGAGACGCTCAGGGTCGAAGGTGAAGGCCCGTGGGCAGTCCTCACCAAGTTTGGTGAACTGCTCGCCGTCTATGAGTCTCATCGTGACGGGGCGAAGCCCTCCGTGGTCATCCCCCAGTGAGCGAACCGGCCTCAGCCGCCGATATCGTTCCGATGTCGCCGACTACTGCGAGTGAGCATGGAGCTTCTCTACGACCGTCAAGATCGTGTGCCCGATGGTGTGCGCGTTGCGTCAACCATCGGCGTGTTCGATGGTGTGCATCTCGGCCATCAGCAGATATTTCGGACAGTTCAGTCGACGGCTGACCGGCTTGGCGTGGCCTCTGCGGTTGTCACGTTTGATGGGCATCCGGCCCATGTCGTACGTCCTGAAAGCGCACCGCGTCTTCTCACCACCTTTGAGCAAAAGTTGGAGCTGATTGCAGCGCAAAATATCGACTATGTCTACGTGGTCTCCTTTGACGAGACGCGGGCCAAGACAGAGGCGGAGACCTTCGTGAAGGAGGCATTTGTCGATGCACTTCACGCGAAAGCAATCGTGGTTGGGGAGGACTTTCATTTCGGAGCAGGTCGAGCGGGAAACGTTGATGGCCTAACGAAACTCGGCGAGTTGTGGGACTTCGAAGTCCATGCACTGGAGTTGATTCGCCACAGTGACGCAGCCCGCGAACCGGTCTCGTCGACCAAGATTCGTAGAGCGCTTGCGGGTGGTGACGTCACTCGAGCCGCTGAGATGCTCGGTCGCCCGTACGAGGTGCGTGGCGTGGTGGAGCTTGGTGACCAGCGTGGTCGCACGATCGGGTTCCCGACGGCCAATATCCCTGTTCCTAGCGTGATGGCCTGGCCGGCTGATGCGGTGTACGCCGGCTGGTGCACGTTGGCGGACGGATCGCGAAACGAGTGTGCGATCAACATCGGTCGTCGCCCCACGTTCTATGAACATGCTTCGCAATCGTTGCTCGAAGTTCACCTGATCGACTTTGAGGGTGACCTTTATGGACAAGAGGTCTCGGTCGAGTTTGTCGGCTTCCTCCGTAGTGAACGCAAGTTCGATGGCATCGATCAGTTGATTGTTCAGCTCAAAGGTGATGTTGACGACGCTCGCGCGCTTCTGCGAACGGACTCTTGACCGCGGAGTTCGATGTTTCCCGCCGGTGGTTGCACCGGTTCCCATCAAGATTGCGTTGAGCTGAGAGAACTGGCGTTGTCGTAAGACGACCTGCACTCAGATTGGCCACACCTCGGGTGGAGTCTGGGATTGAACCCTTGTGGGTGAAACCTTGTAGCTACGCGTCCACTCGTGGGCGAAGCTCCGCTGATCCAGTGGCCCGGGCGACCATCGACCCCAAACCCCACCGACAGCGGCATGTGTGTGGTCAGTCCAGCGGATGCTGTCAGGGTCAGAGACCCGGCGAACCACCTGGCGAACACCCGTCGTTGAAAGGACGTATCCGGCCCACACGCCGGGATAATCTTTGGTTGATGAGACTTCGGTGATGACGGCGGAGCGGCGTCGCCGCATGCGGTTGCGATGTGTGTGGCCCGATGACAAGAAGAGATCTGGGTTTGCTTCAAGCAGCGAATCGACGATGCGGATGCCGTCGAGATAGCGAACCCCGAGCGGCCAGAAACACGGGATTGGACGCTCCTCGAGATGATGATGGGTAAACACCATGGCGGGTTGATCGGTGTCGACTGCTTCACGGATCTCGTTGTGCCAGCGGCCGATGTTGCCCCAACTACGGCCGGGCACGGTGGAGTCCACGGCAACAATACGGATACCGCCGATGTCTCGCTGCGTCACGGGCTGGGGGAAGAGGCTGCGCCGCTGGAGTTCCTCGGTGCAATCGCGTGACCCCAATTGGTTGACGACATCGTGGTTACCCGGGATCGCCATGATCGGGATTGAGACATCAGCAAGGAAATCATCGAACATTTCCCACTCTTCAGGTCGGCTGTCGCAGGTGATATCGCCCTTGATGATCAAGAGTTCGGCACCCCATTCCACGGCATCGCGCGCTGCGCTTCGGGCGCATCGCAGCGGATAGGGATCGGGTCCGGCACCGTGGTCGCGGAGTTGCTTGATGAGACCGAAGCCGGTCTCACCGAAGTGGAGGTCGCTGATGGTGGCAATCTTGGTCGATGAGGCTGAGGTCGCCGGAAGGGTACAGACCGAGGTTTGTGCAGTGATGAGTCCATTAACGAGGAGATCAACGGATTGTGTGACTCCGGGCTGAAGACCGCGGAGTTCGGCGGCACCCGGGCGGCCGGACGCGCCGAGGTCCTGCTCGTTGTTCTCGACGAGTGCGGTCAGATGCCCATCGGGGAGACGCCGCCAGGTCACCTGTGCTGAATCGTCTTCAACGGCAAAGACATCGATCAGTGGAAGCTGCGTAGTTGGCAAGATCAAAGTCATGGTCAACTATCTTTCCGAGGGCACCAGGCCATGAGCGCTGTGGGTCGATGTTCAGGTGAGTGTTTGGCCGAGTCGGTCAGCTTCTCGAGCGCGCAATGCAGCGTTGACCCGTTGGCGTTCCTGGAGTTGTTCGACTTGTTTCGCACCCTGGGGGAGAGGGTGCTCGGCGAGGAACGCCGCCACGTCTGCGACACCGTCGTCAGTGTCGAGGGCAGTGATGCCTTCAAGCATTCGAGAGAGAGAGTTGCTGGGGAATCGTTCGTTGATGACATCCCAGTTGTCCTTGATCCGCTGCCACACGCGTTCGCCGGCCTCACGGTTATGGAGGGCATTTCGCAGAACGTAGGGGCCGTCCTGTGTGCGTACGGTGCCGTCGAGGATCTCATCGACGAGCCAGTCGATGAGAGTGGTCGAGGGGAAGTTAGCGAGGGCGCGGAGGTTTCGGACCTCGGCTTGCGGTGTGTCGGCCATTTGCCACGCGGCATGGACCCTCTGGTACATCGATTCGTCACCATGGTGTGTCGCGACAGTAAGGGCTGCTGCTCCAAGCGATGCGTCAGCATGATCGAACATGCCGGCTGAGGCCTCGATGATCGCCTCGTCCGCGCCTGTAACGCCCAACAGGCGAACGAGGGTCGCCCTACGCTCGCGAGTGCGGTCGTCGTCGTTGGCTCCGGGTTCAATCCCGACTCGGTCAAAGGCAGGGCGAGCGATGCCTCTGACGTCGGACTGGAAGGCCGCAAGGGCGTCGCCGTCGAGGATGTGAGCGATGTTGGAGAGACCTGCGCTCACGGCTTGCCACACGTTGAGGTCGTCGTCACCAGCGCAGGCTCTGGCGACGTCGATGAAGTCAGCAGCATCCCAGCGGCCCGCAACGGTGAGCGCCCAAGCATCATCGACCAATGTGTGGCGGTCGGCGGGACTCGCTGTGGCGAAGTCTGATGCGAGCGTGCTGACGGTGGTCTCGGGGGAGAGTTGCGTCCGAAAGAAGCCAGCACCACCGGCGTTGGCCGTCTTGGCCTCGCTGATCCCGGTGAGCACGGTTTCGTTTCCGGTGAGGAGGACCCGCGTCGTGCCTTCGTCATGAGCGATTGCCAGGGGGACACTCCAGGTGCGATCGTCGGCGCCGGTGGGATCGAGTGTGAATTGGGACTGTGCCACACGGACCCCATGAGGCGTGTCCTCGATATCGATCACGGGGTGACCGCCTTGGTAGATCCAGCCGTCCATCATCGTGCGGACGGGTTCACCACTGGCGGCCTCGAGTGCGTCCCAGAGGTCTGTGGTTTTGGTGTTTTTGTATGCGTGGGTCTTGAGATAGCGTCGCACGCCATCTCGGAAGACCTCTGGGCCGATGTGCTGCTCAAGCATGCGCAACACCGATGCACCCTTTTCGTAGGTGAGGATGTCGAACATCCCTTCGGCCTCTTCGGGAGAGTGCACTGGATACTCGATGGCACGGGTGGCACAGAGCGAGTCGACGTCAAAGGCCATTGAACGCATGCGTCCGAAGGTGTCCCACACGCGCCAGTCCGGACGGTAGGCGTCGGAGCAGGCGATCTCCATGAACGTGGCGAAGGCCTCGTTCAACCAGATGCCTTCCCACCATTGCATGGTGACCAGGTCTCCGAACCACATGTGAGCGAGCTCATGATTGATGACGTCAGCGGCTCGTTGAAGTTCGGGTTGGCTGGCGGTGTCGGGATCGATCACGAGGAGCACGTCGCGGAATGTAACGCAACCAAGATTTTCCATCGCCCCGAAGGCGAAGTCAGGTACGGCGATCAGGTCGACCTTGTCGCCGGGGTAGGGGATGTCGTAGTACTCCTGGAACCATGTGAGGGCATGGACAGCGACGTCGAGCGCAAACGAGGTCAGATGTCCTTGGCCTGGTCGGTGTACGACTCGAACGGGCACACCGCCGGCATCGACAGGCTCGGTGGCTTCAAGCGGTCCGACAACGAACGCTACGAGATAGGTCGACATCTTCATTGTCTTAGCGAACTTCACACGGCGCAGGCCGTTATCAAGCATGGTCTCATCAACGATCGCCGCGTTTGAAACAGCCAGATGTTGAGCATCGACGTCGAGGGTGGTGGAGTACGTCGCCTTCCATTCGGGTTCGTCCCAGCAGGGGAAGGCGCGACGGGCATCGGTCGATTGCATCTGGGACGTGGCGATGGTGCGTTCAACGCCATCATCATCGATGTACGTGGAGAGATAGAAGCCGCGGAGTTGGTCGTTCAAAATGCCAGCGAACGTGATGTCGATTGTGGCGGACCCTGCGGCGAGGAGCGAGTCCAGATGGAGGTGCATCCGTTCGGTATCGCTGTCGAGTCGCCACGTCGGATCGATAGTTTCGTCGCCGCGACGAATGCTGACTGAGGCAATGGTCAACTCGGCTGCGTTGAGAACAATCTCCGATGTGGATTCGGTGATTTGGACGTCGATCGTGACAGAGCCCGTGAACGTGGCATCCTCAATCAGTGGAACGAGATGGATGCCGTAGTTGTTCGGGACGACATGGCGGGGCAGTCGAGGATCGAGCGCTGGGGTGTCGTTTCCGGTCACTGATGGGTCAGAGGCAGTCATTGTGCGAGGTTACTCAACCACTGATTGACACGGGACCGTAAAACGATCGACACCCGTGTAATACGCCCATGCGCTTCACTGGAAGCAGCGGGAGAGAGAAAGTGGGTTCGTTATGCGGAGCGATACTAAAGAAAATCAAGGGGAGCAGTTCTTGGTTGAGTCAACGTCGGAATGGGCTGAATGGCCTGAACCCGACGTTGACGTCGACGATGAGGCGTTCGCGGCGGCAATCACTCGGGGACGTGAGTTAGAAGCTGCTGCCTGATCGTGATACCCGGTAGGGTACAGCCCGTTCTTTGACGCGTTCGGAGCCTCTGGTGGAACCTACTTTGGATGTGGTGGGCGTGGGCAACGCCATCGTTGACGTAATCGCCACAGTCCCAGAATCCTTTATTGATGAGCACGATCTCGTCAAGGGAGCGATGACGCTCATTGATGCCGAGCGCGCTACGAGTCTCTATGCTGCGATGCCGCCAGGGATCGAAGCTTCCGGCGGATCGGCGGCCAACACAGCAGTTGGCGTGGCGAGCCTCGGCGGATCCGCCGCCTATCTTGGCAAAGTCCGCAATGATCAACTCGGTGACGTGTTCGCCCGTGACCTGCGCGCCGCCGGAGTGGCGTTCGATGTCAGGCCTGCGTTGATCGGTGATCCGACTGCTCGGTGCCTGATCCAAGTCACCCCCGATGCCGAGCGCACGATGAATACGTTCCTTGGGATCTCGGCGTTCCTTGACCCGACGGATATCGACGACGCTGTGGTGGAGTCGGGGCGGATCACATACTGCGAGGGCTATCTCTACGACACTGACGAGGCCAAGGCCGCTATTCGTCACGCCATGGACGTTGCCATTGCTGCCGGTCGGACTGTGGCGATTACGCTGTCCGACTCGTTCTGCGTCGATCGCCATCGTGATGAGTGGCTCGAGCTGCTGGCTGACAAGGTTGATCTGGTGTTCGCCAACGAGGCGGAGGTCGGTTCCCTGTTTCTCACTGATGATTTCGAGGCGGCTAGTCGCCGGATCACCGACCTTGTCCCGATGGCGGCGCTTACTCGCTCGGCCAAGGGCTCGGTGATCGTCACGGCTGATGAACGGATTGAGGTGAGTGCTTCGCCCGTCGAACGGGTAGTCGATGCCACCGGCGCTGGTGATCTCTACGCCTCGGGGTTCCTGTACGGCCTGGCGCGTGGCGCTTCGCTCGAACATTGTGCGGATCTGGGCAGTATCGCGGCGGGCGAGATCATCTGCCACATCGGGGCTCGTCCACTCGTGTCTTTGGCGGAGCTCGTTGTCGGTCAGTAAAGCTGCGTAGCTCCGAGGCGGATGCCGTCGGGTCACAGCAGGGTGGGGGATCGGTTCGGTCTGGCATCGTCGCGGGGTTCGTCGCGCTTTGCGTCATCGGGAACCGCTACCTTCAATCGATGAGTGCAAGACGGTGATGCACCTGCCGACGACCGCAGCTTTGCCGATTACCCCGCCAGTCTTCTGAGGAACTTTCGCCATGTCCATGACAGATCCGACGATGTCTGATGCGAATAGCCTTGACCGGATCATGGAGATCGCCGAGGCCAACACCGACGTTCATGGGGTCATCCCCGCCGTTTAGGACAATGCCGACGCGATTTTCCGGCAGATCTGCGGCGAAGTTGACCTTTGTGAAGTGCTCGATCTCCAAGCCGAACTGCAACCCAACACGATCCTTGAGGATGACCCCACATCTCCGGTTTGCAAATGGGGTGACAAGGAGTGGCGTGAGTTCGGCTACCAGTCGACCAAGTGGCGGCTCTCTCAGTTCGTGCACGGCGAGTAGGGCGCCATGCTCTGTACGGTCAAGATCGTGGAGACGGTTGCCTGGATCGACGCCGACCAGGGTTGGTTGCGCGAGAAGTTCACCGAGATCGGCGTCATTGAGTTCGGGCACATGCCCGAAACTGGTGCGGTGCTCATCGATTACGGCATCAACGAAGATGGCTTCGAACAGCGATCTGCCGATATGCATTCCGCCGCAGCCGATGTTGCAATGGGGGCCGGCGAAAGCTGACCACGTACGCTTGATGCATGGGATACACCTGTTTTGAGGTCGAAGAAGCCGACAACGTGACGCACATCCGCCTCAACCGTCCTGAACAACTCAACTCCATGATTCCAGCGTTTTGGGCCGAACTACCCGAGATCGTCGACGGCTTGTCCGACGGTGGCCGAACCCGCGCAGTCGTCTTGAGTTCCACCGGCAAGCATTTCTGTGCTGGCATGGATCTGAGCGTCTTTGGCGGTGCGGGCCTCGAGGGTGAGGAGACTCTAAGTGCAGGTCGTCGCCACGCGAACTTCCGGTATAGCGTCCTGCATCTCCAGCGTGCGCTCACCGCACTCGAAGAGGCTCGAATGCCGGTCCTGGCCGCTATCCAGGGTGGCGCCGTCGGGGGTGCCGTCGATCTGATCACCGCCGCTGACTGTCGCTATGCCACCAAGGACGCCTGGTTCTGCATCCAGGAGATCAATATCGGCATGACAGCCGATGCCGGCACCCTGCAGCGCCTCCCCAAGCTCATCCCTGAGGGAATTGTACGTGAGTTGGCCTACACCGGTCGACGGATGTCAGCGACTCGGGCCGCCGAGGTTGGTCTTGTCAACGAGGTGTTCGCTGATCATGACGCGATGCTTTCGGGCGTACATGAGATCGCTGCGGAGATCGCCAGCAAGACGCCGCTGGCTGTCCATGGCACCAAAGAGATGATCAACTTCACTCGTGACCACTCCGTCCAAGAGGGTCTGAAGTACATGGCTCTTTGGCAGACCGGCATGTTTCAGCCTTCCGACATGGCCGAGGCGTTCACCGCCATGAAGGAAAAGCGCGACGCGACATTCGAAGACCTCGGAGAAGTTCGCCGCGGCCTCTAGCGAATACGGGTACGGACGTTGGTCGGATGTATGAACGTCATTCGACGTCCAGCAACCGCAGGGTCAGGTGTAGGGGAGGTCGCCGACGGTGACCAGAGTGGCTGCGATCCAGCCACCGAGAGAGCCGAAGTGCTGGTCGAGGATTGAGCCATCTGCCAGGCCATCTTCGTCCAGTTCGTAGCCGCCCTCGTAACTCACCTCGATCGCGTATTCGGCGTCGGTGAGGTCGGAGCCGTAGATCGATTCGACCGTTGGTCCGCTGCGGGTGAGCGCTTCGATGCCGATCCGCGGTGAGTCCAGTGGTAGCGCACCGATGACCACGGCTGGGTCAGGAAACGTTGTGAGCTGTTGGCGTCGAAACACAATCTCGATCTCGATTCGCGGTGCCTCGCTGAGTTCCTCCTCCACATACCAACTCCGGTAGGCGGTCTGCGACCAGGTTGGCCAAGCGCAGGAGATGTCGGCCTGGACCCGCGGTGGGAGTCCCTCTCCCGGGAGGCCGTACGAGGTCTGCCAGGTGAGGTCTCCGAGGAGAACGTCGCTCTGGAAGTGCTCTTCGAACGCCTGTCGCTCAAGGCGCGCTGTTTCAAAGGCGTCGCGGAGAGCGCCGATGGCGTCGGTGAAGACGTGGTCAAGCATGGTTGGCTCAGGCTAGCGCCCGACTGTTGCGTCAGTAACCAAGCCCGACGTCGACGGGGCCGACGAGTGGTTCATTGGCGATCCATCGAGCTACGTTTTCTCGGACCCGATCAGCGATCAGGGGGAGTCCCATGGCAGGTGTGTTGCCGACATGGGGTGTGATCAGACAGTTATCAAGCGTCCATAGTGGATGGCCGTCAGGAAGTGGCTCTGGATCGGTGACATCGAGGACGGCGCCCGCAATGTCATTGTTGCGCAGCGCGTTGACAAGATCGTCGGTGACGACATGGCCACCTCGACCGACATTGAGTAGCCAGGCGTCGTTGCGCATGGCCTGGAGTCGGCGCGCATCGATAATGCCCCGCGTCTGCGAGGTGAGGGCAAGCGCGATGATCACGGCATCGACGCGTCCGAGCACATCATCGAGTTGGTCGGTGGTGACGGTGCGGGTTGCTCCCACAACGTGGGCGGCCTGACGGCGGACCACCGTGGTGTCGCAGTCCCAGGGTTTGATCAGTGACAGGAACGATTCGGTGATCCCACCACCTCCGAGAATGGCCAGTCGTGCCCCCAGCAGGTTTCGGCCTGCTTGGGCTGGCCAACTTTTGGCGCGGGCGAAGGTGGGGATGTCTCGAAATGCCGCAAGCAGCGCGGTCATGATCCACTCGGCGACGGGTGGCGCGTACACGCCCTTACCGCACGTCCACGTGTAGGAAGCGTCGAGATGCTGGACGAAGGTCTCCACGCCGGCGTACGGGAGTTGGACCCACTCGACGTTGGTGGCCTGAGCGATCAGGTCGGGGAATGAGTCAGCCGCCATTGGATCGGCGAACATCAGCCCGCTGGCCTCGCTGATTGGCACAATCGTGCCACCGCCCTCCTCCACCGCCGACGCCATTGCCAGATGCATTTCTGGCCGACTCGTTGGTTCGACAGCGATCAGGTTGCGTGCGGCCGTCATCGGTCAGTTGAGACCGAACTGGCGGTCTCCGGCGTCGCCGAGACCTGGCAAAATGAAGCCAGCGTCATTGAGTCGCTCATCGATCGCTCCGGTGACGAGTAGATCGGCAGTCTCAGACTCTCGCAGAGCCTCTACCCCCTCAGGGGCAGCGAGGACACAAACAAGGGTGATACGTCCGGCGCTGGATTGTCGGAGCGTCGTGCAGGTCTGGATCGCCGAACCTCCAGTGGCCAACATGGGGTCGAGGACGAATACGTCGCGCCCATCGAGTTGGTCGGGGACGGTGTTGACGTAGGCATGGGGGAGGAGGGTTTGCTCATCGCGTTTCATGCCCACGAAACCTGTCCGCGCTTCCGGCAGCAGGTCGAGGGCGGCGCTGAGCATCCCGAGACCGGCTCGCATGACGGGAACGAGGATCGGCAGGTCGGTGATGTGGGCACCGACTGAGGGACCCATCGGAGTGTCAATATCGATTGGAGTACTGGCGTGATCACGTGTGGCCTCGTAGACGAGAAAGCCGCTGAGTTCAGTAAGGCAACGGCGGAACCCGGCCCGGTCGGTTTCGCGTGCTCGCATACGGGTGAGTCGATCGGTAACGAGCGGATGGTTAGCAACAGTGACGCGCATGACCTGAGCATGCCACGAGGCTGGCCTTGGCGCCCTACGCGGGGACGCGTGCTACCTCGCCATATGTCTCGAAGTTAATCAGCCTGGCAGCAAGCCGTCTGACGTCAGCGGGACTGACTTGATCGAGTTCGCGATTGCGGTTGATGGTGGTGATGGCACCGCCGCCGAATCCGCTGACCGCTTCGGCATTCTGCGCAGTGAAGGTGTAGTTGCTTACAAAGTCGTAATCGGCGCGTAGCACTGCAACTGCCCGGTCGAAGGCACTCTGGCTTGGTCCATTTTCAGTGAGGTCGGTTAGCCCGACAAATATGGCTGTACGGATCTCGTCGAGGCGCTCTGGATCACCGTTAATTTGGATGGTGAGATCCATTCGCTCGATTGGGACGGACCAGGGTGTGACGACTACGGACCCGCCATAGGAGGCACCAAGGTCCTCACGAGGCGAGTCGATTATCAACGTCTGAATGAGCGTCTCCAAGACCCGACCGGTCATTGCGTCATTGAGATCCCAGTCGGCTCTCAAATCGAAGTGCCATGCGATCCCACCATTTTCTGCGTCGCCTCGGAGCGGAACTTCGATGGTGACGACTTCGGTGCGCGCTGGCGCGAGTTGGTTGGTGAAGCTGTCGTCGGGTCCGGGAGGCAGTGTGCCGACGTATGCGGCCGCGAGTTTGCCGACGACATCCGCATCGGCATCGCCGGCAATCGAAAGTACGAGATCGTCGACGGTGCCGAACCGGGATACGAATATCTCGAGCAGCGAGTCTGGTGTGGCCGAATCCACTTCGCCCTGTGTTGGCACCCGACTGTTGAGCTCACGGCGATAGGTCATGTACCGCAGTTCAAGCTCCGCGGCAATAGCGGCATCCGCTGCGAGCTGATCGAGCAGGACTTGACCGCTCGAGATAGCACTGCGGAATGCGGTCTCGTGGATGCTGGGGGCGGTCATCAGGAGGTGATAGATCTGGAATAGTGTTTCGATGTCATTGGTGTCAGCGTTGCCGCTCAATCCCTCTCCTTCGCAGAAGATGACCGGGCTGATGCCGATGCTCTTGTCCGAGAGGAACTGATCGAGTTGGGTAGGCGAGTGGGGGCCCACGCCCGACCCAATGACGGCATTCGATGCCAGTGCCGCCTCCGCGTACGAGACGTCATCGAGCGCGCTGTAGCCGCCCATTGAGGTAGCTTCGAAAGAGATCGAGCCGTCGACGATGTCCGTCTGTTGGAACACGACGGTGGCGCCGTTGTCGAACTCCCAGACGTGGGCATCCTGAAGCACTGTGTATGAGTTCGTGGGCTCCGCGGGTTCGGGGGAATCCATGAGTCGGTCGATCGTTTCGAAGTCGCTGGTAGGAGCACTACCGACCGTGGTCTCGGCAATCTCCAGCAGCTCCGTGATCGTGGGCAGGGTGGTTGCGTCGGCACCGACTGCGGCCATGATCGGGCCGCCGGTGGCGAGCGACCAGCGCCAGTGGTCCGATAGTTGATTGGAAGTGACCGATTTAATCACCTCGCGTTCTCGATCGATCCATGCCTGCTCAGGTTCGCCCCAAATACCTGTGAGAAAATGGTTGGTGTACCACCAGGCGTAGTCGGCATCCTGGGTCGAACCGAGCGATGCCTCCCAGGAATCAATGCCTGCACCGAACTCGGCAACAGCATCGGCGACTTCTTCTTCGGTAAAGCCGAAGTCGGCGGCTCCGCGTAGAATTGCCAGGTATTGCTTGAGCGTTGCACCGAGGTCGCTGCTTTCCAGATTGCTGCCGTAGTAGCGAAGGCCTCGGTTCAGGGAGAACTCGGCGAGGTATGGCTCATTGTCTGAGTTCAGCGTTTCATCGAACCAGGCATTGGTGAGACGGCGCGTCAGCATTTTGGCGATCAGGGTCTCCCAAACGATCAGTTTCGAGCCGCCTACTGTGCCCTGATCCCACGTGGTAAATGGGAAATCGACTGAGAGGTTGTCTGCAACGTTCTCGGGGTGGGTGATGATTTCAGCGACAGGATTCGGTGAAATTGCCGGTGTCACCACGGTACGGGTGGGGTGGTCGTCACCACGTGCGGAGATCTCGCTAAACGCGTCGATCAGCTTTTCCTCAAGGACGTCAACGGGCACATCTCCGACGATGATGACCGCCATGTTGTCGGGGCGATACCAGCGGTCGTAGAAGGCCCGCAGCGGCGCTTCCTCCATGGTGTCGGCCCACTCTGCGGTACCGATTGGTGACGAACCCTCGTAGCCGGTGCCGTCGGTGTACAGCTCTATGAAGTCGACGAAGATACGGCCATCAGCAGATTCGGTGCGTTGCCGAAGTTCGTCTCGGACGACACCGCGCTCGGCCGCGACTTCAGCTGGGTCGATCGTGGCCGCCGATGCCCACTGCGCGAGCACCTGAATAGCGGTATCGACAGTTGCCTCGTCATCTGTCTGAGCCCAGAGCTCGTAGACGGTTTCGTCGTATGACGTGAACGCGTTGAGTTCGGGGCCGAACTGAATCCCGAGGCTTTCGAGTGTGTCCTTCAGGTCATTGCCCGGGAAATCATCGGTGCCGTTGAACAACATGTGCTCAAGGAAGTGGGCAACGCCGCTGTCAGCCACCTCCTGTTGGACTGACCCAGCGTGCACGACGAGCCGTAGTTGGATCGACGAACCAGGGCTGTCGTTGTCGCGAAGGTAGTAGGTGAGTCCGTTGTCCAGCGCGCCGATGACGGTATCCGAATCGAAGTCAAGGGGCGTGGGGTCCGGGTTCGGCGCATAGTTGAGCGAGTCATCGTCGTCGCTGGTTGCCTCGTCGGTCGCTTGGCTGAGGTCATACTCCTCTGCCAACTCTTCAGGTGTCGTTGTTGAACAGGCAGCGGCCAAGACCGCTGTCGTGAGGGTCACAGTGGCCCACCATTGCTTGTTCCGCATGGTGGAACCCTAGATGGGTGGCTCCAACTCTGAGGCTTCGAGGGGTGCGTATCCGGGTTTGATGACTTGTTCGATGAGTTGGAGACGCTCGCGGAACGGAAGAAAGCTCGACTTCATGGCGTTGACGGTGAGCCAGCGCAGGCGGTCCCAGCCGTAGCCGAAGGTTTCGCTCAGGGCAGCCATCTCCGACGACATGGTGACGCCTGACATCAGGCGATTATCGGTGTTTACCGTGACGCGGAATCGGAGCTGGACCAGTTCGTCGATTGGGTGATCGGCCAGCCGCTCCACGACGCCGGTGTTGACGTTGCTCGTCGGGCAAACTTCCAGTGGGATACGGGCGTCGCGCAGATAATGGGCGAGTCGGCCCAGCGTTCGATCACCATCGGCGTCGCGACCCATGTCCTCCATGATCCGGATGCCGTGCCCGAGCCGTTCCGCGCCGCAGAACTGTAGGGCTTTCCAGATGGAACGAGGGCCGTACGCCTCACCGGCGTGGATCGTGATGTGGAAGTTTTCACGTTGACAGAACTGAAAGGCGACGAGATGGTCGTCGGGTGGAAAACCATCCTCGGGGCCGGCGATGTCGAAGGCCACGACACCATGGTCTCGATACCGGACGGCGACTTGGGCAACGTCGAGCCCGTTGTTTTGGTGACGCATGGCCGAGCAGATCACGCGGATGGTGAGATCAGTGCTGGTGGATCCAGCATCGAATCCAGCGAGTACGGCCTCAATCACAGCATCGAGGCTTAGTCCGCGCTCGGTGTGGAGTTCGGGTGCGAACCGGATCTCGGCGTAGACGACGCCATCGGCGGCGAGGTCTTCGGCGCACTCTCGGGCTACACGATGGAGAGCGGCCTCAGTCTGCATGACGCCAACGGTGTGGGCGAACGTCTCGAGATAGAGCGTCAAGTTTTTACGGTTCGCGCCTCGCAACATCCATTGCGATAGCTCGGCCGCGTCTGTTGTCGGAAGATCTCGATAGCCGAGTTCGTCGGCGAGTTCGATGATCGACGTAGGACGTAGGCCACCATCGAGATGGTCGTGAAGCAGCACCTTCGGGGCTTGGCGGATGCGCTCAAGCGTGGGTGGCCCAACGGATGGACCCGTGATGCGGGTTTTCATACTCAAGGCTAGCCCGAGGGTAGCGTGCTCAGATGTCTGCCCGTAGAGGCCTTATCTCAGCGATGATGATCGCAGCGATGGTCATGTCGACCTTCAGCCTGTTTGCCATGGCGGTTCTGGCATCGGCAATGATCGACGACTTGGAGATCAGTCGGGCCACCCTTGGGTTGGTAGGCGCGTTGAATACTGGACTCGGGGCCTTGACTGCTCCAGTAACTGGTCGGCTTGCTGATGTCGTTGGACCGCGCCGCGCCGTTCTCGGCACGATGGCTTTCGGATCTGTCGGCATGCTCGTCATGGGCGTGGCGAACAACATCTGGGTCGTTGCGGTGGCGTTGCTGATCGCGGGAATTGCTCAGGGGTGGGGAAACCCGGCGTGCAACGCGTACATTGCCGCGGCTGTTTCGCCTGGTAAGCGGGGAATCACCATGGGCCTGAAACAGTCGGGTGTGACCTTGGCAATCGTGATCTCGGGCTTGGCGCTGCCACCGCTTGAGAACGCCTCGACGTGGCAAGGAGCCTGCCTCGTCGCTGGTCTTGTGTTCGTTTGCCTATCGCTCCTCGCCACCCGCATCCTTCCCCACCTTGAGCACCAGGGACGGCCTAATGGTTCAGACGCTTCCACGGTGGACAGGTCGCCGCTTCCCCCGCTTATCCGCCGACTCTCGATCTATGCCCTGCTGATGGGAATGGCAAGCGGGGCCATCGGTCGATTTCTGCCGCTTTTCCTCGAAGAAGAGTTGTCGGTTTCTGCCCTATGGGCCGGGCGAACCATAGCGGTGTCCGGCCTCGTCGGGATGGTGGCGCGAATCGTGGCGGCCTATTTGGCGGAGCGTGGCCGGCCGACTCGAATGCTTGCTCAGTTGGCGCTGATGGGGGCATGTTCTAGCGTCATGCTGGCATTGTCCACCACTGTGGGCGTGTGGTTGATTGTCCCGATGGTGCTGTTCTATGGCGTGGGGTACACCGCTTGGAACGCCGTGATCAATCTTGCCGTCGTGATCAGCATGCCGAGCGAAGACGCTGGCCGAGCTTCGGGTCCTGTGATTTTTGGGTTCCTCGGAGGTGTCACAGTCGTGAGTCCGCTCGCCGGATGGATCGTGGATACCTGGGGCACCTACGGCCCGGTGTGGTGGGGTGGTGTTGTGCTTGCGTCGGCGTCAATATTTCTTGTGTATCGGCTACCGATGCCGCGATCAGAAGCCTCGTAGGGGCATCTCTGGTCGACGTTGGAGCCAGTTGTTGGCCAAGTACTCGGCCTCACCGTCGATCACATGC
>JABIQM010000010.1 GCA_018699415.1 Acidimicrobiaceae bacterium
AGGCGGTTCGTCCGGGCTAGTTCATCGACGGCCGCTTACATCATCGTGTCGAGCACGCGCAGGACGCGCTCGGAGCGAGTCCGTGGGTTCACGAAGCACATCCGAAACATCAACTCGTCGTGCCATCGCGTTGGCACGATCAGCGCGACGCCTTCGCGGGAGGCCTTGTCGGACCAGGATGTCATCTGCTCCTCGGACCACCCCGGGCGTCGGAAGAGCACCACGCTCAGGTCGGGCTCCATCACCAACTCGAGATGGTCACGCTCGCGTATGCCGTCGGCTACTTCATGTGCTGTGGAGAGCGCTTTTTCGATGGCGGCGGCGTAGTGATCGGTGCCGTAGGTGGCCAGAGAAAACCAGAGTGGAAGACCGCGCACCCGCCGGCTCAGATGGATTGCGTGATCCGAAGGGTTCCAAACCTCGCGATCGATCTGTTCGAGATAGCCGGCGTGCTGTGAGTGTGCCGAGGCGGATCGCACAGGGTCGCGATACACCAGGGCGCAACAGTCGTACGGGGCGAACAACCATTTGTGCGGGTCGACCACGAAACTGTCGGCCCGCTCGAGGCCTGTGAGGCGCGAGCGAACCCTTGGTGATGCCATGGCCGCCAAGCCGTAGGCACCGTCGATGTGCAGCCATATGTCTCTTCGACTGCAAAAGTCGGCCACCGAGTCGAGATGGTCGACGATGCCGGCGTTGGTGGCGCCGACATTGGCGACGACGGCGAACACGCCGTCGACCTGCTCGGGTTGCGCAGTGAATGCCGCGTCGAGGGCTTCGCCGGAAAGGCGGCCTTCGGTGTCGCCGTCAACCCACAGCACATCGACGTCCATGACCCGCGCCGCGTTCGCGATCGACGAGTGAACGGCCGGGCTGGCCGCGATAGCCCAACGTTCGGGGCGGACGTCACGCCTCTGGCTCGCAGCATGGCGGGCAGCGACCAATGCACTGAGGTTGCCGACGGTTCCGCCTGCGACGAATACGCCACCGGCATCGGCGGGGAAGCCGGCGAGATCGGCCAACCATCGAAGTGTTTGGTTTTCGGCTGCGATGGCGCCGGCTCCGGTTTCCCAGAGTCCACCCATGATTTGTGCTGAGCTCACTGCGAGGTCGAATGTGAGTGCTGCGGCAGTGGGCGCCGCAGGTACAAAGGCGAGATTCAT
Organism: Acidimicrobiaceae bacterium; assembly: GCA_018699415.1. Lineage (GTDB taxonomy): Bacteria > Actinomycetota > Acidimicrobiia > Acidimicrobiales > Aldehydirespiratoraceae > JAACCU01. The sequence continues at coordinate 1,164 of JABIQM010000010.1, forward strand.
CGGGTCGCCCATGGCCCGTGTCGCTGGGACGATGGTCTCTGCCCATCGTTTCAGTGCTGCTCGTCCGCCGATTCCGTCGGCTGATATGGAACCGTCAAGTTCTGCTGCGAGTTCGCTTGCCGGTCGTGCGCCGGTTAGTGGATCTTCGCCGCCGAGGATGCGTCGATAGGACCAGTCGATCACCGAATCGAGAAGGAGTTCGTCCGCGGGGAAGAAACGTTCGTTCATTGGTGGCAACTCTTTCGGGCGATTTCCTCCGCCTTGCTCGGTGGATGGTAGAACTGCGGACTATGCGAACTCTTCGACAGCAGTGGAATGACGGCGACCGAGCGATTGGTGGATGGCTCTCGATCCCGGCCACATTCTCGGCCGAGGTGATGTCTCGTGTCGGCTTCGACTACGTCTGTGTCGATACCCAACACGGCAACATTGAATATCAGATGGCCGTGGAGATGATTCGCGCCATCGAATACGCGGGTACAACGCCGATCGTGCGGGTGCCCTGGAACGAGCCGGGCATCATCGGCAAGATGCTCGACGCCGGAGCACACGGCGTCATCATTCCGATGGTGAACAGTCCCGAGGAGGCAGAGGCCGCGGTGAGCGCGTGCCGGTACGCGCCCCGTGGATCGCGGAGCTATGGGCCGACGGTCGTGGCGCCGCGACGGGCCGGCTATGTCGAGTGGGCGGGAGACAATGTTGCGTGCATCCCGATGATTGAGACGAAGCAGGCTGTTGAGGCTCTGCCCGAGATTCTTTCGGTCGAGGGGATCGACGCCATCTATGTCGGCCCTGCCGACCTCTCGCTCACGCTCGGGTTGCCGCCGGGAAACAATGACGGCGAGGCCGCATTCGACGAGGCCTACGAGCGCATTATCGAGGAGTGTCTCAAGGCGGGCGTTGTGCCTGGTTGTCATGCCTTCGGCGGGCTCGTCCCGAAGCGATTTGACCAGGGTTTCCGGATGGTGACGGCGACCGCGGATCAGTTGGCGATGGGCATCGGCGCTAGGCAGGAACTGGCGAAGGCCCGCGGCGGTGACGCAGGCGACGGAGCCGGTTCGTTGTACTGAGCCGATCGATGCCGCCATGATCAGGTCGTGGTGTTGTCGAGGATCATCACTGTTTTGAGGTCGGCGTGGAAGTCGAGTGCGTGGTCGCCACCCTCTCGACCTATCCCGGAGATCCCGCAGCCGCCGAACGGGGCGGTGAGATCGCGCACCAGGAATGTGTTGACCCACACGAGACCAGCCCGAAGTTCCTCGCCCAGTCGCTCGGCCCGTTGGCGTGAGCCCGTGTAGACGATGGCGCTCAACCCGTAGGGGGTCGAGTTGGCAAGCTCGATGGCCTCGGCTTCATCGGCGAAGGTCTGGAATGTGAGCACCGGTCCGAAGATCTCGTTCTGTACGACCTCGCTGTTGTTCGACGTCGGCTCGATCAGCGTCAGTTCGTAGTGCAGTGAGTCGGCCATTTTGTGGCCGCCGCGAACGATTGTGTCGCCGTTGGCGCGAGCCCGCTGGACGAATCCGTCGACGTTCTCGCGATGATCGGGGTGGGCCATCGGTGCGATGTCGGTGGCCGAGTGGCGGGAGTCGCCGATGACAAGCGCGTCCGCCTCAGCGTGAAAGATCTTGAGGAACTCATCGCGGATTGATTCCTCGACAAGAAGCCGAGTTCCGGAAAGACAGACCTGTCCGGAGTCGTCGTATTGCCAGGCCGCTTTCTTGGCCGCCGCTGCGATATCGGAGTCGGCGAAGACAACGAGCGGGTTTTTCCCACCGAGTTCGGCGGTGAAGGGCACGATGTTTTCGGCTGCTGATTTGCCGATCACTCGGGCGGTGGGAACGGAGCCGGTGAAGGTGATGCGGCGCAAGCGATCGTCGGCAACGAGTGCTGCGCCGACCTCGTGACCGATTCCCTGGACCAGGTTGTACGCCCCCGCAGGAATACCGGCCTCGACGGCGAGTTCGGCGAGCAATGCGGCGGTGAGCGGTGACCATTCGGCCGGCTTGTGGATCACGGTGTTGCCTGACGCCAGCGCTGGCGCAAGCTTCCATGTGGAGAGCATGAATGGCGCGTTCCACGGCGTGATGACGGCGGTCGGGCCCGCGGGCATACGGATGACATGGTTGTCCATGCTCTTGGCATCCCAGCGGCGGTCTTCATGCTCGACGATGAGATCTGCGTAGAGACGGAAGTTCACTGCACCGCGGGCCACGAGGCGCAGTTTCATCGACTCTTGGAGAAAGCCCATGTCCAGACATTCGACGTGAGCGATTTGTTCGTTGTTGGCTTCGATCAGATCTGCGAGGCGATGCAGCACCTCGGCACGTTCGGTCGGGGAGTAACGACCCCAGGTCGTGAAGCCTTCGACGGCTGCCCCAACCGCGGCGGCGGCGGTGCCAGCATCGCCGCGGGCGATGTTGGCCAGCAACATGTCGTCCCAGCCAAGCGGTGAGCGGCTTTCGAACGTGGTCGATGAGCCGACCCAAACGCCACCGATGAGATGACCGGTGCGGACCGGGACACCGTCGACATCAGCGACGAGTGTTGTGTCAGTCATCAAGCTTGCTCTTGTAGTGCGCGGCTCCAGGTCCGAGCGGTGAGCGGATACCGCGGAACTCCCAGTCGCCGCCTTGGGCAGTCGACATGACCTCTTCAGACCGAGAGACCTGAGCGCCGACGTCGGTGCGGATGGGCGTGGGACCGCTGACGATCGTGTTGGTGAGTTCACCCAAACCTTCGACCTTCACGGTGACAACGTCACCGGGGTAGACGGTGCGGGAGTTGGCCGGCGTGCCGGAAAGAAGGATGTCGCCGGGAACCAGTGTGATGGTACGGGCGATGTCCGCGACGATGTAGTGCATGTCCCACTGCATCTCGTCGGTGGTGGCGTCCTGCTTGACCTCTCCGTTGACGATGGTCTGGATGCGTTTGCCTCGGAAATCCCAGTCGGTGACGATGCCGGGACCGACCGGACAGAGGGTGTCGCTGCCTTTGACGCGAAGCATTGAGCCGGCATCGGTGTCACGGAAGTCATGGAGGCCGTAGTCGTTGCTCACGGCGTAGCCGGCGATGTAGTCGCCCGCCTCTTGGGGCGAAACGTTGCGGCAGGTCTTGCCGATGATGATGGCGATCTCGCCTTCGTAGTTGAGCCACTCACAACCCTCGGGGCG
>JABIQM010000204.1 GCA_018699415.1 Acidimicrobiaceae bacterium
CACGGTCGATCCGGCCGCTGAATCCGATCGTGCCGAACACGCCACATGCCGGAGCTAGCACCAAGGCATCGCGTGGATAGTCGGTCAGGTGTTCCTGGGTCAGTTCGAAAGACGTGGGGATCTGGCCGGTCACGATGTTGCGGAGGATCTCGACGTGTTGTTGTTCTCGAACAGTTGCCGAGGCGGCGAGATTGGTGGCGGTCTCGAGCGCTGCTCGTGCATCCTTGCCTCGACCCATCAGGTGATGCTGGCGACCAATGGCAGCATGGGCCAGTGCAAAACTGGGATCCGCTTGGATAGCCGTGGCGAGGACGTTCTCGACATGGCCATCCGCGGCAAGAACTCGATCGACGGCGGCGACATAGGCGTTGCATGCCTCCTCCGACGAGGTGGTGACTTCGAGGCCGTAGCGGTCTTGCAACAGTTCGCTCCTTCTTCGTTCTGATCGGTCTAGCGCCACATAGGCGCTGTTGTCGTATCAAGCAGCATGGTGCAGTCGGATCCACCAGTGTTTTGCCAAGTTGTCTCCGAGGGTTAGCAGAGCTGTGGTTGAAGCCTGAGTCCACGAATCTGATTGGCAGTTCGTTCGATCGGCGGTTAGAGGGAACGCATGGTGGTCTCAGTCATGGACAGGGCATCTGCGCTCGGTGAGTTAGTCGGGTGTGACCTGAAAGATGCCCTCGATCTCGACCGCAATGTCGAAAGGCAACTCGGCCATACCTACCGCGGAGCGGGTGTGGATACCTGCGTCACCGAACACATCGAGCATGAGTTGGCTACAGCCGTTGATCACCGCTGGCGTCTGATTAAACCCGGGCGCGCAATTGACCATTCCGAAGATCTTCACGACGCGAACGACTCGATCGAGCGTTCCCAGTCGATCTCGTGCTGCCGCAAGTAGCTGTAGACCGGTGAGACGAGCGGCGGTAAAGGCCTCATCGATATCAAGATCGCTACCGACTTTTCCCGTGACGAGCCCAGCGTCAGAGATCGGACCATGTCCGCCGATATGAAGCATGTCATCAACGAGAACGGCGGAAACGTAGAGCCCGGCGGGCGCCATGGCTGCGGGGAGTGTGATTCCTGCCGCCGTCAGTCTCGCTTCGTGGCCGGTATCGCTGGTCGATGGATTATCGGTAGACACAATGTGCTCGCAGTCCTTGGTTGATCCGGTGGGGTTGACGGCTGAGGGACATGGCACACCGGTAATCATGCCAGCCCATTTCTGATCGGTTGGCCTGAAACGTCCAACCTTGGGCATGACTCGTCTGGTCAGCCGCCGATGAACTTCGGTGAGCGCTTCTCGACGAATGCCGCAGCTGCCTCGCGATGGTCTGCAGTTTGCATGGTGTGGATCATGTTTGTTGCTTCGGCATCGAGAGCGGTTGGAAGATCGGCATGGGCGGCACGATTGATATTTTCTTTCATGTACCGCAGCGCAAGCGGCGCACGTTCGGCGAGTTCGTGACAGTAATTCAGCGCTGCATCACTGAAATCTTCGTCGGGCATAACGGTGTTGACGATACCCAGATCGGCTGCATCGGCAGCCGTGAGTCGAGGCGACGTGAAGTACAACTCCTTCGCCTTTGCCGCGCCCACGAGATGGGTGAGGAACCAACTCCCACCGAAGTCCCCGGATGCGCCGACGTTGGCAAAGGCTGTGACGATCAATGCACGTTCTGCCGCAATTCTCAGGTCTGCGGCAAGCGCTATGGAAAGACCGGCACCCGCGGCGGCACCAGGAATCGCCGCGACAACGGGCTTTGGCAGGTTGTGGATGGCCTCACTCAGATGGCGCTGATGCATGCGGAGGTGCGCGAGACGATCTTCAATACCTGCCGGTTGTCCTTCGCGAACCCCGCCGGCGGAATTCGACGCGTGCATCCCCTTGACGTCGCCACCCGCGCAGAAAGCACCGCCAGCGCCGGTGATCATCACGACTCGGATCTCAGGATCGACTGCGATTGCTGGGAGTGCGGCCTGAAAGCCGTGATACATAGCGCTCGACAATGCGTTGCGTCGTTCTGGCCGGTTGAACGTGATCACACCCACATGGCCGACACGATGAGCGAGCAGATCATTGGTTCCGGTTTCGATTGCAGTCATACCGTGAATCTTGGCATGCCCAATGGCTCTCGACGAAAGCTGCCAGTCATGGTGGCATCCGTCATGCAGGATGGGCTATGCGCCAGGACCATCGACGATGAGGTCAACCACCGCCGATGATGTTCCCAGCGCCGAACCCCTGTTCTCATGATTGCATGCCGCGGTATCTCGATGGTGTCGAGCGCTTCGACTTGTCAGTGAGTAAGCGAATCGACAGGATCATGCAGTGCGCAAGACGATCACAAGCGACCGAGTGGCAAGAGCCAACGGTTCATGCTTCGCGAGGAATAGGTAGCGGTGATCGCGGTCGCAACGACTGATGATGAACACGATGCTGTTCGTTCGCTGCTGCGTTCCCTTGGCGGCAAAGTGGTCGACGTCTTCTCGCCCGGCGGCACTCGGCGTGTCGTGTTGGCCGAGGTCGTCGACGGACGAGAATCGGAGCGAGTCGCGAGAGCGCTCCGCGATCAGGGGCTGATGGCAGTCACCCGACCCGATTCAGGCGCTGCACTCGCCGCATGGCACCGCAATACTTCGCCCGTCCAGTTCGGCGACCATCTCAGTATCTGTCTCGCCTGGTCTGAACACGACCGGACCAACCTGACGAACCTGATCGAACTGGGACCCGGCGGCTTTGGCAGCGGGCATCATCGGACGACTCAGATGATCATCGAGGACTTACTCGAACACCTTTCAGGAGGTGAACGGATACTCGACGTTGGATGCGGAAGCGGAATCCTCTCGCTGGCGGCGGTTGCGCTGGGCGCGAGCCATGCGGTCGGCGTTGATTTGAAGCCAGAGGCGGTCGCAGCGACCATCCGGAACGCATCGCTCAATCAGTTGGACGAACGAATCCAGGCAACCGGCGCACGACTCGAAGAAATAGATGGACCATTCGACATCGTGGTGGCCAATATCGCGCGCTCTGGCATCGTGGCTCTCGCCGACGAAGTCGTTGGGCATGTCGCTGATGGTGGCCGACTCGTGGTCAGTGGCATCACCCCGAGCCAGTGTGAACAGGTGAGTGGATTCTTGCGTCCCCTCGTTGAGGTCGGACGCCGGGTGGAGGGAGACTGGGCCGTACTGGCACTCGGTCGGCCGAGGACCTGACGAGGTTTCGCTCCAGATGCGGTTGTGGTCAAAGTGACTACACCGATGATTGATGGGGCTACCCGACAGTTTGACAACGTGCAGGAGTGCTGTTGGCGAACGGAATTTTCGTTCTGTCGGTCTCGGAGTTGTCCTCAGGCCTCGTCACGAATTACCTGCAGGCCGGCCGGGTTGATGAGGCTGTCGTAGAGCCGCAGATTGTGGTTGTGGCCGACGTGATGAAGGCCGAACGCTGACTGCATCGCCGTGTACATCCCCATGGCATCGAGAGAGTTGTTCACCGATTGTTTGGCGAGTGTCAACCCGAACATCGGACGTTTGGCGATGTGAGCGGCGAGCGCGAGCGTCTCGGTCTCGAGGTCGTCTCGGGGCA
>JABIQM010000009.1 GCA_018699415.1 Acidimicrobiaceae bacterium
ATCGGGATAGAGGCTTCGATGTCCTGGTCCGATTCCCGCGGCCGACAACGCATCGTCCACGGACGGCGCCCCATGAGCTCTACTGCCCTCCATTGCCGAGTCGAGCACTGCTTGGGTGAGTAGACCTTTGACCTGGTCCCAACCTGTAGCCGTGCCGGATCCGATCACCGTGCGGGATGCACCGTCGACCATCACAAAATAGGGCGAGCCGGGCACGTCGAGCGACTGCCACGTGGCCGAGGAGCACACCATCCGAACACCAGTGGGAGCAAGCTCCACCAGGCGCGACTCGGAGTCATGGGACGGGTCTTGCGCCACGATAACGAGCCGCGTATCCACTCCTGGAAGCTCTATCTCCGGGTCAGTGAACGCCTCCCAAAATGTCTGACAGGTCCGGCACCCAGATGACAAAAAGGCAAGCAACGTGTGATGACGACCGTCGAGCGCGACCTTGACGGGCCCTCCTCCAGGCACGGTGCCAGCGATGTCGACCACACCGCCCGATGTACCCGGCCCGGTCGGGGGCGGCCTGACAGCCACCGCTGCATGTGTCCCGGTTGTTTCATCAAGAGAGATTCCGGCACGGTCGAGCGCGCGGAGGATGTCGGCGTGGGTGCGAAGCAGGCCGAAGACGAGAACCGTCAGCAGCCCGACGGCGACACCGAGGAGAACGATCAGAACACTCATTGCACGGCTCCGGGCAAGGACAGTGTGTCGTGGAACAGTAGGTCAAAGCGATGAATGAACGTAGCGGCCTGAGCTCGAGTGAGCGGCTCGTTGGGACCGAACAGCGTCGGGCTGACGCCCTTGGTGACACCATTCTCAACGGCCCATTTGACGGCGACATCAAAATAGTCCGACGACGACACATCACTAAAGTTGTGCGCAGCACTTGCACTCGGGGCTCCAGCGAGACGCCACAAAAAGGTGATCGCTTGGGAGCGGGGAAGGATCATGTTTGGCCCGAAACGGTTGTCGCCGATACCCATGGTCAGACCATGGCCGACCATCCAGCTCACAGGTTGGGCGTACCACGCGTCAGTTGGAACATCGACAAAGCCGCTCTCGGTGGGCGCATCCGGTCGACCCGCATAACGCCAGAGGAACGTCGCGAAGTGAGACCGAGCCGCTGGCTCCCTTGGACCAAAGAGGTCATTGGTGTAGCCAGTAGTAATTCCGTTTGCCGTCATCCAACCGACGGCCGCGGTGTAAAAGGCATCTGGGGCTATGTCAGTGAATCCGTCGTGAAGACAGGGTCGGTCGTGGAACGCCGTCTGGTTGTCGGTTGCCGACGTGTTGGTGCAACTCGGATCCCATTCCCATGGTGGAACGCAGGTCACGATCCGACACGCGATCTCACCGACGCATTCAATGTTCTGGTTGCATTGGCCGTAGCGAAACCGGGTGCAGTCAACTGACCGACTTCCGCAACCATCAAGACAGCGACAGTCGCCATCAGTGCACTCCGTTGGACAGATGCCGCTTGAGTTACACCCGCACCCATCGTCACAGACGAGATTGCAGTCGAGATAATAGCGAGGCCGAGGTGCTCCGCCGAGGTCACAAAACCCTGAACCATCGGCCTTCCACCAGCCCGCCACGAGGGTGCCGGGAGGGCAAAGATTCTCGCCAGTCATCTGACAGCAGAAATCGGTGTAACCATCGCAGCAGTCGTCATCGCAGCCACAATCGGCTCCCGAACAGCCACAGATCGCAGCGTGGGCGGTGGTGGGCCGAAGCGCGTACGCGGCTGGAGCGACCACCATCGCCGTGACGCCCATGGCCGATCGAGACAGGAAACCGCGCCGTGAGGCGTGCCGATCAACGACCCGACTCAGCCGAGCAACAATCGTTTGGCTCATCTATGTTCGACCCGCGTCTCGAGCATGTCCTTTCGACCTATGACTCAAACCGTGGACGACGTGCCGCCATTGCTTCCGGCAACGCGGTAAACAGCACCAGAAACAGCCCAGCGAGCACGCCGACGAGTATCACAAATCCCAACCCCCCGGCTACCTGATCGTCCATGACCTCCAGCGGTGTAGCGCCACCGATAGCAATAAACGAGACAGCGGCGAGGCTGACATTGCCAGCGACGTGAATTCGCGTAGGCGGTGACTCGGCTCGTCCGAAACAGCCGCACGAGGTGGCCCCCACCATCAGAGCGCGAACCACGACAGCCGTAAATCCGACATAGAAGACACCGACGATTCCCGCCGTCACTGCGCCACCGATGGCAAGTGCCGCCATGCCGAGTCCTATCTCCACAACACCAATCGCCACCGCTTGCGCCTCCCCGCTCAAGAATCTGAGACGGGGCATGCGGAGAGAGAAGAACAGATCTGCGGTAATCGACGGCCTCGCAACTTTGGCTGCTCCTGCGAGAAGTAGAAGCACGGCTGCCGCCGCATGAAGTGCGGTAGCGACGTCCATCGCCCCCAGCCTAGGCATAGCCCCGATACGGTTGGATGATGGTCAAGGAGCGCCCCGATTTCTACGATCTCATCGCAAGCAACCGCCGTCGTACGTGGTTGCTGATGTTCTCGTTCTTCATTCTGCTGATGATTGTCGGCGTTGTCGTATCGGGCGCCATGGGCGGCGGAATCGTCGGTGTGATCCTTGCTGTCGGCCTTTCATTCGGCATCACATTCACGTCGTACTGGTCATCGGCATCGCTCGCTCTCGGTTCAACACGAGCAGTCCCCGCTGATGTCACCGAGTACTCGCGGCTCCACAATCTGGTCGAGTCAGTTTCGATCGCCGCCGGGATTCCCAAGCCAAAGGTCTATGTGGTCCACGACCCAGCTCCCAATGCCTTCGCAACCGGCCGCAATGTCGACAACGCCGCTGTCGCCGTCACCACCGGCTTGCTCGACAAGATGAACCGCGCCGAACTCGAAGGGGTCGTCGCCCACGAACTCGCCCATATTCGCAACGGCGACATCCTGGTCATGACCGTCGCAGTGGCAACCGCCGGATCTATCGCCCTCATCTCCGACATCTTCTGGCGGATGCTGTACTGGGGCGCCCTTACCGGCGGAGGTGCCTCCCATCGGCGTCGCAGCAGCAACAACAACGGCGGCGGGAACCCGGTCATGATCATCGGGCTCGTCCTGGTTGTCGTGCTCGCACCCCTTGCCGCTGCACTGTTGAAAGCAGCTATCTCCCGAAACCGGGAGGCGCTGGCCGACGCCACTGCGGTGAAATTCACCCGATACCCATCGGGGCTCCGTCAGGCGCTGGAGAAGCTCGATGCCGATATCACCGTGGTGAAGCGCACCTCACACGCCACGTCGCATCTGTGGATCGAGTCGCCCGACGACCACGAGTCTGATGCCCGCGGCCGCAAGTTCAACGACATGTTCTCCACCCACCCGCCACTCGCCGAGCGCATCAATCTGCTCCGCGAGATGGAAGGCATGCCGCCCTACGAAGGGCCCGATCGCTACGTATCAGAAGCACTTCGCACTATGCAGGACGACCGCGGCAACCCCGAACATGCATCGGCTCTCGTGGATCCGTCACGCTCGTCGCTCACAGCCGCAGCCGCGTCTTCGGTCGATCTCGATGCGATCTTTGCAGGTGCTGGTGAAGTCGCCGACACGGATGCTGATCCTGATCACGCGGTGGCCGGGTGGTATGCCGATCCGTCCGGGGTTCCAGCCACGCTTCGCTACTGGAACGGCCACGCATGGACTGATCATGTCCATCACATCCCCGGCAACAACACGCTCACAGATCCAGCCGCTCACGGTCAAAGCAGGCAACGTCAAGCAGGCCGGCGACGCTCTGGCCGAGGCAAGCACCAGTGAGTGATGCCGACAGCACTCTCGAACTCGACGAGCCAGTCGGTGTCGGCCCGCACCCGAAGCCCTGGCCCGATGATCCTCGCCTCGATCCCCGCCTGCTCGCAGAGGGCGACCGGCGCAATGTGCTCGATCAGTACCGTTACTGGGCGGTGGAAGCCATCGTCGCCGACCTCGATACCCGTCGCCACGGCTTCCATGTCGCCATCGAAAACTGGGAGCATGACCGCAACATCGGCACGGTCGTGCGCACCGCAAACGCGTTCATGGCCGCCGAGATCCACATCGTCGGCAAGCGCAAGTGGAACCGACGCGGCGCCATGATGACCGACGTCTACCAACACGTCGGCCATCACACCGACATCGAAGCATTGGTGCAATGGGCGGCGGAGGCCCGAGTGCCGATCATCGGAATCGACAACCTTCCCGGCTCTGTTCCGATCGAAAACACTGCGCTACCCGAGAGATGCGTGCTCCTGTTCGGTCAGGAAGGCCCAGGGCTCAGCGAATCGGCCCGCGACGCTGCCGAGATGATTTGTTCGATCGCCCAGTACGGGTCGACTCGGTCGATCAACGCCGGCGTCGCCGCGGGCATCGCCATGCACGCCTGGATCCGCCAGTGGTCGCCCACCGTTTCGTGACGACGAAGTCGCCATTGGCAACCTGATTGTCGGGAAACGTGAGAGTTATTCGACCATAGCGATGAGTTCTTCATCGCTGGGGATCTCAACGCCGGGCAGGTAGTACGTGTAGAGCCCACCGATGACGCTGGCGAGATCAGCCGGCTCGTCCGATGCAAGATGCACCGTGACCATCGAGCTGTAGATGTGAACAGCCGACACACCACCCCGGTCGATGATGCGCCGAGCCAACTCGGCCGCCGGGTCGTTGGCGACGATTTCCTTACCGGCCTCGTAGCGGGCGTGGCCCATACCGGTGAGGCTGCGGTTCAACTCGAACCGGACAATGCCGGGTCGAGGTGACGATGTACGGATGAGGGTGACGGGCTGTCCCATAGCGCTACGCAGGTTAGCGAGGCCGAGCCGTCCAGACCCACATGGCCAGCCCAATAGAAATCGCCATCAGGACGGTGTGGATCGCGGTGAACGCTGTGTCGTGGTCATCCAGGATGATCCCGCCGCCGCGAATGAGCCAGAATCCAACGGTCCACCAGACCAGCGCGCACAGCGCCTGGCCCTTCCATACGCCGTTCTGACGCTCACCGAGAACGGCAATCAAGGCAAGAACGGTGAACAGAACCACCACGCCGACGCGCCAAGCAGTGCCCCACGAGTCGAGGTCATCGTCGTTGAAAACATTACGCAGACGCGAGATCCAGAGGAACCACGACCATCCAACGAGCACCCAAAGCGGCCGTGGCCAGCGAGACATCAGAACAGCTCCAGTTGTGGTTCCTGATCGGGTTCGATAGTCCGCGCCACACCTGTCCAGCGCAAATCGTCCATGAAGGCCCACCGGCGACGGTGAATTGCACAGGGACCCATCGCTGCCAGCGCCGCCTTATGACGCGGGCACGGATAGCCCTTGTTGGCAGCAAATGCGAAGCCGGGATAGTCGTCATCGGCCGCCCGCATCATTCGGTCACGAGTGACCTTGGCCACGATTGACGCTGCCGCGATCGACAAGCTGATCGCATCGCCCTTGATGATGGTGGTGATCGAATGCGTCTCGACAAAATCCCAGTTGCCGTCCACGAGCACATGGTCGACCTCAACCTCGAGTCCGGCGAGGGCCCGCTGAGCCGCAAGTTTCTGGGCGGCGGACATCCCGAGTTCGTCGCATTCCTGTTGGGATGCATGAGCTACGGAGACATGCTCGGCCCAATCGATGATGCGATCGTGCATCACTTCACGCTCGGACTCGGTGAGCATCTTGGAGTCACGAACTTTGTAGAGCCGCTTCTCGCGTGGCACCACCACAGCCGCCAAGGTCAACGGACCGGCCCACGACCCTCGGCCCACCTCGTCGATCCCCGCAACAATCGACGCGCCAGAGTCCCAAAGCTCGCGCTCCAGCCGTACCCCCGGAGCATCTCGCTTGAGCGCCGAGCGAAGTGGCGGGGTGGTGACCATCAGGTGAACGTAGCGTTCAACTCGTGGCGGGCGTAGCCGGGGGGGCGAGAAGCGCTTCGCCACTCCGCTCAGTCGAGCACCACCCAGGGTCAAGACCCGGACAACGAATTTCGACAGTATCGGAGCCGCCGATGCGTTCCCACAGCAGCGCCGGACGGTCACCATGCCATCGCACGCTGAATGACACAGAGCCCACAGCGGTTGCGAGCCCGCGAACATCGATCGGCTGGCCGTGCCAATCGTCGGCCACCGTTGGCAGTAACTGCAGTCGCCGGCCGTGCATGTGCCCGGCGACGACAGAACCCAGCACCGTGGCGGCCCCCCGCCCAACTCGCGAATGCGGGCCACGGTAAACGGCGTCAGTCTTGGCGACGCGGGCAGCGAGACGACGAGCGTCTTTCGCGGCGCGAGGGTCAATCGGTTCGAGCGCGTCAGCGGTCAACTCCAGAGTCTCGGCATCGAGATCTTCGCCCGCTAACGCCGAAAGCACATCGGCAAGCTGATCGATACCCGATCGCTCACCGACGATCAGGTCTCGCCCGGCGAGTGCTCGAAGGCCGGCAACTGCCGCATCAGATGTGAGCTCACCGTTCTCAGCGGCGGCGACAAGGACACCACGGCCACGATCGGCTTCGTCGGCCATCCCCGCGAGATCAAGCCACCAAGCCGCCTCGGCCGCAGCCAACGGATCGTTACTTCCGGCCTCCACAATCAGGTCACAGATAACCCGACGCCACGCCTCGGTGAGTTCAGCGTCGGGAAGCTCGATATCGAGCGCTCGGCCGGCGACTGCACGCCACCCAGCAGCGATCTCGGCCGGTGTCTGGTCACGGTTTGGCATGGGGCCCTCGACGGCCACCATCACCTGCACGCTCTGGCGATGCGGGACCGCGAGCAATAGGGCAGCTGAGCCACCTCCAACTGCGGGATCTGCTCCCGGTTCAGCGGCCACAGCCTCCCAGATTTCGTCGCCCACAGCGAGCGCGCCCGCTGACCGGGCTGGCCGAATCCAGGGCTCGCCGGCCGCCAGCACCAATTCGGTGTCGGCCTGCAAGGAGACACCGGCTCGGTGACCGGCGAGAGCCACCATCACGGCCGACGACGACGCATTGTCGAACTCCAGGACCAGAGCGCGACCGACGCCGTCGTTGATGACACCGGTACGTAGGATCACGTCACCACCCGGTACCCGAAGCCACTGCTCATAGACCGGGGTGTCGTCGACACGACTGCGACGAAGCCGTTCGTCGTGCGCCAAACGCCAGCGGTCCTCTGCCAATACGCCCCACTCAAGCGTGAAGTCGTCGGTG
>JABIQM010000008.1 GCA_018699415.1 Acidimicrobiaceae bacterium
GCCCGCCCAAGTCCACGGCCTGCACCGGTGACAATGACGACTCGCTCGTCGCAGATTCCCATACTCAGGACCTCTCGTCAGATGGCAGTGGGTTCGTCAGGGTGGCAGCCACCCTCACTGCGTGGTGATCGGATGAACCAAATGTGTTGTCGAGCACAATCGCTCGTTTCCAGTAGCGCTGGATGTGCACTTCCCAAGTGAATCCCATGCCCCCATGTACTTGGATCCCGGTACGTCCGCCGAAGATTGCGGCATCGCCCGCCATGACCTTGGCCACCGACACAGCCCGCGTCGGTGCATCGTCTGAAGCCCCGTCGAGGGCACACGCTGCGGCATATACCGCCGACCGAGCGACCTCGGCTTTGACGAGCATCTCGGCCAGCAGATGCTTCACGGCTTGGAAGCTGCCGATCGGACGGCCGAACTGTTCACGTTCCTTGGCGTAGGTAGTCGACACGTCGAGGGCGGCATTTGCGATACCCACCTGTAGCGCTGCGGTTAGGAGCGTGCCGGTCAATCGAGCATGAGTCGAGTCTTCTGACGATCCGATCATCTCGCCAGAGACCGACTCGAGCACCGCAGTAATCGGCGACAGCGGGTCAAGGGGCCGCTCCACCACAGCGGTCGTCAGCAAGGCCGGGTCAAGCCGAACAATCCCGTCGTCACGCAGCCACAGCAGATCCGTCAACTGCGCGTGGTGTTCAATCAGCGTGGCGGTATCACCGGGTTCATAGTGACCAACAAGCGCCGATCCGTCGGCCGCGCCGTCGATCAGCCCCGTCGCCAGGTGCGTCAATACGAGGGGCCCCGGGACCAAGCCCCGTCCGAGCTCTTCGAACGCGAGCACAGCCGATCGCAAGTCAAATCCGTCTGCACGCAGCGAGAACACGCCAAGCCCACCGAGCTCTCGCCATTTCTCTAGATCCACGACTGCGTCGGTCTCTTCGCGCTCGGCGATTGCGTCAAGCGGGAACCGGCCATCGACGAACGACCGAATTCCCTCCTGCAATGCCTCGTGATCGTCGGTCAGCCAGAAGTCCATCAGCCGCCGACCTTGGGTTCCTTCGGAAGCCCCAACAAGCGCTCAGCGATGATGTTCTTTTGCACTTGGGTCGTACCGGCGGCAATCGTCATCGACAGGCCATGGATTCGGCCCTGCACATGCTGACCCGATGGCAGTTCGCCGAGATCATCAAGCGAGAGTGATGCCCGCTCGAGCAAATGAAGCGCCGTGTCGCCGAGTCGGTGGCGAAGATCGGTGTACGCGAGCTTGAAAACGCTGCCACCGGCGCCAACCAACCCGGTGCGAGTGGCCTCGGAGATGTTTCGTTTCGTGAGCGCCCACAAGGCATCAAGCTCGGCCGCGATCCGGCCGAGATCTCGACGCAACCCGACGTCGTCCCATGCAACGCCGGAGGTGCGAGTGATCGACTTCGCCAGCCGGGCGAGGTCGGCACAGAGTTCCATCGTCTGCAGCATCTCGCTCACGAACGCGGTGCCCCGCTCGAAGCTGAGGGTTGTCATGGCCACCCGCCAGCCGTCGTTCTCGTCGCCGACCTTGTTCGACACGGGAATCCGGACTTCATCAAGGAACATCTCGGCAAACTCGGTAGAGCCTTCCATCGTTCGAAGGGGCCGGATGTCAATTCCGGGTGTGGTCATATCCATGATCAGCCAGGTGATGCCGCGATGCTTGGGCACCTCGGCGTCGGTTCGCACCAGGAGCTCACAGTGGTCGGCCACATGGGCAAAGCTTGTCCAGATCTTTTGACCGCTGACGATGTAGTCGTCGCCGTCACGCACTGCTCGGCAGCCAAGACTTGCCAGGTCGCTTCCGGCATTCGGTTCCGAGAATCCCTGACACCACACGTCGTCACCGCGCAGGATCGCCGGCAGATGCTTCGCTTTTTGCTCGTCGTTGGCTTCGACGATGAGCGTCGGACCGGCGTGGAGCAGCCCGACGAAGTTCATCCCCACATAGGGCGCTTTGGCGCGCTCGGTCTCCTCAAGGAAGATCAGATGCTCGGTGGGCGTGGCTCCACGACCGCCAAACTCAGACGGCCAATTGATGCCCGCGTACCCAGCCTCGTGGAGCTGCTTTTGCCAACCGGTCTCATAGGTGCGCCGAGCCGCCCAGTCCTGGCGGTCCGGCTCAGGCCCGATCTCAGGCAGGACACCGTCGAGCCATGTCCGGAGTTCATGGCGGAACTCCTGCTCCTCATCGGTGTATCGCAGGTCCATCGAGGTGAAACC
>JABIQM010000268.1 GCA_018699415.1 Acidimicrobiaceae bacterium
CGCACGCCCGGCACAGAAGCTTCGATCCAGAAGTTGATGGCCGACGAACACGGCCAAGAGGTCATGGAAGTTGCCAAGGAACTGACCGGCTCCCACGGGATGCTCACGGGTTCGGGTCCGGGTGGCGAGATCCCCGTCGGGATGCGCTCAGGCGGTACCGAAATCAACTTCGGACGAGGCAAGGACAGCCAGTATCCGGCCGTCGACCCAGTTTGGCACTACGGATTCCTGTTCGCCCCGGCACTCACCCTGGGCGGTGGTACCTGGGCGGTCCAGCGAAACATCGTGGCGGAGCAGGTGCTCGGCTTGCCCCGTGAACCCAACCTCGAGAAGGGCTTGTCATGGGTGGAGTCCCAGGCAGCCCGCAAGCACATCACGTGAGAATCGACCAGGAGACACATCATGAAGACTGATATCACCGAGATGTTCGGGGTCGAATTCCCGATCTTTGCGTTCAGCCATTGCCGCGACGTGGTTGCTGCCGTCACCAAAGCAGGTGGTGTCGGTGTGCTCGGTGCCGTCGCCCACTCGCCCGAGGCACTCGAGATTGACTTGGAGTGGATTGAGGCCGAAGTAGGTGACAAACCGTTTGGCGTCGATCTGATCGTGCCGGCCAAGTATCTCGGGTCCGACGAGGGCGGCGTCGACATGGGCCACGTCCGCAACATGATCCCCGCCGAGCATCGCGCCTATGTCGATGACATTCTCGACCGCTACGGCGTGCCGCCGCTTCCTGCTGATGACGAAAGCAGCCGACAGTTCGGTGGATCCGACGATATGGCTGCGCCGTTCTCCGCCGACTCCCAGGAGCCAAATCTCGACATTGCGCTCGCTCACAAGTCTGCCCTGATCGTGAATGCGCTAGGTCCACCCCCAAAGCACATGATCGAACGCTGCAAGGAACAGGGGCGAAAGGTGGGCGCTCTCGCGGGTAAGGCTCAGCACGCGGAGCGCCACGTGAACGCTGGCGTCGATTTCATCATCGCCCAAGGCTCCGAGGCGGGCGGGCACACCGGTGAAATCGGCACCATGGTACTTATCCCTGAGATCGTGGATGCCGTTGGTAACACCCCGGTGCTTGGCGCGGGCGGCATCGGCCGCGGTCGTCAAATGGCCGCAGCCATGGCTCTCGGCGCGCAGGGCGTCTGGTGCGGTTCTGTGTGGCTCACCACTGAGGAGGCGGAAACACATCCGGTGGTAAAGGAGAAGTTCTTGAAAGCGACTTCCTCGGACACGATTCGGTCCCGCAGTCGTACCGGCAAGCACGCTCGGCAGCTGAAATCTGCATGGACCCAAGAGTGGGATGACCCAGAAACGCCCATGCCGCTTGGCATGCCGGCCCAGCCAGTGCTCATCGACGAAGCCATCAACCGAATCAACCGTGCCGCGTACACCAAGGGATCAGGGGCGGAGCAGTTGGCGAACTACTTCGTGGGTCAGATTGTGGGCAACATGAACGAGTCGAAGCCGGCTACTCGGGTGGTGTTCGAAATGGTCGAGGAGTTCATCGATGCCACCGAATACCTCAAGTCTCAGCTCGAATTCTGAAACACCCGCTTTCACATTCGAACCATGACCATCTACGGTCTCTGTGCGTGACAACCCTCTTCGGCCGTCGGGTCCTACTCCGCCCGCTTGGACCCGGTGATTTCGCCAAATGGCAGGAAGTCCGCCGGCACAATGAGGAATGGCTGACCAAGTGGGAACCACAGCGACTCCCCGGTCAACCAGATGTCGTTGAGGACTCGCATGCATTTGGCACGCGTTGCTCGGCGCGTCTACGTGAGCGCCAACTCGGCAACGGCTACGGCTTCGGTGTGTTCGTCGACGGGAACTTCGGCGGCGAAGTCAATCTCAACTCCATCCAGCGCGGACCATTTCAGAACGCCTATGTCGGTTATTGGATCGATCAGCGACTCGCCGGAAACGGTTACATTCCGGAAGCCCTCGTGGTCGTATTTCGCTTCGCCTTTGAAGAGATCCACCTTCACCGGGTCCAGGCCGCGATCGTGCCTCGCAACGACTCCAGCCGCCGTGTGGCAGAGAAGCTGGATCTCCGCGAAGAAGGTACGGCGCTCAAGTACCTCGAGATCAATGGCGTGTGGGAGGACCACATGCGCTTGGCCATGACCGCCGAAGACTGGTCTGAGCGTGGCACCGAACTCACCGAGACCTGGATCGGCTTCTAAGTTGGCAATCAGTCGAGGACGGTGACGGTTCCCTTCATCGGATCGATTTCGACGCGGTCACCATTGCCGATGTGGTCGAGGCAGTCTTCGACACCGATCACGGCGGGGAGCTTGAGTTCTCGTGACAAGACAGCGGCGTGCGACATCGGACCACCGTGCACTGTCACGAGCCCGCCTGCGATGGCGAGGACAAGATTGAACGCCGGTGAAGTCGCTCTGGTGACGAGGACGTCACCATCTTCCATGGTGGCGATCGCCTCCTCTGCTGTCTCGGCGATCCTGGCCGTGCCGACGAACACCTCGTCACCGATGCCCGTGCCGCTGAGTGGCGCGTCGGTTAGCTCGTTTGCACCGAAGAGCGCCTGGGCAAGAGTGAGAACCAGATCGAGCATTTTCGCCATGGACGGTGGCAAGAGGTGAAGGGGTGGCTCAACCGAGTCTGGTCCGAGTGTGAGCGGTGGATCAAGCAGCCGTGACGCGGCACGCTCGGCGGCTCGAACGGTGAGGTGCCCGCAGGACGGTCCGTTGTCCGAACGAACGAGTGGGCCGACCTCGGCGCTCGTGAGCTCGAAGATATGTTCGTTGTCGGAAATCCGTCCGCGCTCGACCAGTCGTCGACCAGCTTCTAGCAGCGTCATGCGGAGCAGGCCGCTGGGCCACTCGACGGTGAGCGGGCCATTGTCGTCTCGCATGTCCATTGCCAAGCGAGCATCCGAGAGCACGTGGTCGAACTCTGTCCGGTCGGCTCTGGGGACGAGTTTTCGCAAGCTGGTTGCGACAGAGGTGCCTCGATCATCGGCGGCGGATGCTTCAGTCGCACTCATGATCGCAGTCAAGAGCACATCGGGACTCTCTGCCAAGGTCGGTGTATCGATGTCGTAGCCGCTGTAGAGCACGCCCCCGTAGCGAGTGAGATAGGTGTCGAGTTGTTTGGCGACATCACCGGAGACGCCACGCACATCGTCGAGTGTCGCCGGCGCAATGCCGGCCGCATCAATGGCGGCGCGTAATGCCGCAAGCTTGTGGCGAGGCTCGCTCGTGGAGGGTGTGGCGCCGATCAGGGCTTGAACCGCTAGCTCGATCTCGATGCCCCGGTCACGGCAATAGACGACGAATTTGCCGAGCGGGCCGAGGTCATCGGCGTGGAGTAGGTGGTGCAGCACGTACGAGTCGCGCACATAGTTGGTCAACGTATCGATGTGTTCGGCGAGAGCTGAATCCCCAAGGGCAGGGAGATCGATCGACTGGAACTCGAGGTTGCGAGCGAGTTGCGCCGGCTTGATGGAGTGATTCCAGTCGTCAAGGGTGCGACGGAACCGGCCGCTGCCGGCGACCTCCGTGGCTGCGCGCTTTTCTCGGCGTCGCATCTCGGGGTGGACCCGACCCAACAGCTTTACGATCCAATCAGGTGGCGTGCGGGTCGACGTGCTGTCTGCCCCGAACAGCGGCCTGACCCGCGTGTAGACGAATCCGTTCACGGATCTGAACTCAATGCCATCTGCGGGGACACCGACTCGGGCAAAACTTTCCCGATACGCAGTGATGGCGCCGTACCTTGCCAGTTCGTCCATGATCGGAGTGATACCGGACGGGTAGTGAGAGCGGTCAAGCTCCCAAGTACCGGGCCCCGGTGGGTCAAACGTCGGCACCGTCATGGGCTTACTCCTTGCTGGAGATGTTCTTCTGGAGGCTTTCGACGAGGGTACGAAATGTCGGCTGACTCATCGACCAGAGTTGTGGGTGAACCTCGTGATCGACGGCCTGGTTAGATTCGACGATCGTGTCGAGGGTGAGGATCGATGCCTTTGTGCGGGCGTTGAGTTCTTTGGCTTGGCCAGCGGCGACAGCGGCGAGGGCGACCGCTTCATCGATCAGGTCGGCGTCGTCGACGACCTCCCAGATAAGACCGACGTCTTTCGCTCGGTCGGCGCGCAGGATCTGGTTGAAGACGACCATCGCCATGGTGGTCGAACGGTTGGCGATGGAACGCAGACGCCAGGTGTGACCGCCTCCGGGATGGATCCCGATCTGGAGGAACCGAGAGTCGAACTTGGCGTAGTCGCGGCCGGCGATAGCGATGTCGCATGCCAACACCATGTTCATGCCCGCACCTACGGCGGCCCCGTTGACGGCTCCGACGGTGGGCAGAGGCGTGTGGGCAATTCGTAGAAACCCGTCATAGATGGCCTTCATCTCCGCAGCGTTGCTGCCGGCCATCAGATCGTCGAGGTCAGCTCCGGCACAGAAGCCGCGGCCTGCGCCAGTGAGCACCAGTGCACCGATGCCGTCGTCGACTTCCCAGTCATCGAGCACGGCGCCAATCTCGTCATTCATGGCGAGGGTTATGGCGTTGCGATGGTCAGGGTCGTTGAGGGTCAGGATGCCGACGCGGTCACGGACTTCGGTAGTGATGAGGCTCATGGTGAGGAGTCTGGCATCTTGATACCCAACAGGACGATCTGGATGGCTACGGTGAGCAGATGTCGCCTTTTCTCGATCCGGTTACGATTGCTGCGTTTCATGATGATGGCGCGGTCGTGATCAGAGGCATGTTCGATGACTGGGTCGACGAGTTGGCCGCAGGCATTGTCCGGAATGAAGCCGAGCCGAGTGAGTTCTTCTCCGAGAATGTCCGCGACGGCGAACTGGGACGCTTCTGGGACGACTATTGCAACTGGCAACGCATCCCCGAATTTGAGCGTTTCATCCGTGAGTCGAAGGTTGCGTCGATTGCTGGCGAGTTGATGCAGAGCGAGATTGTCCAACTCTTCCACGACCATGTCCTGGTAAAGGACGGTGGCACCGCAACGCCGACGCCATGGCACAGCGACAGCCCCTACTACTTCGTCGAAGGCATGCAGACAGTGAGCGTGTGGCTCCCACTCGATCAGGTCGATCACGCCACCCTGCGACTCATCAAAGGAAGCCATCGCTGGGAGCATGACGTGCTCCCGGTTCGTTGGTTGGCGGGTGATGATTTCTATCCCGACGTCAATGAGTACTTGCCGGTCCCAGATCCCGACGCTGAGCCAGGAAAGTTCGAGGTGCTCGAGTGGGCGCTCGAACCAGGTGATGCAGTGGCGTTCCACTACCGAACCGTGCATGGCGCCCGAGGCACAGCCATTGGAGACTCCGCCCGGCGAGCGTTCTCGGTCCGATTCGTTGGCGATGACGCCCGCTACATCACCCGGCCCGGTCCGACATCGCCACCATTCCCGGGCCACGAGATGTCTGATGGAGAGCGACTGCGCGCCGATTGGTTCCCGGTTCTGTCCAGCCCCGATCTGTGAGCGGCGTACGGAGCACGTTTAGCGTCTTCAAGCATCGTGACTATCGCCTGTTCTGGATCGGCGGCGTGATCTCGAATATCGGGCGATGGTTCCAGACCATCGCCGTGCCGATCGTGATTTACGACCTGACCGGGTCGGCGGGCTGGGTCGGCTTGGCGGGTTTCGCCCAGATCATGCCGATGGCCCTCATGGGGCCACTTGGCGGAGCGATCGCCGATCGCTATCCCCGGCGCAAGGTCCTGATCGTCACGCAGATGCTCCAGGCTGTGACGGCGGGCGCGATGATGACGATGTGGTTTTCGGGCATCCGCGCGCCCGGCGCGTATGTGGCGATGTCGGTCGTAGTCGGGCTTACGGCAGGTCTTAACCTTCCCGCATGGCAGGCCATCGTCAGTGATTTGCTTCCCCGCGACAAGATGCTGGAGGGGATCACCCTCAACTCGGCTCAGTTCAACGCATCTCGCATGATTGGCCCCGCCCTGGGTGGTATTGCCATAGGGGCGTGGGGGCCAGGTTGGGCGTTTTTCGTGAACCTAGTGACATACGGAGCCGTACTGATGGCGCTGGTCATGATGGATCACCGAAGCGAACCGCCCCCACCCGATGGGCGAATGCAGCCGCTGCGGGAGTTCGTGGCGGCGGCGCGGTACGCCGCAGGAGTTAGAGGGATCCGGACTGCTATTGCGGCGGTATCGATGGTCGCATTCTTTGGGCTGTCGATGCAGACGCTTGCGGTGACGATCGCAGAGGATGTTTTTGACCGCGGCGAGCGAGGGTTCGGCTTGATGTTGTCTTGTGTCGGCTTGGGGGCGGTGCTGACGTCTCCGGTGGTCGCGTCGATCGCGGGCCGGGTCCGTCGATCGCGGATCCAGGAAGTCGCTCTGATCCAGTACGCGTCGGGCTACCTGCTCATTGCGTTTGCGCCATGGTTCGGGTTGGCGCTCGTCGGTTCGTTCATTGTGGGCAGTGCCCACCTCATGTCGGCGAGCACGCTCAACACGGCTATCCAGCTTCAGGTCGACGAGGCCATACGGGCCAAGGTGCTCGCCGTCTACCTTTCGGTGCTGACATTCTCGAACCCGGCAGGGCAGCTCATTCTCGGTCAACTGATCGATGCCACCAACCCTCGCACGGCCTACGCCCTGGCCGGAAGCGCATTCATCATGATCGCGCTCTGGCTCGCATTCCGGGGCCATCTCGAAGGACTCGACTCTGAAGGCGGCCGCTACGAGCCAGCCTCAATCGCGGAGGTACACCCATCGACGCCTGCACCACCGAAGGGCTACCAGCCGTCGCCCAACCCGGTCTCCTCACCGTCGGACAAGTAACGCTGGCCGACTTCGCAGTCGTGTTTGGCGACACACCAACGGCATGCTGGCCCGGGAGCCGTGGACGGCTCGCCTTCGCGTCGGCGAACCTCAATGACCTTCGTGCAGCCGTCGACGACCCTGGCAACAGTGGAAAAGAGCAGGTCTTCAGTGACGTCTTCGGGGAGAAAGCGGCCCTGGTCGAGATAGTAGGTGGCGAGGCGACGTGGGGGAGTGCCGAGGCGGACAGCCTCCATCAGTGCGTAGAAGCGCAGGTCATCGAGATGCTGGGGTGAAAACCCACCGGTCTTCAGATCGATCAGTACCTTGCCAGCCATATCACCGGTGGCTTGACCAAGGGCGAGGTCGACTTTGCCACTCAAGACAATGCGGTCGTGGATCTCCAAACGCAGACGGCTCTCGGTGACCGGACGCCACTGGGTTTTCAGTGGTGGCCAGCATTCCAAGAACTTCACAACTCGGTCATTTGCTTCGGCTCGCAGTTCGGCCCGTTCAACTTCCGTGCACGTTTGCAGCCAATCAGCCAATCCGTCGACGCCTTCGGAGAGCCGGGAGATCGACTCGTCGACCAGCACGAGCGGCTCGGGTTCGCGGCGCCAGTGGATCGACAACTCGATTGCCTTGTGGGCGATGGTGCCGCGAGCGATGGGGACCGACCACTCGAACTCTTCGTCGTCCTCCGCCAGGAACCTGCGCTCGCACCCCATGACTCGACCGAGTAGGTGCTTGGAGACGAACATCAGGTCATTGGGATCGATCTCCGCGATCAGCGGTTCAAGCCCATCCTCCAACTCGCGGCGCAGTTGGTGGCGCAGCGCGGCATCAAAGCGGGGACGTTCTTCTCGACTCGCCCCAAGCTGGGCGAGCACCTCTTCTTGGGCCGGGTTGAGCTCAGACGACAAGTCCACCTAGTGAGACTGCCACGCTCAGTCGATGCCGGTGGGGACTGGGTGCTGTCCGCTGCGAGTGACTGTCACACCCCCTCGGCAATGTGGTGAGCGGTGGAAGCTACGAGTCTTCGATTTGCAGCTGCGGTTCGGTCACTCGGGCAGGCGGCGAGACTTCGCTCCCTTATCGTGCCCGGATTTCGGTCGCCCCCAAGCGTTGCCGGCGTGCATCGCACCATCCGGTGGCGGGGAGGCGTTCCCTCGGTCGCGGTCTTGCTCAAGGGTCGTCCCTGGTCTGCAGTTGTCTCCGACATGATTGAGGGCATCGTTGTCGCGAATGGGCTCAGCGGGGTGAAGGCCGATCGCGCTCGAGCTGCGCTCTGGTTGGCGGTTGATGATTCCGGTGAGTTGGCGGCTGCCTGAGCGGCGCTACTGTGCTGGTAGGCCCGGGTGGCGGAATAGGCAGACGCAGGGGGCTTAAACCCCCCGGCCCTTTCAGGGGGCGTGTGGGTTCAAGTCCCACCCCGGGCACAAATTCAGTAACTGGTCTGGACGATGGTGGCTCCGTCTCGGTCCTGGTGGAAACGCTGAGGCTGTCATGCGGCGTCAATCCCAAGGCTATGTCTAGGCCCGCATCGCCATCCCATCGCCGCCCGGATCCGCGGCACCCGAAAGCCCGCTCGGTGTGACGGCGATGCCATGCACCAGGCCGAACGCGTAGCTCGTGGGCCAACGAATGACGTCATAGCCGTCGTCCATCAACTCTGCGGTGACAGAACGAGGGATGCGGTTGCAGACGTCGATGGCGTTGCTTGTTGCGGAGAACCTCGGGGCGATGACGGCGTCGAGGATCGGCATCTCGAAATCGATGGCGTTGAGCAGCACCTGGGTGACGCCCATCGCGATTTGGGTGCCGCCGGGCGCGCCAACGATCAGATCGAGTTCGCCATCACGGAACACCATGGTCGGGCACAGTGAACTGAAGCGCCGCTTGCCTGGTGCCAGCGAGCCTGCTCTGCCCGGGCGCGGGTCGAACACGCCCATGCAGCCGTTGTACATGAATCCGAGGCCGTCAGTGATCACGCCCGAGGGCATGCCAAGCGAATGGGTCATCGTGACTGCATTGCCGTCGGAGTCGACCACACAAACGTGGGTGGTGTCGGGCGACTCGCCGGTCATGCGAGCGACGTCGGCGCGTTCTCCGCGCTGGATACGTTCAGCCAGTTCGGCGGTGTGTTCGCTCGACAGCAGCCATTCGAGTGGCACGTCAACAAATTCTGGATCGCCGACGTGAGCGTCCTTGTCAGCGGTGGCGAACTTCATGGCTTCGGCGACTGTGCGGATGTACTCGACGCTGTTGTGTCCGAGAGCGGCAAGATCGGAGTTTCCGAGGATGCCCATGAGTTGGGCCACCATCACGCCACCGCCGGGTGGCTTGTTTGTTGCCACCTCACGGCCTCGGTATGTGGTGCGCAGTGGATCACCCCACACGGTTCGGTAGTTGGCGAGGTCTTCGGCGCAGAGGAGACCGTTATTGGCCACCATGTCAGCGGCGATCTCGTCGGCTATTTCGCCGGTGTAGAAGACATCGGCGCCGCCTTCGGCGACCCGGCGCAGCGTCTGGGCAAGGTCAGAATTTTGCAGTAACTCGCCAACCCGGCGCAGCGTGCCGTCCTCATGAAAGTAGATGCGTCGCCCTGCAGGCGTGTGCCGGAGCCGCTCAACGGTGTCGACCCGACCCATTGTCGCTCCCTCTTGCCACCAGTTGTAGACGGCGGGACGAATACGGAAGCCGTTCTCGGCCCATTCGATTGCTGGAGCAACAACATCCGCCCAGGGCAGCCGGCCGTAGCGAGTCTGGGCCTCGTAGTAGGCGAGCAGGGATCCGGGTGTCGTGATCGACTGGTATCCGAGGTCATTGACGTTGCCTTCGAGAAGAAAACCGAACCCATCGCGGGTTTCGCCGACGAGAAGGTGTTCCCACTGGTCGGGTTGGGTCGCGGCCGGCGAAGTCCCGTGGAAATCAACGCATGTGTGGATGCCATGGCCTGGCAAGTACAGCTGAGCATTGCCGAAGCCAGCGATCCCGCACATCTGAGGATCGACGACACCGGCGACGAGTCCACAGGCAATGGCTGCGTCGACTGCGTTGCCGCCTGCTCGTAGCGCCTCGACACCGGCCTCGACAGCCTCGGGCTGCGCCGCCG
>JABIQM010000271.1 GCA_018699415.1 Acidimicrobiaceae bacterium
GGGACCGTGTCGGTGATGGCGAGATGATGCACCAAGGCAAGCGCCAACACCAGATCCGGACTCACCCGACTCGTAAACGCCGGCCGCTCCTGGGATCGCCAACCCAGCGATGGCGACGAGTCAACCAGGTCGCTGTAAAGCGGGAGCACAGATCGATTGCCCTCAGCCCGTAGCGATCGGTACAGCCGATCGATCACAAGCGCGTCGGAATCCACCGCGATCACATACTTAGCGTGTTCGCTGGCAATGCGTGAGAAATAGCCGTCGTTGGCACCGAGATCAAGGACTTGTGATCGCGGAACAGCCGAGGCCACCTCGCCCACAAAAGTCGCCTTCGCGTCAAGATCCCTCTCACCGTAATGAGACCGGTCCGTGTACTCCGACCATGTCGACGAGGCCTCAGCCCAGTCCAACCCACCTACCACCTTCTCCAGTTTGGCGAGCTGACTTTCGATCAGTTTCGGGTTGAAACCCGCTCGACGGATTTCACCGGTCACGTCACGGGAATTGTTGGAGTACTTTCGCTCGAGCCTCGAATGCAGCACAACGTTGACAAACGCGCCACGACCAACCCGGCGACGAGCCGGCAGCAACGAACGAGTCACCTCAGGGCTGATTCCGCGAAGCGACCCCCGAAGCCAGGGCTGAAACGGCATGTTGGCTGCGGCCTGCAACAACAGTGGGTTGTAGAAGAGTTCGCAGAACTGCCTATAGCCGCGCCAGGGCTCATTAGGCCGGAGCCGCTCAAAGGAACCAACGTCGACAAAGACTGGAGCCGCTCCCATGAACTGAGAGTTGAACGGAGTGGCATCCTTGGTGAGTAGACGATCCGCGAGTGCCATCCGGGTGAGCCGCAATTGCTGCAACGCGGTGTCCTGCAGCATCGAAAACGTCCATTCGTACGGGTACGAAATGACCGGAATCCGTTCGTGTTCGAGTGCCGCCTCCCAACCAGACTCGACTAGCGCATTCGGCACTTCTGTCCGACCCGTCGCCACGACAGACCCGTCCGCCTGGGCTTCCACCCAAAACGCGGACGATTCCAGTGTCTCGAAATCAGCCACCCCGTCACCACGAAGAACCCTCAGAACCCGATCCTGTGCGTGGACAACACGACTCAACGGGTCTCGAAAGGATCCTTCATCAAAGGCTGTCGGCCGTTCGTCATCTGCATCAGTCATCTTCGTCGGTCGACTCACCAACAAGTTCCGACGATGCCTCCTCGGCCATTGCCCGGTGCTTTTTTGAAAAAACCCCAAGAAATCGATGCCACATAAGACGACCTAACACTGCAAAACCAGCAGCCCCACCAGCCAAAGCCGCCAACAGCACTGATCCGGTACCGGCATCCAAGTAAGAAAGCATGCATTTACTCTAACGCCACCGCTAGATGATGTTCCTCCAACCCCGTAACGACCCTGGCCGCGCCGCCGGGAATGGTCTCTGGTCTGGTACGTTCCCGCCGTGCTTTGGCGTTTTCTAGGAATTCTTGGTGCTACCGGCCTGGTGATTGCCCACCCGTTGCTGGACCTGCTCGGCAACGCTCCCGCCACGTTCGATCTTTACCACTTTGAAGGCCAGATAATCCTGGTCTTTGCCGCTTTGGTGATCATTGTTCCTGCCGTGTTCCTGGGTGCGGTCGTAGAAATGTGCCATCGACTTAACCCCAGATCCGGCGAAGTTGCGCACCACATTGTGATCGGAATCCTGCTCGGTGGATTCGGCATTCTCCTGGCCAAGTCGGCATCCGACGCTGCTCTTCTCAATCTGGCCGTCGGAGCTGTAATCGGCGGCGGCGGCGGGTTCCTCCACCACCGCTACCAGGCCATGCGGACGTGGCTGATGCTGCTTGCTGCTGCCAGCGTCTTGTTCTTCATTCAATTCTCGTTCTTCTCACCCGTTGCCAAACGAATCGATGCCGCTACCGGAAGCCCCCAGATTTCAGCGCCGATCAGGTTCGCAGCCACACCCGATTCCTCAGCCGATGAGAGTTCCGATCCTCAACAGTCCGATGCTGATCCCGCCTCGTTGCCATCCGTGTACATGCTGATCCTCGACGAACTCCCCACCCAAACGCTGCTCACCGAAGGTGGAGTCATCGACCCCACCCGCTTTCCTTCGTTGGCGGGTTTCGCAAAGGACGCCACCTTCTACCGGCACCACACCACCGCCAGCAACTTCACCCACAGCGCCGTACCGGGCATCCTTGATGGCAAAGAACCGAGCGGGAGCCCGGTGTGGACCGATCATCCCGAAAACCTGTTCAGCATGTTCGCGTTCAGTCATCACCTGGTGGTCAGCGAAGTACTGACCCGCCTCTGCGGCTTCGAAGGGTGCCAAGAACTCAAACCACCACCACCGCCGACCACTATCGCTCCGCCGACCACCATTGCGCCGGCATCTCCGGCACCGTCAACGAGCGTTCCCGTCACGACAACCACAACGGTTCCCGAACCGGAACCGCCAACCAGCGAACCTGGTAGGGATTGGGGCGGCCTTCTCTCCGCTTCGTGGAACGTGTGGAAGGACCGACTTAACCCATCCCAGCCCACCGAAACCGAGGGATTCGACCAGTTCGCCGAGAATCTCGACGCCGAGCCCACCACCACGACCACGACCACGACCACGACCACGACCACGACCACGACCACGAGCAAACCCGAAGCTGCCGCCACCTCTGTTCCGCCGGTCAGTGTCGTCCCCCTCCCCGAAATTTCCCGACCCGCTGAGGAAGACGAGGCTGAACGCCGCGAGGGAATGCCGTTGGCATCGCAACCCAGTCGCCTAACAGAGTTCCTTGCCGCGGTCCGCCCCTCCGATCCGCCGGTGTTCGGCTACCTACACCTCATCCTCCCCCACTTCCCATGGCTTCTTCGCGAAGACGGAACCCAATACATCTCACCCCGCATCAGCCCTATCGCCGAAGCCGAATGGGAAATGCAGGTGCTGCGACAACGACACCTTCTGCAGACGCAATACGCCGACCGCGTCATCGGTGAATTCCTTGCGCATCTGGTTACCCAGGGTCTCTACGAAGACGCCGTGATTGTGATCATGGGCGACCACGGAATGGGGTTCGCTCCCAATACAGATCCTCGCAGTTTCACACCCGAGAATCTGGCCGCCGTTGCTTACACCCCGTTGCTGATCAAGATCCCCGGCCAAACAAGCGGGGTCATCAACGACGAAAACCTTAGCACCACCGACTTCCCTAACACCCTGGCCGCTCTTCTCAACATTGGGCTGCCGTGGGAAACCGACGGGGCCGCGGCCGGGTCAGACGCGGTGAAGCAGCGCGGTGCAGCCAAAGTTACGTACCAGTTCACCGTCGTTGAGGGTGGGTCTCTGGGCCGCGCCATCGAATTCGACGACAACGACGAGTTCGCCAACTTGATGGCCGGTATTCTCAGCCCGTCGATGCCCGGTCAGGACTCCGTGACGAGCCTGTACACCAGTATCGCGGGTGCTTCTCTCATTGGCCGCGACACCGATGAGACCTGGGACCAAACCGTAACCACCTCGGCCCGAGTCGATCAACTGAATCAGATCACCTCACCAGAGGACGGATCCTTACCGGGGGAGATCGCAGGCCGGATCCCTGGCGCTCCTGTTGATGCCACAGTCATTGTTGCCGTCAACGATCGCATCATCGGTGTTTCGCCCCTGTTCACCAGCGGCGGCCAGGAGCACAGGTTCTTGGTCCTGTTGCCAGCCGACGCACTTAACGCTAGTACCAACGAGGTAAGGATCGGCCTGCGCTACCCATCGGGTGACGTTGTCGAACTTCGAGTTCAGTAGGTCACCGGCAGCCATCCTTGTCATTGCCCGGGCTTCGAGCCTGACGGCCATCACACTGCCGCTAGGGCATGCCTGTCGATCCGTTCACCACGGACGACGGACTCTGAGCCGATCAGTTCGAGCTAGACACAACTCTCCGCTTCATGAGATATTTGTATCTCTACTCGCTATCAGGAGACAGGCAATGCGCTTTTTGCAGTTGATGGAATTCCGCTCAACGGCCGACGATGCCGTTGCGGAAATACAACGCTTCAAGGACTTGATGGGAGATGAGACGACCGTCAAGCGGGCCACGGTGTGCGTCGACCGAGACGATCCTGGTCTCATCGTGCAACTCATCGAGTTCGACTCCTACGAGGAGGCGATGTCTAACAGTGAGCATGAGACAACCCAGGACGAAGCCGCCAAGATCGAGGAGTCGAGCGGTGGGGTCACGTTCCGCAACCTTGACGTTGTCCACGTGCTCGACATCTGATCTGCGGCCTCAGGATCGAGCGCCACACAGCGACCAGTTCTGGTTGATACGGAGAGCCTTCGTGGCCCAAACGACTCGCCCAGCTGCCACCAGTCGCACTCAAATCACACAAGCAGGCTTGCGGTGTAAGCCTGCCGAAACGTGCCCCTAAGCACTCACAGTTGGAACCAGGTTTTCGACTGGCTGAACAACCTCGAACAACACCGGCCATTCCTTGAAACAGCACTCTGTACAACAAAACCGTGAGCGCTGGGGTGTCGCATGACGCTGCGGGGGTCGCCCTCCTACGGGAATAGAACCAGCCGCAACAGTGACCATTTCCGACCAAACTCGACTTTCTGAACGCCAGTACCTGGCTATCGAGGTGCTACTGACCGGTGGTACGCACCGGAAATGTGCGGCGGCTCCTGGCGTGTCTCGGGCCACGATGACGGGATGGGCGAATCATCACGTATCGATCATCACCGAGCTGAATCGTCGACGCCAATAACGCTCCCACCGATTGTCACGACTCCTGAGTGAGGCGTTTTGTAAAGCGGTCGAGGACGCCTCATCGGGCCACGCATACGAGATCACCCAGTCGTCAGGTCACCGTCCGCCACAGGCGGGCGAGGAAGGCGGCCATCTGCTCACGGGTCACGTAGTCGGCAGGCGAGAACGTGATCGCCGACGTACCCGTCGTAACCCCAAGCTCAGCGACACATCCAATGGCATCGTAAGCAAACGACGTCACCGCAACATCGCCGAAGGGCTGGGGTCCGGTGCAGGTCTCACCGGTGAACTCCTCGTACATGCGGGCGAGGAAGGCGGCCATCTGCTCACGGGTCACGTAGTCGGCAGGCGAGAACGTGATCGCCGACGTACCCGTCGTAACCCCAAGCTCAGCGATACATCCAATGGCGTCGTAAGCAAACGACGTCACCGCGACATCGCCGAAGGGCTGGGGTCCGGTGCAGGTCTCACCGTTAAACTCGACGTGCATACGAGCAAGGAACGCAGCCATCTGTTCACGGGTCACGTAGTCGTCAGGCGAGAACGTGGTTGCGGAGGTGCCCTTGCTTACCCCGAGTCGATAGAGGCAGTCGACGTGATTGCCGACCGGGAACGTCGACCGGCTGTTCACCGACAACGACCCCAGGTAGGACGCCGCAGACACATCGGTAAACGGATGCCCGTTAGCGGCCTCACACCGCAGCGGCATATAGGTGCTGGCGGTCTCAAGCGCTTCGATCGTTTCGTCGGACTCGTAGTCGTCCAGATGCCACGCCACAGCGCTCGTCCTGCCATCGCCGGAGAGAACCACTTTGGTGCCATCAACCTTGTCTGCGTGTTGCTTTGACACGGAGACAGGGTCACTCCAAGACTTGCCGCCATCGTCACTTCGTACGACCTGTGCCGACCAGGCACCCGCATGGTCGAACGATTCCCAGGCGATCATCACTCGGTGTCCGTCGTTGCTGATCGCGATCGTCGGGTCGCGGCCTTCCAAGTTCCCTGCAGAGACCCAGCGGGGCGAGGTCCAGGTCTCCCCACCGTCGTGACTCGCAACAGCGCCAATCAGGTAGGTGAGATCGTTTGAGTCGTGGTCTCGTTCGAACGTCGCGACGATGGTCATCCCATCATCAGACATCGCAATCGCAGGGTCATCGTCGTCGAATGCTTCTGAGCCCTCGACCGAGACCGGGGAAGACCAGGTCAACCCACCGTCCTCGCTGATCGCTACCTCAGCCCTCTCCCCTTCGCCGTCAGGCGGCTCGTATTCGTAGGCGATAGCGACGCGTTGTCCGTCTTCGGACATGGCAAGCCGAGGATCATCGCTGTCGCTGCCGTCGGCATTGGATCCGGCGCGAATCGGATCCGACCAGCCTTCGGCGTTGCGGGCGGCGACGTAAATCACTTCGTCCGATGAGTCCTCCTCGATGCCCCGCTCCCAAGCCACAACCGCATGGGCGCCATTTGGCGACATCACCACTTGCGCGTCTATTTCAGAGTCGTCGAAAGCTTCAGGGCCAGCGGCGATCACAGTTGTGTTCCACGTGGTGCCCCCGTCATCACTCTCAGCCACCGAGATCCCATCGCCACTGCTCATCCAAGTCACCAAGAGTTTCGATCCATCCGCCGAAACAGCACCCTCGGTGTCGCACTCTCCGTCGGAGCAGTCGGCGAGATATTCCGGGTCTCCGAGAACCACCGACGAGCCGTTGGCTGTTCCCACGACGACGGCAATCTGATTCGGCTCCGAGTCTTCTCTCGAGTAGCTCATAAACAGTGTCGATCCGTCAGCCGACCAATACAACTCTGAGTCACCCCCGTTGGCGTCGACATCTTCTGGAGTGCTCCACGTCTCACCACCGTCAAGCGACCACAAGAGATGGACGCCGTCATCAGTGGCCCAACTCGCTGCGACATGAAGCCCGTTGTCAGAACTCGCGAACTCCACATCCCACAGTGCGTCATCGACGTTCCCCATGGAATGGAGCTCGTTAGGCTCCGTCCATGTCATGGCCGAAGCCCCCGCGGTCAAAAAGGCTCCGACGAGCCCGGTGACCACTATCGACGCAGTAGCTGGCTTCCAAAACATAGCGAAACGCCTCTTTCTCAACTGTCTTCGCTGATGACTACCGCACACAAAGCTCCAAATGTGAACGATTGATCTTTTTACGCGTGAGCGCTGATTAACTCGTGCTTACACACAAGCAAAGCGGCCATTATCGTGGCCCCGGAGGATGCCCCCCCCCCGCTATCGGGGACGAGGGTCCAGACACGCCGGAGAACTCCAGCGTTCGCCAAGCGGCTAGCCACTGCGCCGCCCTGCGGCATAGCTTCGGCTCCGACAGCTTGTTTGGCTCCGATTTCTTCTCGCCACCAGCTGAGGATTTCTTCCTCGATCTCTTCGGCTCGGCGTCCGTAGGCAACGTCCCAACTGCCTACTAACTCCCACCAGTCGTTGAGATAGGTCTCGGCCTCCCACGTGTTCCAGCTCTCCTCCGGATTAATCGAAACTAAAAAACCCGTCAAAAAATTCGTCTATTGAGAGGTCTCCACCCATCCAAGTAGCGCAGCGTTCTAGGACATATTTATAGACAATGGGGTAATGAAATTCGATTTCGGAGCCATCTACTTGTTGGTTAGATTCTTTTGTGAGTAGAGGGATTTGTGAGCGGATGGCTTCGGCAAGGGCTTCAGCGTTAGCGATTACTTCTGTTTCGTTTTTTGGAGCGGCAGTACTGACCCAGTCGGCCTGTTGGGCTTGAGCTTCCCAAAGGCCCTGGATTGCGGTCCACCATGCAGGATTTTCAGGGTCAGCAGACAGAGCGGCAGCCATGTTTACATTGCTGAATGTTTGTCCCTGAACAACGAGCCAGTCTTGACAAAAGTCGCCGGTGAGTCCAGGGTCGTCGTCGCTCTCTAACGGAACTAACGGAGGAAGTTCTTCATCTGGAAGAGGAACTAAATCCGGGAGCTGGTCGTCTGCAGGAAGCTCTTCGAGTTCTTCATCTTGAAGAGGAACTAAATCCGGGAGTTGGTCTTCTGCAGGAAGCTCTTCGAGTTCTTCAATCGCTCCAATTTCTACTACTGGGAGTTCTTCAATCGCTCCAATTTCTACTACTGGGTCGGCTGGGTTGTCGCTGCCAAAACAACCGGTAGCGGTGAAGGAAGCAAGGAGAACTAGGGAACCAAAGCGTCGCATGTCTCAATCATTGCACCGAACTGGAATCGCAGCGAGTGTGCGGTATGCACCGCCGCCTCGTCGCCTCCGAACCTGCACAGCAGTTCTGTCCGATCTTGGCCGCTTCCAGGACTGACGTACCGGTTCCCCCATCCGGCACTCACTGTCCGATCGGATGGCGGCCTCTCTCCGCGTGTGGGCACCACGAAACGCAACGACACCGCGGCGAGGTCGCCGGATCGTCGGCTGGCGTGTCGCACGCCATATGCGCACCGACATGGTCCTCGACGCCCCC
>JABIQM010000238.1 GCA_018699415.1 Acidimicrobiaceae bacterium
CTCATCCCCAGTGGGATACACGGTTCACCGTCCCGTGAGCGCGGCGCGTACGTCGCCGACTCGTTGTCGTACATGAGTGGGATCGTCGCCCACACAGGTCAGATGCCCCATCTTGCGACCAGGGCGAGCGTCGCTCTTGCCATAGAGGTGCAGATGTATATCCGGTTCGACCAGCACTCGACCGAAGTCGGGTGCGCCATCGTCCCAGAGATCGCCGAGAAGTTGCACCATTGCGGCCGGACGACACGAACCGTCGCCCAGCGGCATGCCGGTGACGGCGCGGAGTTGTTGCTCGAACTGGCTGGCCGCAGCTGCTTCGATAGTGCAGTGGCCGCTGTTATGTGGTCGGGGTGCGATCTCGTTGACCAAGATTCCGTCCGCCGTGTCGAATAACTCGACGCACAAGACACCGACAAGATCCAGAGCGATCGCCGTGTCATGGGCGATCTGACGGGCGGCGGCCATAGTCAGATCGCTCACCTCAGCCGGAACGACCGTGAGATCGAGAATGTGATTGACGTGCTCGTTCTCCATTACACCATGGTCGATCATCGTGCCGTCGACACCGCGGGCCACCACAACAGACAACTCGCGTTCGAACACGATGACCGACTCGACGACGAGGCGCTGATGCTCCAAGGTCTCCCACGCAGCCTCGATCTGGGCCAGATCATCGATGCGGAGTTGGCCCTTGCCGTCATAACCAAACCGTGCCGCTTTGGCGATCACGGGAATGCCAAGCTCAGCCACGGCGTCCGCAAACTCCTCGAGTGTCGCCGCTGGACACCACGGAGCCACCGCCACACCAGCCGCCTCCAGCGCTTGCTTTTCAAGCTTTCGATCCTGCGCCGCGGCGATGATGGCTGCGGACGGGCGAACGGGAACGCCAGCTTCGGCGGCAACCTCAGCGACCAAGAGATCGACGTTCTCGAATTCCCAGGTAATCACGTCGGCCCGTTCGACAAAACGGGCAAGTGTGACCGGATCAGTGAAATCGCCGGTGATTTCTTCATCAGCGAGCAACCCGGCTGGGGTGTCCTTGGCCCCACCTGTGAGCACGACCACGCCGTATCCATGCTGACGGGCAGTTTGAGCGAGCATGCGTCCCAACTGTCCCCCGCCTACGATTCCAATCGTGGAGCCAGGGAGGAGTGGGCTCATGGGTCAGTGTTCCAACTTGATGGCGCGTACCTGGTCAGCACGCTGCTCTCGGAACGCGTGGAGTGCCGCAGCCAGCGATGCATCAGTGCGAGCGAGTATGGCTACGGCGAAGAGACCGGCGTTCGTGGCCCCGGCGTCGCCGATGGCCATCGTGGCGACTGGGACACCGCCCGGCATCTGCGCAATCGACAGCAGCGAGTCCATCCCATCGAGGGCCCGACTCTTGATCGGGACGCCAATGACCGGGATGATCGTGTGGCCGGCAACCATGCCTGGTAGATGAGCCGCACCGCCAGCACCGGCGATGACCACGTCGAGGCCTCGGGACTCTGCCGCCGACGCGTATTCCACCATCAAGTCGGGCGTTCGATGGGCGGAGATTACCCTGCACTCGTGGGAAATTCCGAAGTCTTTGAGGATCACAGCGGCGCGCTGCATCGTCTCCCAGTCGGAGTCGCTTCCCATGATGACGCCGACTCGCGGATCGTCAGACACGACGGCGGTTCCTCCCACTCACTGACTCAGTCTGTATCCTCGCGCGGTCAAACCCGACACCGCGGGATAAGTCGTTGAACATTTCTCAACTACCGATTCCGGAGGGCGGCTTGAACCCTCGGTCCAGCAGGATATTCACCCGGATCGAATACGGTGCCGGTGAGTGCTTCGAACGTCTCTTGATAGACGCCGGCGGCTTCTAGCGCTAGCCCCGGCCCCAAAGGCGGGGGGTCACCAATGCCGGCATAGCCGTCTCGGGCGTACGCCAGACGCACGTACTCCTTGTCGAGATTCTCCGGCTCATCGCCCGCCGCTCGCTGACTCTCCATAGTCGATGCACGCCAGAAACGCGAGCTGTCGGGTGTGTGTACTTCGTCGATGATCGTGAGCGTGCCCTCAGCGTCAAGACCGAACTCGTATTTCGTGTCCACCAGCACCAAACCAGCACCAGCCGCCAACTCGACCCCTCGGGCAAAAACAGCAAGCGCTATTGTGCGGACCTCATCCCAGAGGTCGGCATCGACCAGCCCGCGATCGACGATCTCACGCTCAGTGATCGGCTCGTCGTGAGCACCTTGCTCAGCTTTCGTAGTGGGTGTGATAACCGCCTCGAAAAGAGGGTCATTCTTTTGCATGCCATCGGGAAAATCGAGTCCGTAGATCGTGCGCTCACCGGCCGCATACTTCGTCCATAGCGCCGTCGATGTAGATCCCGATAGACGGCCGCGAACAACAACTTCCACTGGCAAGGTCCGACATTTACGTCCAATAGTGACGTTGGGGTCAGGGATCGACACAACGTGCGACGGCACCAGGTCATCGATACGTTCGAACCACCAACCCGCCAACTGGTTGAGGACCTGCCCGCGGTAAGGAACCGTGCCGAGGACATGGTCAAAGGCAGATAACCGATCAGTGGCGATCAGCGCAATCTCGTCGCCGAGATCAATGACGTCACGGACCTTGCCCCGCATCATCGTGCCGAGATCGATGACTGTGTTGGGGTCAAGACCTTCAAACGGCTCTGCCAGCGCCGGCGCGAAGTCGAGTGTCATTGTGCCGCCGCTATGAAAGCTTCGAACAACGGCCGACCCGTGTTGCCCACGGGTCCAGATGGCCGCTGCCAATCGATCACATGATCCTCAGGATGCGGCATCAGGCCAACGACGGTTCCGGTCTGATCGCACAAGCCGGCGATATCAGCCACAGACCCGTTGGGGTTGGCCGGATAAACCCCGGCTGCCGACACTGGATCATCAGAGGTTGGGCGAGGTCCGTCGGCCATATACCGGAACGCAACCAAGCCATCGGCTTCGATTTGGCGAGAAACAGATTCGCCAGCGACTGCAATACGTCCCTCGCCATGGGCGACAGGGCAACGGATCGTGACTCCACCGGCGGCGCCAAGCCACCCAGAGCGGCAGCTCGTCTCCACCCGGATCGTGACCCAGCGGCACTCGAAACGACCGGCCCGATTCTCCGTGAGCGTGACGTCTCGAGGACTGCCAAGCGGGCCAGGCAACAGGCCTGACTTCACCAAAACCTGGAAACCGTTACAGATCCCGAGGATCGGCCGTTCCGCAGACACTGCTTCGGCCAACTCGTCAGCAAACCAGCTACGTAACTCGAGAGCGAGACGTCCGCCTGCACCCAGCGCGTCACCGTACGAGAACCCGCCGGGCAGCAGAATCGCCGCATGGTCACCAATACGAACGGAGCCGTCACGTAACTCGTTGACGTGAACGATGCGCGGGGAGCCGCCAGCGAGACGGATGGCCTGAGCGGCCTCGCCGTCGCGGTTGGTGCCAGATGCATGCGGAATCAGAATCGGGGGAGCGCTCATTCGACCGCTCCCCCGGTGAACGCCTCAACGGCTTGATCGATGGTCAACTCCACCAAGACGAGTTCACGCGAGTCAAGAGACTCAGCATCACCACTAGCGCCACTGGGCGCTGCCATCACGATCCTGTCACCGCCGGTGACTTCGCCGATTCGGCGGCCGAAATCGCCAAGCGCAGCGGCAATGGCGCCGCGGTTGCCCGGGGAGCCGGTGAGCACCAGTCTCCCAGGGCCCTCATTGACGAGGGATGTGAATGGATCTAATCCATCGGCGGGGACAACGACGCACAATCCGAGGCGTGCTGCCAGAGCCATTTCTGCCAATGCCACAGCAATCCCGCCATCGCTACTGTCGTGTGCCGCGGTGATAAGCCCTGCGGCGATCGCGGTATGGATGGCTTGATAGCGCGGCAGTGGGTCATCGAGGGGAAGTGGCACCGTGTTGGCACAAAGGTCGAATACGTCGGATGCCAGCGAGCCACCAAGGTGGGCACTGCCCTGCCCAACAAGCCAAATGTCGTCATCGGGCTGCATGCCGGCGGAGTCGATGGCTCGACCCAAGTCGGGGACAAGTCCAAGCGCAGAAATGAGCAGTGTGGATGGGATCGCCTCACCATCGAACTCGTTGAAGAGACTGTCCTTGCCGCTGATGAACGGCATCCGGTAGCGACGGGCACCATCAGTGCATCCCTGCACGGCCCGCACAAGCGAACCAAGGCGGTCGGATTTCGTCGGGTCACCCCAACAGAAGTTGTCGAGCACGGCCACACGGTCTGGGTCGCCGCCGACGGCAACTAGATTGCGAACTGCTTCGTCCATGGCATGAAGCGCCATCGCCCACGGGTCGTGGCGTCCGATACGGGGATTAATCCCGTTGCTGAGCACCACGGCGAGGGTTCCATCAGTGCCAAGCGGCTTGAGAACGGCGGCATCAGCGGGTCCATCAGCCTCAGGACCGACGAATGGCCGCACCACTGTGCCACCGCGAACCTCATGGTCATAGCGACGAACGATGTCTTCCTTCGACGCCACTTCTGGGTGAGCCAACAACTCCAGGATCACCGACGCGTCTACCTCAGGCGTTGTGACCTGGGTAGGTACAGGATCCGCCCATGCTCCCGTCATCTCCCGGCGAGGAAGCCCATTGTGCAAAAACGACATCGGTATGTCGACCACAGGCGTTTCACCGTGGTGGACAACGAGTCGTTCACTCCCAGTGAAGGTGCCAAGATCGGTGAGTTCCACATCCCAGGCATCGCAGAGGGACTGAAGCTCAGCCATATTGGCCGGTGGAACGGCGATGACGATCCGTTCCTGTGCCTCAGAGAGCCAAATTTCCCACGGCTGAAGACCGGGGTACTTGAGCGGCACCGTGGCGAGATCAACGTCAACGCCTAGGTCCTCGCCCATCTCTCCAACCGACGACGAAAATCCACCTGCACCACAATCGGTGATGGCCGTGTAGAGCTTCGCATCGCGCGCCAACTCGATAACCTCGATCAGGCCCTTTTCGGTAATCGGATCACCAATTTGCACCGCTGAGCCGACAGAGTCGACGGTGGAGGCATCCATTCCCGCCGAGGAGAACGTGGCTCCGTGAATGCCATCGCGCCCGACACGCCCACCGATTGAGATGATGCGGTCGCCGACGTGTGCCTCCGTCGGGTGCATGCCGTGAGGGAGGAGTCCGAGCGCTCCGCAGTAGACCAGCGGATTGGCCGTGTAGCCCTTGTCGTACAGAACGGCTCCGTTGACCGTTGGCAGCCCAAGCTTGTTGCCGTAGTCGCCGACGCCGCTCACCACACCTTCGCGAATCCGACGCGGGTGCAACACGCCCGTCGGCAGTTCGCTGTCGGGTAAGTCGGGTGGACCGAAGCACAGCACATCGGTGCACGCGATCGGTCGAGCTGATACGCCGATCACATCGCGGACCACACCGCCGACACCAGTATTTGCCCCGCCGAATGGCTCCAAGGCTGACGGGTGGTTGTGCGTCTCCACCTTGAATGCCAGATCGAACGTGTCATCGAAGGCGATGATGCCCGCGTCATCAACGAAGGCGCTACGGAGCCACCAGGGATCAAGCTCCTCGGTGACCTCGCGCAGCGCAGGCAAAAGCCCATCGTGAGTCGAGACGGTGACGGTACCATCAGCCGCTTTGTGCGTGAGTTCGATCTTGGCGCGGAACGTCTTGTGCACGCAGTGCTCAGACCAGGTCTGCGCGAGGGTCTCGAGTTCGGCGTCGGTTGGCCATCGACCCTCCGCGACAAAGTGCGCCTGGATTGCCCGCATTTCGTTGACGTCAAGGGACAGAACGCGTTCTCGGCTCATCTGGGCCAGTGCGTCGTCGGACAGTCCGTCGAGTTCTACCAGATCAACACGAACGTCGGCCGCGGTGGCGGCGGCGAACTCAGGGTCCATCTCGCCCTCGTGGGCATGCTCAATCGTGTCGTTGGCGAGCAGACGGCGCGTCAATCGAGCAACGTCGGCATCTGACAGCGCACCGTGCAACTCGTAGCGGCGCGCTGTGGCCACTTCGATAGATGGAAGGCCCAATTGAGAAGCAGCACGTTCGAGCTCGCGGGCATCACCGTCGGTGACGCCAGGCATCGGGGCCACTTCGACGACTCGACCCCCAGCGGACGCCGGTGCATCAATCGTGTGCACATCGACCACAGGGTCGACGAGCACTTCGGCACAGAGACGGGCGAGGTCAGATTCGCTCAGGTCGCCTCGGACATGATGGACCCGCGTGATCGTGCAACCCACAAGCCGATCCACTCCGAGTAATAGTGCAGAATCGAGTATCTGCCTCGCTGCAGGATCGTCAGGAGCGGTGACGTCAATGCGAACAACCATTCCTCGCAACCTAGACGGAGCGGGGACGATCGCGTTGTATCCGTCAGCGCCTTCTGCCCTCATCCCCATCCACCTCCTCGGATCGACATCCGAGGTGACCGGCGCTGGTCCCAAAGAGAATCAGGGACCATCAACAGCGGGTTACTGCACGTCTGTATTTTGTCGCCGCCAGACCACACTGAATGAGCTATGACGTCCGATCGCATCACGTATCCACCGGAGCTCCCCATCACGGAGAGACGTGCGGAGATTCTTGAGGCGTTGGCTTCCAACCAGGTCGTCGTTGTAGCCGGGGAGACCGGCTCTGGCAAGAGCACCCAACTCCCGAAGTTCTGCCTGGAAATCCTGGCCGACGACGACCGACTGATCGGACACACCCAACCCCGCCGCCTCGCTGCTCGATCGATTGCCGAGCGACTGGCCTCCGAACTCGACACCACGCTCGGCGGTCTTGTCGGCTACACCGTTCGCTTCCATGACGAAGTGGGAGCTGATACTCGCATCCGTCTCATGACCGACGGCATCCTTCTTGCTGAGATTC
Organism: Acidimicrobiaceae bacterium; assembly: GCA_018699415.1. Classification (GTDB taxonomy): domain Bacteria; phylum Actinomycetota; class Acidimicrobiia; order Acidimicrobiales; family Aldehydirespiratoraceae; genus JAACCU01. Next base: position 6,896 of record JABIQM010000238.1, read on the forward strand.
AGCGAGATCCAATGCTTCGGCGCTATCGCACCCTGATCATCGACGAGGCTCACGAACGCAGTCTCAACGTTGACTTCCTGCTTGGTTATCTGGCTCGACTGCTTCCGCAGCGCCCTGATCTCAATCTCATCATCACCTCAGCCACAATCGACACCGAGCGCTTCTCCGCCCATTTCGACGGAGCTCCGATTATCGAGGTGTCCGGACGTACGTATCCGGTCGAGATTCGCTACCGGCCACCCGCCGACCCCAACGACCCCGACGCGCCGATCCTCGATCAACCTGAGGCAATCGAGCAGGCAGTTCGTGAGCTAGTCCACGATCAGAGCGGAGACATCTTGGTCTTCTGCTCCGGCGAGCGCGAAATTCACGATGCCGTCGACCACCTCCGCGATCGAAAGCTCGGCGATCTCGAAATTCTTCCTCTCTACGCTCGCCTCTCCCCGGCTGAGCAACAGCGGATTTTCAAACCCACTGACAAACGGCGTGTGATCTTGTCAACCAACGTCGCCGAGACCTCTCTCACCGTGCCTGGAATCCATGCGGTCATCGACACCGGAACAGCCCGCGTCTCTCGTTTCAATCGTCGAACCAAGGTCCAACGGCTCCCAATCGAACCGATCTCGCAAGCCTCCGCGAACCAGCGGGCCGGCCGCTGCGGCCGGCTTGGTCCGGGCATCTGTATCCGCCTCTTCACCGAGGACGAGTTCGATGCCCGTCCGGACTTCACCGAGCCGGAAATTCAGCGCACCAATCTCGCGTCGGTGATCTTGCAGATGGCCGCGCTCGGTCTTGGCGATGTGGCCGACTTTCCGTTCCTTGACCCGCCCGACATACGAGCAGTCCGCGACGGCATTCTCTTGCTTGAGGAACTCGACGCCGTAGTTCCCGAGCACGAAGGCGAAAACGGCTGGCTCACGCCGTTGGGCCGCCAGCTCTCCTCGCTTCCCCTTGACCCGAGGATGGGACGCATGCTGCTTGAAGCCGAGGACCACGGCTGCGTTCGACAGATGCTGATCATCGTCTCTGGCTTATCGATTCAAGACCCTCGGATTCGGCCGAACGGCGTTGGGTCTGGGGCCGCGCAACAAAGGGCCGCCGAGCTCCACAAGCGCTACACCGATGACGACTCCGATTTCTTGTCCTACCTCTTGCTCTGGGAGCACATCCGAACCGAGCGGGAGGCTCGTAGCGGCAACGGATTTCGGCGAATGTGCCGAGACGAGTACCTCCACTTCCTCCGGATTCGGGAGTGGCAAGATATTCACAGCCAGCTGCGCCGTACCGCGCGTGAACTCGGTCTACAAATCAACGACAATGATGTGCCACCGACAGCAATCCACCAGTCCGTGCTCGCCGGGCTTCTTTCTCACATCGGATTCTTTGATCCTGAGCGACGCGAGTACCGCGGCGCCCGTAACGCCCGGTTTGTCGTGGCTCCTGGTTCAGCGCTTCGAAAGCGCACGCCCAAGTGGCTGATGGCGGGCGAACTGGTCGAGACCAACCAGCTTCGGGCCCGCACGGTTGCACCGCTGAACCCGCGATGGCTCGAGCAGTCTGCATCGCATCTCTTACGTTGGGACTATTCCGATCCTTGGTGGGACGAAGACCGCGGCGCTGCTATGTGCCATGAGCGAGCATCTCTGTACGGGCTGCCAGTGGTGCCGAATCGGGCAGTCAATCTCCATCGGGTCGACCCTGCGCTCTCCCGGGCCCTTTTCGTGCGTAATGCGCTCGTGGAGGTCGATCCGGCTCAGGTGCCTTCCACTCCGAACTATGCCTTCGTTCGCAGCAACGCCCGCGTCACCGACGAACTCGTTGAACTAGAGCATCGACTCCGACGCCACGATCTCCATTGTTCCGACGACGAATATGTCGAACGGTATGTGGCTCGCCTACCTGACAACGTCGTGTCCCGAGCCCATTTTGAGAAGTGGTGGAGCAGGCACCGGCGGCAACACCCCGCAGCCCTCGACTTTGCTCTTTCTGACCTGGTCGGCGACGGTGTCGAACCGATCGAGTTGTTGGAACTCCCCACCTCGTGGTCATACGGCGATCTTGATCTCGTGGTGGACTACCGATTTGACCCGGCCGAACCGACGGACGGGCTCACGATCGACGTTCCGCTCGAGTATGTCCGTCGACTACACCCCGAGCCCTTCGAGTGGCTCGTCCCGGCATGGCGCCCACTACTCATCGACGAGTTGATCCGAACCCTACCGAAAGCCACACGCCGCACCCTGCTTCCAATCCCTGAGACCGTCGCAGAAATTCTTCCGCAACTCGACCCGGCAGGAGATACGAATCTCACCACCCAACTCGCAGCAGCGCTGACCCGCCACGGCGGCATTGACGTTCGTCCCCACGAGTTCCAGAAATCTTCCCTGCCGACCTATCTGCGCCCCCATTTCCGGGTTGTCGATGATGGCGAGTCGCTGGCCGAAGACGACGATCTCGAACTACTCCAGCGCCATCTGCATGAGGAGGCCCGGCAACTCTTGGCAAAGACGAGTCATTCGCTGGAACGCACGGGACTCACCGATTGGAATTTTGGCGACTTCCCAGAATCGATCGAGGCCACCGGGCTCGGGCAACGGGTCACCTCCTATCCCACCCTTATCGACGACGGCGACTCCGTATCCATTCGGCTTGTGGCCGACCTCGACACCCAAGCCACCATGATGTGGGAGGGGATACGTCGCCTCCTACTCCTTCATCGTCCGCCCGTCGGCAGGGTGCTGCGCAACCTTTTGACCGAAGACGTGAAGTACGCCATCGTCGTGAGTCCCTACGATTCACCATCATCCTGGTTCGACGATTGTCTGATTGCGGCCACTGACGAAGTTCTGCACCGCCATGGCGGCCCCGTGTTTACCGAGGCGAAGTGGGGATCATTGATCGACGCGTACCGCTCCGAGCTTGCTCAAGCCCTCATGGATGTGGCCAACGATGGGGTGGAGGTCTTACAACGAGCCAGGAACCTGCGCCGATCGCTCGACTCGCTCACTGCACCCGCGCTTCAAGCATCCCGGTCAGATATGGCCGAGCAGCTCGACCGGCTTGTCTACGACGGCAGCCTCGCTGCTTGCGGCGCGCATCGGCTGCGCGACGTCGGGCGGTACCTTCGCGCCATCGAATGGCGCCTTGAACGCATCACCGACGGGTTGGCCCGCGATCGCGACCGCATGATCAATGTGCGGGCGCTAGAGACACAGCACGAGGCCCTGGTGCAACAGTCTGGAATGACCACGGAACTGGAGTCGCTCATGTGGCAGCTCCAGGAACTGCGAGTCTCACAATTCGCGGAGTCCCTTGGCGCAGCAGGCGCAGTGAGTATCAAGCGAACTCGCGCCGAGCTCGAGCGGCTGGCTCAGGTAGCGTCGGCGTAGCCGATCCAACCACCCCGTTCGTAGTTATAGAGCTTGCAAATTTTGGTCGAGCGCAGATAGTCACGGAGCTGGATGGGACGCTGCTCAACGTCGTCAGGGAACACGGCAGCGACCGCCCTTGCTGCCTCAGTGAGCCGATAGCACGGGATCCGCATGTCGACGTGGTGGGGCAGATGGACCATGATCCAGTGGAAGAAAAGGTCCCAACCGGGCGGCCCCCACAACACCGTGGTCCCCTCTACTTGGCCGTGGAATCGATTCCAATCGGCCCGAGGCCACCAGCGGATCTCCGGGGAGATGTGATGGACGTAAACGACCCAGCCGATGACCTGGCAAAACAACAGGAACGGCACCACCACGACCTTGACCCAGATCCATAGGCCGGCCACGCCCGCGAACCCAACACTCAACGCAAGTCCTAGAGCTCCAAAGGCAATGATGAGCGCCTGATCACGGTGCATAGCCGCCCGCCATCGAGCGGGAGCAGGAAACCGCACCATCTTCTCCCACCAAACCCGATGGAAGTAGTAGGCGCCAGCACCAACTGAACTCCATTCGAGTCGGTGGACCAGCTTTTGGAACCGTCCTAGCTCGCTGTAGTCAGCGGCGGTGAGTGGTTGCCACACAAAGTCAATCTGTTGGCGCACAGTATGTCCATGATGGACACGGTTGTGACCGAAAATCCATACCTCGACTGCGTGCAACGACGGGAGCATGGTCAACCGGGCGACGAATGCGTTGAGCCGGGGAGAATCGAACAAAGCACCGTGAGCGGCATCATGACCCAGCACGAATAATCCGGAAACCATCAGGCCAGCCAAGAGCCAGAGCGGCACCAACAGCAAAGGGTTGTTCGTCACCACGAGGCCCCATATCGCGAGACCATAGAGGAGTAGATCTCGAGCTACGATCCCGACACCTCGGATCAAAGATCGCTGATAACAATGCTCGGGAATGACTTCCAGAACAGGTTTGAGACCAGTGGGCTTCACGGGAGCATCAGTCGACAACATGGGTGAAGATCACAATATAGTCGCTGGCCAAGAAATAGCCGATCAATCTCGGGTCTGCCGTCACTCGACACGCTCAAATCGGCACGCCACTGTGGTGACCGAGTTGAGCCCATTCAGCGCAACCCCAAGGGCTTCACGCAACGTCTTTCTTGTTCTCCATGCCGCACTTCTGTCCGGCAGGAGTCCATCCATTGCCATCACGAACATCATTAGTTGAGCAGGACGTTCGATCAGAACTTGACTTGTGTGCTCGTCGACGAGCGATCTGGTCGGGTCCGGATCGCTCCGAAACGGCCAAGTCATTGGACCGGTCACCCGCTCAACCACGGTCCGTAGCTCAACCAGATCGCCGGCCCCAGCCAAAATCAACGCCGGAGCATCGGAAAATTCGTCAGGCGTTGTCTGCGGTCGAACGTCGACAGCATCCCGGCAGAACGTGGCCGGTAGATCACCAACAAGGTCTATATAGGCCCGCCGGATTGCCTCAGCGCTCACCAGCGGCCCCGGTGCACGATTTTCTCGAGTGGTCGACGAGTCCGTCCGGCCGATTGGGACGGGCGGTCAGGTGCGCGATGCCCGATGGCGATTGCGCCAAGTGCTCGGAGCCCCATGGGCACGCCAAACGTGATCCGGACAGCGTCCTCATGATCAAAAAGACCGAAGAGCAGAGCGCCGAGTCCTTCGTTCTCGGCTGCGAGTAGCAATGTCATCGCCGCTGCACCGCCATCGACGAACCAGTACGGAACCGACCACGCATGAGTGGACGCGCCTAGGCCCGTACTCGTCTTGTCGGGTTCGTCATAACGACGCACGTAGGCCGCCGGGTCAACCCATGGCACGATCAAGACGTGTGCGTGGAGAAGCTCAGGCCAGGGGAACATCGACCGCTGCTCCACCGGCAGCGTTGTATCCCAATAACGGGCCGTTTGTTCTACTCCCTCCAAAACCAAAAACTCGATGCTGGCAGTATTCCCCGCCGACGGTCCGCGTCGTGCCGCATCGACCATGCGATCCACGACGGCGCTCTCAACAGGCTCGGGGGTGAAGGCGCGAGTCATCCGCCGGCGGCGGATCAGTTCCTCGAACTTCATAATCACCCCGACCAGGGGATCAGTCAGAGCAGCTTCTCGAGATCCTCTGCCATTGCCCACCCGAAAGCGATCAGCGAATCGCCGTTGGCGATATCGAGGCCATCGAGTTGTGCGCTGACCTCAGGGTCCGTCTTTTCCGGCTTCGAGCTCGCGTGATCGAGCACGGGTGCCTGCGAACCATCGCCACGAGCGGTGAAGGCGCGGTCTTCATAAACCGACGCACCAATTCCGTAGCGCTTGGCCAGACGGCGACCCCAGGCACGCTCTTCACCGGAGGCCTTATGGCCGGGACGCGGAACGATGTCACTGAGCGTCTTGAATGCTTCGAATACCCCAGCGTCATTGATCTGTGTGCCGATGAGGACGTCTTCGTCGGGGAAGGCAAGAACGGAACGGCGGAGCTGGTCGGTCATGATTGCCCGTAGCACGGTGTCACGCTTTGTGTTGCGGCAAATATGACCGGCGCCGACGATGATGCTCGGCGTTCCACCAATTCGTTCCAACGTGCAGAACGAGAAGCCTCGGACCTTGCCGCCTTCACTTGCCACGGTGCAGAGCACCCACGCTTCAGCCTGCTTTGAGAGCATCCCAACTTCGAATGCGTTCGGCGATTCGGCCGAAAGGTCGGCCATCTCGGTCAACTCAGCATCACTCAGCGCAGTGCAGTCCTTCGTTTCGACTTCGATCGCCATGTCCTGCGCTGTCCCCTGCTTGCCGAATGTGACCCCACCAGTTTTCAGTGAAATTTCGCGAATCGCAACCTCGAGAGCTCATACCAATACAGAGTCAGGTCCAAGAAGTACCCGAAGTTCGGCAATTACGCCGTTTGCATTGTCCACTGCGTAGTCATCCGGGAGCCGCAGCACCTGCCGCTCACTGAGGTGTAGTTCCACCGGAGATTCGCCAGGGTGGGCGGCCAGAATGGATTTCAGGTCGGCAATACGGCCCGGAAGTTGGTGCTCGATCGGGATCTTTACCCGGACCGGAGAGTTGTCGGAGAGATCCTCGACAATTTCGATGTCTTGGGCGAAGAGCTTCGGGAGATCATCGTTCTCGGTTCTACCCCGCACCAGAACAATCGCATCGTCCACCAGCTTCGGCCCGTGTTCCTGCATCGTTCGGGGAAAGACCATGACCTCGACAGACCCCTCAAGATCTTCGAGATCGAAGACTGCCATCAGATCGCCCTTGCGGGTCCACTTGCGCTGCAAGTTGGTGATCACGCCACCAACCTTCACGATGGCCCCATCGGGCGTTTCGCTCAGACCAGCGATCGAGCAGTCGACCTTGCGGGCGATGTGCGCCTCGAACCCGAGCAGCGGGTGACCCGAGATATACAGGCCCAACATCTCTTTTTCGTTCGCCAGCTTCGGCATCTTCTCAAACTCGACGTCGGGGATCGACGGACGTTCATCAAACGAGGGCCCATCGTCGAGATCACCAAACAGCGACATCACACCCATGTCGTGTTCACGGCGGCGCTGAACGGTGAGATCAATGATCTGTTCGTAGACCTGAAGTAAGCCCTTTCGTGGATGTCCGAGCGAATCGAATGCGCCGCCCTTGATCAGTGACTCGATGGTGCGTTTGTTGAGAGCGTCCAACTCAACACGCTCAACGAAATCGAGGAACGACTCGAACGGACCGCCTTCGTTGCGCGCCGCGAGGACCTTCTCAACGAAACCCACTCCCACGTTCCGGATCGCAGACAACCCAAAGATGATGTTGCCCGGCGATGCGGCTTTGCCGCCGCTGGCTACACCGACTGCGGCGAGATCAGGAACTGGCGTGAAATCCGACTCTGACCGGTTGACATCGGGTACCTCAACCTCGATCCCCATGAGGCGGCATTCGTTGAGATAGACGGCCGCCGACTCCAGCTTTGTCTTGACGCTCGTAAGCAGGGCCGACAGATATTCGACCGGGTAGTTGGCCTTCAGATACGCAATTTGGTAGGCGACGTAGCCGTAGCCATAAGAGTGCGACTTGTTGAAGGCGTAGTCAGCAAACTGGGCGATGATGTCGAATAGTTCGACGGCGAGTGAATGCTCGTAACCGTTGTCGACAACGCCCGTCGTGAACTTTTCACGCTCCTCCTCCATCGCCTCGCGAATCTTCTTGCCCATGGCCTTGCGTAATGAGTCCGCTTCGGCGAGCGAGTACCCGGCAAACTTTTGCGCCATTCGCATGACGCTCTCCTGATAGATCATCAGGCCGTAGGTGTCGCCAAGTAACTCTCTGGCATCCTCGTGAATGAATTCGACCGGCTTGCGGCCATTCTTACGGTCCGCGTAGTCGTTGTGCATGTTGGCCGCCATCGGGCCAGGCCTATACAGAGCGACAAGGGCAGCAACGTCATCAAACGACGTTGGAGCAAGCGACCGGATGAGTGCCCGCATCGGGCTGGACTCGAGCTGGAAGACACCGATCGTGTCGCCTCGGCCCAACAACTCGAAGGTCGGCTTATCGTCGAGTCGCACCGCATCAATATCAACAACGTCATTGCGGGTTTGCATGATCAGTACGAGACAGTCAGAGATGACATCAAGGTTTCGGAGGCCCAAGAAATCCATCTTGAGTAGCCCGAGGTCTTCCACCCCGTGCATTTCGTACTGGGTGACCACCGCCGATTCTTCGATCGACTTGCCCGCTTCCGGCTTGCGCTGGATTGGTAGATACTCCGTGAGCGGGTCGTTCGTAATCACCACAGCCGCAGCATGGATGCCGTCCTGACGACGCAAGCCTTCCAGCCCCTGGGCGACCTCCACGACCCTGGCGATATCGGCATCCGACGACACCATGTCGCGTAGCTCACCCGCCGACTTGTAACCGTCGACGTACTTTGGGTGCTCCTCGAAGCAGTACTTGAGCGGCGTATCGCGGCCCATGATGAGCGGTGGCATCGCCTTGGCCACCTTGTCACCCACGGCATACGGGTAGCCGAGCACACGGGCGGCGTCTCGGACCGCCGCCCGCGCCTTGATCTGAGAGAACGTGACGATCTGTGCCACATTGTCGCGTCCATAGCGCTCAGCCGCGTAGCGAATCATCTCGTCTCGGTATCGGGTGTCGAAGTCCATATCGATGTCGGGCATCGAGATACGAGAGGGATTCAAGAAACGCTCAAACAAGAGGTCGTACTTGATTGGGTCGAGATCGGTGATCCAGAGGGAGTAGGCGACTGCACAACCCGCAGCCGACCCTCGGCCCGGGCCCACACGAACGTTGTTGTCCCGGGCGTGCTTGATGAGATCCCAAGTGATCAGGAAGTAGGCCGAGAACCCCATGCTGTCGATGACGCCAAGCTCATAGTCAAGGCGGTCGACCACCTCGGTGTCGAGGTCATTGCCCCAGCGCTTGTAGGCACCAACGTAGGTCAGGTGGCGCAAATATTCGGTGTCGGTGGCGAATCCCTCCGGAAGCGGGAACTCAGGAAGCTGGGGCTTGCCGAACTCGATCTCGACATCGCAGCGCTCGGCGATCCAGAGCGTGTTGTCGCACGCCGAGGGAACCTCGGCGAAGAGTCGCCGCATCTCCCCGGCCGACTTCAAGTAATGCTGGTCACCTTGGAACTTGAACCGGTCGGTATCGGCTAGCAGCGCTCCGGTTTGAACACACAAAAGGGCATCGTGTGCTTCCGAATCGTGCTGGTGGGTGTAGTGCGAGTCGTTGGTGGCGAGTACGGGGGCTTGAATCTTCTTTGCGATCTCCAACAACTGGGGATTCGTGGTCCGCTGTTCGGGGATGCCATGGTCCTGAAGTTCGAGGAAGAAATTGTCGCGTCCAAAGATGTCCTGGAATCGAGCGGCATGCTCCAGGGCAGCATCCGTGTTTCCCTGCATGAGCGACTGGAGCACGTGTCCGCCGAGACATCCCGACGTCGCGATAATTCCTTCCGAGTACTTTTCCATCAGCTCAAAATCGGCACGGGGTTTGTAATGGAAACCGGTGAGATAGGCCTGGCTGGAGAGCTGAATCAGGTTCTTGTAGCCGACATTGTTCTCCGCCATGAGAATGGCGTGGTAGTACAGCTTTTTGCCGCCACCCGTGTCACCGCCGGAATCGTCAGCCTTGCCGCGACGGCTGGGGCGCTCGTGGCGAGAGTCGTGAGCGAGATAGATCTCGGTACCGATGATCGGGTTGATCCCGACATCGTTGCAGCCCTTGTAAAAATCGAGGACGCCATACATGTTGCCGTGATCGGTGATCGCCATAGCAGGTTGACCGTCCGCTGCCGCAGCGGCGATGGCGTCGTCGAGGCGCGAGGCACCGTCGAGCATCGAATACTCGGTGTGCACATGGAGATGGGCGAATGAATCCCCCACTCGGCCTCCTCACGACAGGCTCGCTCCGCCCGCTGTGGACAGTGCTGTGGACACCTATGTGGATAAATTACATGGGTGTCGTCCGAACCTATCCCGACTCCCCTGCCGCGACAAGCGCGCCGTTCCAGCCGTTTACAGACCAGCGTTCGGGCAGGCTACAAATACGTCCCAGGTCGCTCGTCTGCAGCAGTTTGGGACTGCTGGAGCGGCTCACCCGGGACGCCGGAGCCAATCTCGCCGCGCATGGACTGGAGTTGTTGCTGGGCGGCCATTTGCTGGGCGAAGAGCATGGCCTGCATGCCTTGGACCAGTCCTTCGAGCCAACCGACAAGTTGGGCCTTCGCTATCTGTAGCTCAGCCCCGGTGGGGGTGTCGCCCCCATCGAACGGCAGTGCCAGTCGTCGAAGCTCGGCGGCAAGGTCGTCAGACAGCGCTCCGCTCAGTTCCGATACCGAGGTGTCGTAGATGTAGCGGAGGCGATCTCGGCTCGGGATATCGAGTTCCGAGGCCCGAAGCTCTTCGAGCAACTGTTTGAGCATTGTACCGATCCGCATGACCTTGGCCGGGTGATCGATCGTCTCGTCGATGTCCTCTTCGGCCGCCTGTTCAACAACCTCAACATCGGGGCCCTGAACAATCTCCGGAGCGTCGATTTCAGATGGGGTGCTTGCGTCGGTCATAACGACTCCTCATGCGGGTTGTCACGTGTTGAATGACAGCAAGGGTACGAACATTTCAGCCGGGGTCATCCCCCCATGTCGACCGATCAGTTCGAACGAGTTGGACTCAGCCGGATCGACGAACCAGCGATCACGACGGGCGACAACTGCCACGTCGCCCAGTCGGCTGAGCGCAACGTCGGTGACCGTCGGGCCGAACCATTGCTCATCGATCACTTGCTCAATGGAAGCCACCCATCCATCGTCGCCAACCGTCTCAACCGCAACAGCAGCAAGCTCGCGGGAGCGACCCGGTTCGGCGTGAAACCAACGGAACCGGGCCTCACCTGACTGGCGACGGATCATCGGGAACAACGAGGAGTCGAGCTCCGTACGCCCCACAGTGCAGTCGACTATCCCATGATCAGCCGTGACAACGAGGGCAGCGCCTCGAGGAAGATCCATCATCAGATCCGAGACCAGTCGATCACAGGCAGCCAACTCAGCGGCGTAATAATCGCCAAAACCGTGCACGTGAGCAGTCTTGTCTATGCCATCGTAGTAAGCGTAGACAAACGGTTCGCCTGCGCTAAGGGCTCGCCTCACCTCAACGGAGATTGTGGCCATCGTGTGCCAGTTGTGTTGGCGGGTACCCCTCAGGTGGGCGCGGGTGAAGCCTGTCTTGAGAAAAGGGGCGTTCTGCACAACGACAGGTCGCTGCCCGCAAAACGGCTCAACCGCTTGGAAATCCTCAGGCACGACACGCTGACGGGCATCGCCTTGGGGCGTCCGCCAGCTCAGCATGTTTATGACCTCGCCGTCGACATCGATTCGATACCCGACCACACCGTGTTCGCCTGGCGCAGTTCCGGTAGCGATTGACGTGAGTGCGGCAGCAGTGGTCGACGGTGCCACAGTAGTGATCGGCCCGCCCGCCAGAGAGGCAAGAGTCGGAGCGATTAAGCGACGCTCCTGTAACTGCTCCCAGCCCAAGCCGTCGAGCACGAGAACAACTACAGCGTGCGCGTCCGTGACCTCGGGAGGCAACGGACAATCGTCGCGCGCCTTGTCATCGGCGCTCAAGATCGAGGGAATGATCTGGCTCACACAACCGTTCGACCAATCAGGTAGCACGGGTTGCTCGGGATTCATACCCGGACTCTACCGACGCCTACGAACGTCGGTTGCGGCACATCTCCCGCCAGAGGCCTAGAGTCTCGCACGTGCGAGTATCGACCCGAGGTGACTACGCGGCGAGGGCACTGCTCTCGCTCACGCTCCACACTGAAGCAGCGCCCACCTCTGTCCGCGAGATCGCTGAACGCACCGCACTCCCCCAGCCGTACCTCGAACAGATCCTGCTTGCGCTCAAGGGTGCCGGTATCGTGCGCTCCAAGCGCGGCGTTGGCGGGGGCTACGTTCTGGCCCGAGAGCCGAGGGACATCCTCCTGTCAGAGATTGTGCGGGCCGTTGATGGCCCCATCACCGCTGGTGACTTCGGCGTACCTCATACCGATGGCGCATGTGATCACGAGGGCCAGTGTGTGCTGCTGGCAATCTGGGGAGCGGCAGGAAGCCACATGCGGGAGTTTCTCAACTCGTACTCGCTCGCTGATATTGCGCGAATGACGCACGGCGAAGCGTCATGGCCAGCAACAGCCAACGACTGACTATTAGCTCAGGCCTGCGAGGCACGCTTCGAGGTCGGGTGGGCGTGGTGAGGTCGCTACAACTTCTTCATTCGTGACGGGGTGACGAAAGCGGAGTTCCTCTGCATGCAGGAACGGACGACCGGGATCAAGCCCGGGTCGACCACCGTCGTATTCGCGATCGCCCACCACAGGATGCCCAATGGCTCGCAGATGCACTCGGATCTGATGGGTTCGACCCGTTTCCAGTTCGCAGCGGATGAGCGTGACCGGCTTCGGCAATTTGTAGCGATCACGTACCCGGTAATGGGTGACCGCCCGGCGACCCGACTTCGTGACCGTGTTGCGGGTCGGGTGACGAACGGAACGACCGATCGGGGCATCGATCGTTCCTGCCTCGGTCTCTAGCAAGCCCCAGGCCAGTGCCTCGTAAATGCGGCTAGGTTCGTGGGCGGACATCTGCTCAACAAGGTCGAGGTAGGCGTCTTGGGTGCGAGCCACAACTAGAAGTCCAGAAGTACCTCGATCAAGCCGGTGCACAATTCCGGGCCTGTGGATCTCCCCGACATCGGCGATCTCTGGAAATCGAGCGATGAGACCATTGACAAGCGTGCCATCGTTGTTTCCTGCTCCTGGATGCACCACGAGACCTGCGGGTTTGTCGATGACTATGACGGCATTATCTTCGTAGACAAGGGTGATCTCGATGGACGAGTCCGGTTGCGGTGTCGAGTCCACATCGTCGGGCATCGCGATATCTACGTGCTGACCCTCGGTGACGCGGCCACTCGGCCTGATCGCTGGAATGCCGTCGACCAGCACATCGCCGTTCTTCACAAGTCGCGTTGCCGCTGATCGACTCAATTGGCTCAGCGCAGCCACGAACCGATCAAGCCGTTCGCCATCGAACCCGGCCGGAACGACGTCAGTACGAGTAGTCATGCTGTGTGGTGGACGGCCTACCTTCGGCCGAGGCCACCAACCTTGTATTCGACGCGCTGACCGGCCCACGGGATGGCGCGGAGCCGCTCCTGGGGAATCGGAAGACTGGAGGTAATGCAGACGCCGTAGACGCCCTTTTCGATGCGATCAAGCGCTGCATCTATCTCCGCCACCGCGGTTTGGGCCTGTGCCGAGAGCGCAAGATCGCGCTCACGTTCAACCGCTAGCGTGTCGCCTTCGCCCGACTCTTCGTCGAACTGCACGTCGCCGGGCTCTCGCCCCTCGAGTAACGCATCAGCCTCAGCCCGATACTCCTCAGCCGAGTGCAAGTATTTGGCGCGTTCTTCTATGAGTCTCGCCTTCATCTCACCGACAAACTTCGCACCGAATGGCGACTTCTTCTTCGGCGCCGGCTTCTTCTTGGCAGGAGCTTTCTTCGCTACAGCCTTCTTTGCAACCGTTTTGGCTACAGCTTTCTTCGCTACAGCCTTCTTTGCCGCCTTTTTTGCGGACGATTTCTTGGCCGTGGCCATCGTCTTAGTCCTCTCAATCCTGCAACACCGGCAAATCCGGCCGGAGCAGATCGGGGAGTTTACGACTCCTATCCCGGAAAGGTGCGCTTTTTCGATCACCCGATGCGGTTGTTCGTACCGGATTCGGTTGTGGTATCAGCGCTTGCGACCGAACCAACCTCTACTCGCAGCGTCATCGTCGTGGTCAAAGAAGGCCGCGAGTGCATCATCGCCGAGGTCAACTTCGTCAAAAGCGACGGCATCTCGGAGTTGGTCGAGGAACGGATCACTGGACTCATCGATGGGGTCAGCGAAGAGCACATCTTCCACCACCGGAATCGGCGCAGTGGGCTCGTCGCTCCTGATCTCCCCGGGAATGACCTCGTCATCTCCCAACGGCTCGAAGTCTGCCGCAGTCACCAGGAGCGGTAGAGCGACGTCATCGATTTTGGCGGAGACAGTGACTGACTCACTAGTCGATGTGTCGATGCCTGTCGAAAAGTCTCGGGGGTCAAACACCGGCAGCGGCGACTCGGTGTCAAAGGACGTGCTCGGCATCTCTAATGCGCTTTCTTTGATCGCCACCAAATCCACCATGCTCTGCGAAAGGTCGTCGCTCTCAGGAGCGAATGTGGGTTCATCCCACGCTGCTACAGCAGCGGTCCATGATGCGTCATTTTCGACCGAATCGATCGACTCCGTCGCCGGTTCCGCAGCGGGCTCTTCGATCGGGGCGACGTCGACAAACTCGACGTCGCCGTCAACCGCGAGAACAGGCGGCATTCCCAGGACCGACGGAGCAAAGGCCTCCGGCTCCGCACTCGCAGCGACCACCGATTCCATCTCTGCCGTTTCCGGCATCGACGCGACCTTCTCGGCCAACTCCACTGCATCGAGTTCAACGGCGGTCTCATCAGATTCGGTGAGACCAATATCTTCGGTGAGACCAATATCATTGCCGACGGGAGGGACAACGCCGCTGGTTGCTGGTGCCTTATCGACTCGGAATGTCTCGGGTCGTTCGACCAGATCGCTCAACGCTGAAACTGATGTGGCAAGAAGAGAGCGCTGTTCTCCGAGATGTCGTTCCAATAACGCGACATCCTCGACGAGGAAGGCGCTGTACCGCTCAAGCTCAGCTACTTCGCCGGCGAGACTCTCCCGTTCATACGACGATGCTGCAGTGGCCTCTGCTTCGGCCTTGGCCAGAAGAGTTCGTCGATCGGTCTCCGCCTCGGCCTTGACGCGAGATGCGTGATCGTCAGCATTCTTGATCGTCACCGCTGCCGAAGCCTCTGCGTCGCGTAGTGCTATTTGTGCTTGAACTTCAGCTGATGCGATCAGTTCAGCAGCCTCTGCCTTTGCTTCGGCAATAGCGGCATCGGCAGTACGCTGAGCAAGGATGAGCGTTCGAGTGAGGGACTCCTCAGTTTCGATTGACGCGCTTGAGGCGCTTTCTGCGGTGGCACGATTCTCAGCGGCCTCGGCTCGTTGCTGGAGCTCGGACACGCGCCCGTGAACGACGGCAGCCGCTTTGGCGACACGATCGACATAGGCGTCCACCTCATCAGAGTCGTAGCCTTTCCAGACCACGCGAAACTCAATGTCTTGGAACAGCGGGGGCAGTTCATCCATACCGTAAACCGTAGTTTCACCATGCGCTGAGGCCGTGGACCCTCAGCCTTCGGCGATATCCGCTATTTCGGCCGCCTAGGCGCAGATGGCGCTCCGCAGGATGCTTATGCCGAAGATAACGACAATCGACGACAAATCGAGAGCGACGGAGCCGAGTCGAAGCGGCGGAATATAGCGGCGAAGTGTGCCGAGCACCGGATCGGTGACCATGTACAAAAAGCCGGCGATCGTGGCGCCGAACCCCTCAGGATTGAGCGGGAACCAGCTCAAGATGATCCGTCCGAAGACAGCTATTAGGTACGCCAGAAGTGCCGCACAAACGATTTCTGCCATAGATGATCAGTCCAGAGCGCGTCGTGCGTCAGACGCCGATACGACTACATCGGCCGGCGTCAGAAGGTAAACCTGGGTTGCGACCTTGTCCATTTTACCCCCGAGGGCGTAGCAGAGACCACTGGCGAAATCGACCAGGCGGCGGCGTAAGTCTCGATCGACCCCCTGAAGGTTCACGATGACTGCCTGACCTTTCTTGAACCGATCGCCAATGCTCTGAGCATCATTGAAAGAGGTTGGTGTCAAGGCGTGCGGCTTGGCGGTGTCATCGTCGATTACCCGCACCGCAGCCGGCGCACTCTGAAGCCGAGCCGGGGCCTCCGCCGAGGCTGGTTCCCCCGCACCAGTCATGGGACGAGAGCCGGGAGTCGGCTGGATAGCGCGAACCGAACTTGACCCCTTGTTTGGGATTGCGCGAAGAGTGTTCGAATGAGGACGTGAGTTCCGTTCAGGAACAGCGCGTATCGCAGAACGCCCAGCAGATACTGGTTCGGTTGTCCGTTCGGCATGAGCCGGGCCAGCGCCGTCAGGCGCGAACTCGTCGTAATGATCATATTCCTCGTCAGGACCGAGACCCAGGTAGATCAGCGTCTTTTTCAGCATGGACACGTTTGCCTCCTCACTCGGACACGCTACTGCTCACAAGGTTCCACAGGGTGTCATCTCCCCGCGACAACCCTTATGACCTGCGTCAACGCTCGCGGCGGCCAAAGAGTCCCGTACCAACGCGAACCATCGTGGACCCTTCCTCCACAGCGACGTCGAGGTCTCCACTCATCCCCATCGAGCATTCAGCAAGACCAAGTTCGTCCACCAGCGACCGAAGAAGACGAAAACCAGGACGTGCCTCAGCCGCTTCGGCAAGCACAGCAACCCCCATCAGACCGACGACATCGAGTCCCCGCCCGCGCAAATCATCGACCAAGCGACCAGTGTCCCTGGGTCGGCAACCGCCCTTCGCAACTTCGCCTGAGATGTCGACCTGCACCATGACGCGTGTGCCGGGATCCCGCTTGGCGATCTCGGCACCGAGTTCAACCCGGTCGACGGTCTGCCAGACATCGACGAGCCCGGTGAGCTTTCGAACCTTGTTGCGTTGTAGTTGACCGATGAAGTGAACGGTGGGCCGAGGATCGAGACCGGTCAGCTTCGCCACCGTCTCCTGGGCATAATTTTCGCCTATCTCTGTGATCCCGGCCTCCATCGCTGCTCGCACGAGCTCGACGTCGTGGGTCTTCGTAACGCCGATGATCTGCACCCTCTCGCCGCCGATCCGTGAAACTCGCTCCCTCAGTGCACCTAGACGTGCGCTGATGACGTCCGCATCGACAGCGGTCATCGGTTCGTCTCGAGACGTACAACGCTGACTTGTCGTCCTGTGTCGCCACGCGTGCGGTGACTATGAAACCGCTCATCGGCAGTGTTGTGACCGAGATCGTTGATTCGTTCGACGCCAACCTTCTGCAGCGCAATCCGAGCAGCCGCCGCCATATCGAGTGAGGGGTTGCCGGCGTCGCTCACCGACCGGACGGCATCGCTCGTGACCGCCACCACCGCATCGAGGTCGTCGAGGCCGAACTCGTAATGGCTCGGCCGAATGCACGCGCCGATCGTGGCCAGAAGATTGTCGGCACCGAGCTGACGCATTCGTTCGACGGTGGCAGCCAACACTCCTTCGACGATGCCTCGCCATCCCGCATGGGCGATGCCGATCACCCCATCACCAATGAAGACAATTGGCACACAGTCAGCCGTCTGTACGGCAAGGACCACTCCGGGGACCGCAGTCACCGCGGCATCGGCCGAGGCCCCACGTCCTTCTCCGGAGCGAGTGACCGTCACGACATCAGCGCCGTGGATCTGTCGGAGCCAGGTCCACTCCCCTGCCATAGTTTGCTGTCGCAACCGGTCGAGACTGTCCACTGGTCCGTCGACGTGAAAATCACCGTCACCTCGGTCCGTGAATCCCATCACGGCTGAAGTAGCCGGACCCGCAGGCACACGTCGAACAAGCACACTTCAGTCTTTCACGTCGCGCTCAACGAGCGACGTGACTACTTCAAGAATGACGGGACGTCGAAGTCGTCGTCGCCAAGATCGAGAGCATCATCATCATCCGTAGCGAACACATCAGCGATCGGTACTTCGCCCGTCAACTCACCGCTATCGGCTTGCGTATCCCCCGACCGCTCGCTCAGACGAGAGGCTCTGGACGGGGAATCATCCCACCGGTCGAATCCAGCGGCAATGACCGTGACACGAACATCGTCGCCCATCTCATCATCGATGACAGCTCCGAAGATGATGTTGGCGTCCTGGTGGGCCACGCCGTGGATGATCTCGGCCGCTTCGTTGATTTCGAGTAGGCCCAGATCCGTGCCACCCGAGATATTAAGCAGGATCCCGCGCGCGTTTTCGATGGATGCTTCGAGCAACGGACTCGAGATCGACGCGCGGGCGGCAGCAACGGCACGTCCCTCGCCGCTCCCATTGCCGATGCCCATCAGAGCGGAGCCGGCGTCGGTCATCACGGTTCGAACGTCGGCGAAGTCGGTGTTGATCAAGCCCGGCGTGGTGATCAGATCGGTAATTCCTTGCACCCCTTGCAGCAAGACTTCATCCGCCATCTTGAATGCGTTGAGCACCGATGTGTCATTGCTGGCAACCGATAGCAATCGGTCGTTGGGGATGACGATGAGGGTGTCGACCTTTTCTTTCAGCCTCTGGATTCCCTGTTCGGCCTGCACAGAACGACGGCGGCCTTCGAACGCAAAGGGGCGGGTAACGACACCGATGGTGAGAGCACCCTGGCTCTTCGCGACCTCGGCAATCACGGGAGCGGCTCCGGTACCTGTGCCGCCTCCCTTCCCCGCGGTGATGAACACCATGTCGGCGCCCGCGAGCGACTCACGGATCTCGTCGATGTGCTCTTCGGCAGCCTGTCGACCGATCTCAGGATCAGACCCGGCCCCAAGACCACGGGTGAGATCGCGCCCGATATCGAGCTTCTCGTCAGCGTCGCTCATGAGTAACGCTTGCGCATCGGTATTGGCAGCGATGAACTCGACGCCCTTCAAGCCAGCGTCGATCATGCGGTTGACGGCGTTCACGCCACCACCACCGACGCCAACAACCTTGATTACAGCCAAATAGTTCTGCGGATCAGACATCGCGTTTGGGACCTCGTTGGTCGGATGTAGGCGCCTGCATTGCAGGAGCATGGTTCTGGGTACCGCCCGGCGCACAATACATTTCCGGATTAGCGCTCGACGGTATACCCGTTGGCGGGAAATGCCGCGGACGGTTGATGGACCAGTGACAGAAGAGATGACGTCCGACAGTGCGGCATCGAGATAATGCTTCAGGAATTGGGGTCATCGACTGCGCCCAACGTCGCTTCACAGATCGGATTCCGAGTGACGGTGGGATGATCCGGAACGCGTGCATCGATCGTGGCGAGACACTCAAGTTCCACACCACTCAGCACCGCACGTACCGCATCGAGTTTGTCGCCCAAGTCTTCGGCCGGACCCAACTCAGCCGTGGCACTACCAACCAGGTCAAGGACAACCGCTGGTCGAAGTCCGGACTCGTCGATCTCTATAGCTTCAACCCATGACGCAAGATCGTCGGGCATCGATGCCACAACGGCAAGAGCCGGTGCCGCATGGTGTTGGGTATCACCGAGCGATCCTTCGGGGCGAACGGCCACGATCGGCATGACAGCCGGAGGAGTTGCACCGGGCGTGACGGCAATCGCTACCCCATAGGCATCCACGAGAACATGACTTCCATCGCCTCGCGGCATGAGCGCGACAGCCACGCGCTCAACGACACCGACGGTAATAGTGCCCGGCCACTCGCGAGTGACGGTGACCGACTGGACCCACGCAAGGTCCGTGAGCGAGAGCTCGATCGCCGACTGATCAAAATCCACGAGCGGCATCCCGTAGTCCAAATCCATCGCGGCCTCGATCAGAGCAGCCTGCGCGGGCTCGACCCCAGCGATCTCGACATGGTCAAGATCGAGGAGACGTGACTGTGTTGCAAACCAGCAGGCAACACCGATGCCCGCCACCAAGACGATGGCACCCAGCACACGGAGGCGTCGACGACCCTCTGCCCTGCGGACAGCGATGCGCCGCTTACGAAGCCGCGGATCGATTCTCATCGCTACTGCGGTTGCCACGTGCCCTCCTCGAAGCCAACCACGTGGGTCTCAGCATGCAACTGCACGCCGCACATATCGTGGACCCGTCGCATGATTTCCTTCATCAACGCGAGAACGTCGTCAGCCGATCCACCGGGATCCGCTTGAATGAAGTTGGCGTGCTTGGGCGATACCTCCGCTGACCCGATGCGAAATCCCTTTAAACCGGCGGTGTCGATCAGTCGACCTGCCGACTCGCCAGGCGGATTCGCGAAGACCGAGCCGGCGTTTTGACCACCAGGTTGATTGTTACGCCGCCACTGCACGATCTCGATCATCTCAGCTTTACCTTCACTCACATCGCCGGGCTCAAGCTCCAGCGTCGTTCGGAGAACCAGCTGTGATGACCGAAGCGCCGACCGTCTATAACCAAAGTCGAGTTCGTCGACGGACCACGTCCGCTCACCCGCATTCTGTAAATCGACATTCTCCAGTTCAACAATGTCGGCCGAAGCCACTGCGTCGGCCATTTCTGCGCCGTGTCCGCCTGCGTTCATTCGGATTGCCCCACCGATCGAGCCAGGCACACCGACAGCCCAGGTAAACCCGCTCAGTCCAGCGTTCACGGCGGCACGCGCCACCACCGGGAGCTTCGCTGCGCCTCCGGCAATAACGGTAGTGCCGTCGATGACGATGTCGCTGAAGGCGCCACGCATCACGACCGCCACACCGGCGAATCCAGAATCAGCTACGAGCAGGTTGCTCCCGCGCCCCACGGGAATGGTCGACACGCCGGTGCCGTGCAGGGCCTCGACCAACGCCATGACGTCGTCAGGAGTGTCCAGCGCCACGAGCGCGCGCGCAGTTCCGCCAACCCCATATGTCGTCCGAGCACCGAGCGGCGCATCCAACGTGACTTGCAGTGCCAATGGCCCGGCGAGGAGTGTGGCGATCAACTCATTGAGAGCGTCATAGTCAACCATCACAAAATGCCGGGGGTTCTGAGTCGTCCAATTACCTGATCGGGCATGGCGGTGAGGTCGCCCGCTCCGAGGGTGATGCAGAGATCGCCGGGACGCAGGTGTGTTGTCAGCCAGTTGGCGACATCGTCGAGACGGGGCATCCATGCCACTGATGCAGACGGGTTGGCGTCGAGCACGGCATCGACCAGCAACCTTCCTGTGACACCAGGGCGGGGGGTCTCGCCCGAGGAGTAGATATCGGTGAGCACCAGCTCATCAACGCCGTCAAATGAGTGGCCAAAGTCCTGCCAAAGTGCGGCCGTTCGGCTATAGCGGTGGGGTTGAAAGACGCAGACCACTCGATTCCAGCCGCCAGCGCCAGCGGCTTCAATAGCAGCTTCAACCTCGGTGGGTAGATGGGCGTAATCATCGACGAACGTGATCCCATCGATCTCACCGCGAAATTCGAACCGACGCGCAACGCCTCCAAAGCGACCAAGGGCACGCGTTGCGGCATCAGCAGACGCACCCAAAAGTAGCCCCGCCACCACGGCAGCTGTTGCATTTCGTGCGTTGTGCAGGCCAGGGGTTGGCAACTCGATCCTGGCCAGGTCGACGCCATCGTGGCGGACCGTGAAACCGATGCTCGAACGGTGGGGCTCGATGTCAACCATCTGATAGTCCGCATCGTCTGATGTGCCGTACGTCGTGGCGTCGGTCGTAGCTGCCAGAGCCGCAGCTCCCGCATCGTCGGCACACATCACCCGCATCTGTGCCTGGCTCGCGAACTCCTCGAATGCCTCTACGAGAAGAGCCGGATCGTTGTCATAGCTTTCTAAGTGGTCCGGCTCCACGTTCGTGACGATCGCCAGCTCGCCACCCAGGGAGAGAAAGGTGCGGTCGCTCTCGTCGCCTTCGATAACAAACCATTCACCATCATCCCAGACCGCCCCGGAGCCGATTTCGTTGACGTCTCCACCGATGATGAATGATGGATTCATCTCTGCCTCAACGAGCACCAGCGCCAGCATTGAGCTGGTGGTCGTCTTTCCGTGTGTGCCTGAGACAACGACGGTCCGGCGCTGAGCGGCAATAGCAGGAAGGATGTCGGAGCGACGAAGCACCGGAATACCAGCTTCGCGGGCTGCCACTACCTCAGGATTGTGATCAGGGATCGCCGTGCTAATGGCGACGAGTTCGGTGTCGCCGATGTTCACGGCGTCGTGACCAACAGATACGGAGATCCCTGCAGCACGGAGCCGCTCACTTATTGGCCCGTCCTTCAGATCCGAACCCGTGACATGGTGACCCATGGCGTTGAGTACTGCGGCGATCGCTCCCATTCCTGCGCCGCCAGCACCCACGAGATGAACTCGACGCGGCGTCGTTAAGTCGGGGACATTTTCGTCCTCGAGATCTCTCGTAGTAGCGAGATCAGGGCTCATACAGCTTCCTTGTTTGATGGCAGCGGACGGCGTGCGTGTAAGACCACGAGGTCGACTACGGCCTCTGCGGCATCGCGCCGAGCGACACCCTTCGCTCGTTGAGACATCTCATGAAGCCGATCGGGTTCAGCAATCAGTGCGTCGACTTCGGCGTGAAAGCGTGCGCCGTCAAGTTCACCGTCGGTCACCATGACCGCTGCCCCGGCGTTGACAAGGGCGCGGGCATTCGCGGTCTGATGATCGCCGGGAGCGCCAGGCAGCGGAACAAGAACAGCGGGCACACCTATCGCGGCGATTTCAGCGACTGAGCTCGCTCCCGCTCGACAGACCACGAGGTCCGCGGCGGCATACACCGATGGCATGTCATCTTCGTACTCGACCAGGGTGAACTGGACCGTGTCGCGTTCACTAATCGGATTTCTATTCGCCAGATCGGCGTGATCGCGGCTTCCGCCAACGAGTCTCACGGCGAGAGTACTGCAATCTCGCCACTCCCCCAATGCGTCAATCAATGCGTTATTGATACGACGCGCACCCAACGATCCGCCGAAGACGGCGAGCAAGAGACGGTCGTCTTCGATGCCTAAGCGACCGCGAGCGCTGGCTCGGTCGACCAAACGATCGACGGCAAGAATTTCAGGGCTGACAGGATTTCCGGTCCATGTGCCGTTTTGTAGATCAGTGTCAGCGAACGACAGCGCACAGGCTTTGGCAAACCGAGCAGCCAGGCGGTTGGCGGCTCCAGGCACGGCGTTCTGCTCAGCGACAACGATGGGGATCCGCCAGATCACCGCGGCAAGGATGCAGGGCACAGAGGCGTATCCGCCAAGGCCGATGACGATGGACGGGCGGGCACGACGGACGAGAATCAGTGCCCGGAAGATGGCACGAACAAGTCCGATGACTGCACCGACGTTCGCACGTGTGAGCCGGCGCTGGATTCCACGCCCGGGCAGGAGCTCCAAAGGAAACCCAGCTTCAGGAACGAGGCGAACTTCGATTCCGCGCTGGCTCCCCACCCATTTGATCTGTTCGGGGAGAACACCACGCCGTTGGATCTCTCGAGCGATCGACAGACCCGGTGTGACGTGACCAGCGGTGCCGCCACCGGCGATGATCGCCCAGGTATCAGCACGGGCACTCATCGTCCCTGCCGAGCCACGTTCAGCAGCACACCGACTCCGGTCAAGCTCACCACGAGGGATGATCCGCCGAAAGACAGGAACGGCAGCGTTACGCCCATCACTGGCAGGAGCGACAAGACCGCGCCAAGGTTAAGTACTGCCTGAGCCACGATCATTGTCGTGATGCCGAGGGCGAGCAACATACCGAAACGATCGGGAGCGCGCAGCGCCGTAACCATACCTGCCACGCCGATAACGGCGAAGACGAGGAGCACAGTGGCGGCGCCGAGGAGTCCCAGTTCCTCCGCGATGATGGCGAAGATGAAGTCGGTGTGGGCATACGGAAGGAAGCCCCATTTTGCACGGCTCCCGCCGAGACCCACGCCGGAGATGCCACCAACCGTGATGGCATGCAGCGACTGCAGCGACTGATACCCGAAGACGGGTTCGGCCCACGGATCACGGAATGCGAGGAAGCGGGCTCGGCGCCACGGCGTGGCGAGCACCATGAAGCTGGTGACAGCGGCGCCGATGCTGCCGAGCCCAAACAGTTGACGTATCGGCGCGCCCGCCAGAAACATCATCGTGCCGGCGATAAGACCGATCACCAGGATCGCTCCGAGATGCGGCTGCATCACGAGAAGACCAACCACAAGCCCGGTAACCACGACTACGGGGCGAACCGTTATGCGTGTCGCCAAGATTGGCCGGCTAGGCCGAGAAAGTAGATCAGCGATGAAGAGGACGAGAGCCAGCTTCATGAACTCTGACGGCTGAACGGAGAGCGGTCCGACATCCAACCAGCGGGTGGCGCCATTTGTGCTCACGCCGACACCCGGAATCAAGACTGCGACGAGTCCAAGGCTGGCCCCGATCATCACTGGAGCGGCGAACATGCGGAGTCGGTGATAGTCAACGCGCATCATGATGAGCATCGCCACCGTGCCGATACCCACCGACAGGAGATGGCGCCGAAAGAGGCTCCACGCACTACTCGAGTTGTTGATGCTCACTACCGCCGACGCGGACAAGACCATAACAACGCCGAGCAGGACGAGAGAGCTCACGGCCACCAGAAGGATCAAGAAGAGTGGTGTGCGGCGACCAGAAAAACGACGCTGTCCGCGACCGTCGGCCTTGACCCGTGATGCTGGATGACGACCCCTCGACGCAGCACGCTGCTGCGATTTTGGACGATTCTCAACGGCGGTCATCGCACACATCCCTCGTCGTACTCGCGAACGATTCGGGCAAAGTCATCACCGCGATCGCCATAATTCCGGTACCAGTCGAACGAGGCGCAACCCGGCGATAGCAAGACAGCTACTCGACCCGCAGCGAGACGGCGGGCGGCGGCTACGGCTTGTTGCATGTCGTATGCGACCACGACCTCATGAGTGGGTGAGAACACCGAAGTAATTTCCTCAGCGGCGTCGCCGATGGCTACGACGGCGTGCACGTGCTGGCGAGCGTCGAGCATGCTTGCGAGGTCGATTCCCTTGTTGCGGCCCCCCGCGATAAGTACTGCCTTGTCGAAGCCACGCAGGGCAGCGATCGTCGCATGGGGCGTCGTTGCCTTCGAGTCATCGAAGTACATGACGCCGTCGATCTCCCCGACGGGTGAAACTCGATGTGCGAGTCCAGGAAAGGATTCACATGCTTCAGCTACTGCTGAAGGCGTCGCTCCAAGCGGGACCGTGGTGGCGGCGACAGCGAGGGCATCCTCGATGTCATGGGGAAGACTCCGCCATAGACGATCCGTTGAGGTGAAGCCGCCACCAGGCCCAACAAGATCACCACCGTCGAGATACCAGTCAGCACTTGCGCCACCGAAGGTGACGACGTTTGCTGACTCGGGCACATGGCCCATGACCACGGGGTCGTTGGCGTTCGCGACAATGACGCCATCACGGCCGGCCATAGCGAAGATCCCAGCCTTCGCCTGCTCATAGCTTTCGAGATCGGCATGGATATCGAGGTGGTCAGGCGCGAAGTTCAACCATGTGGCAACCGCAACCCGAAACTCCGAAGCCCTCGCGAGCCGAAACGACGATGCTTCGACGACAAAGACATCGATGGCAGGATCATCGATAGCGCATACCAACGGAACATCGGTGTTGCCCGCAGCCACAGCATTGATACCCGAGCCTTGGAGAGCAGCGATCGCCAACTCGACCACAGTGGTCTTACCGTTGGTTCCGGTGATGGCAGCAATCGGTCGACCGTCCCATGCCGCCGCAAGATCGAATTCACCGACAAGCGGACGGTCCTTGTCGCGAGCAAGGGCAAAAGCAGCGTGATGCTCGGGAAGGCCTGGGGCTGGGCATACGAAGTCAGCCTGCTCGACCAATGATTCCAGCATCGACTCGTGCGGGGCTGCGTGGAGTTCGAAGTCGAGCGCGGCTGCAGCTTCGCGAAGTTCCTCGTTGACCTTGTCGTCGACTGCAAGTACCACATGACCATGGCGTAGTAAGGCCCCGGCGACGGCTCGGTTTGTGATGCCCATGCCAACCAACAAGAACGTACAGGGGCCTGCGTCCAGGGCGCGAGCAATCGGACCTCTCATGCCGCGATCCCTGCTTGAATCGCGTCGGCGTAGAACAAGCCCAGGCCGACCGCGGTGCAAAGGCCCGACATGATCCAGAGGCGAACGATCACCGTGGTCTCCGGCCACCCAGCAAGCTCGAAATGATGGTGGATCGGCGCCATGCGGAAGAGACGACGACCGCCAAACCGCCGGAAAACGATCACCTGAAGAATCACCGAGACGGTCTCGGCCACGAAGAGACCACCGATGACGGGAAGTAGGAGGTGAGTGTTGGTGCCGAGGGCGAGCGCGGCGAGGCCGCTGCCGATCGCCAACGACCCGGTGTCGCCCATGAAGATCTGGGCGGGAGCTGCGTTCCACCATAGGAAGCCGATGATGCCGCCGACCATGGCCGTAGCGACAACGGCCACATCAAGTGCATGAGGGTTCCCATAGACCTCAAGGTGCCGGAATTGCCAAAATCCGATGAAGGTGAAGGCGGCGAATGCGAACGCTCCGGCCCCTGCCGCCAGGCCGTCGAGCCCATCAGTGAGATTGACAGCATTGGTTGTCCCGACGATGAGCAGCACCGCCCACAGCATCCAGCCGATACGGCCGATGTCCCAGCCAGGATTGTTGAAGCGGGTAAACGAGATGGTGGTTTCGACCGTCGTGAACTGTGTCATCAGCGCCGCAAAGCCAACGGCCACGATGAGCAGGCCGAGCATCTTGGCCCGCTTGTTGAGACCAAGATTGCGCGCAGCCACAACCTTGATCCAGTCGTCGATCAAGCCGACGGCGCCGCCGCCAACGATGGCAAGCATCACGAGGATCCCGGTACGGGTGTAGATACCGCCGAAGAGATCCGAAATTACGTAACCGGCAACCGCTCCCGAGACGATGGCGAGGCCACCCATCGTTGGCGTACCGGCCTTCGTGTGATGACCCTCGGGGCCGTCGTCTCGGATGGGCTGGCCGACCTCATGGGCCGTCAACCAGTTGATCAAGGCTTTCGTGCCGAGCAGGGACACGAACATTGAGATCGCACCGGCGAGCAGCAAGCGAGTCATGAGATGGATCCTCCGATGCGACGCAACTCGTCACGCGCAACTGCGCGGTCATCAAATTCGATCACATCTGAGCCGATCGTTTGTGTCATCTCGTGACCTTTTCCGGCGATCAGCACGACGTCTCCGTTACCCGCGGCCGCGAATGCATGGCGGATCGCCATTCTGCGGTCTGGCTCGACCAGATCGGGGGATTTGTGCATGCCAGACACCACAGAAGCGATAATCGCAGTCGGGTTTTCACTCCGAGGGTTGTCGTTGGTAACCACGACACGGTCAGCGAGTCGTCGAGCCACCTCGCCCATCTGAGGCCGCTTGCCCTGATCACGGTTGCCACCAGCACCAAACACAACAACAAGTGAGCGGCGGGTGACCGCACGAGCGGCTTCAAGAACCGCCTCCAGCCCATCGGGCGTGTGTGCGTAGTCCACGATTACCGCGAACCGCTGGCCAACATCGATCTGTTCAAATCGGCCCGGGACCGTCGGCAGCTCCGCAAGTCCACCGATCACCTCGTCCTGCTCTGCCCCAAGCGTCAGCATGATCTCCGCTGCGAGCACTGCGTTGGCAACGTTGAACGCGCCACCGAGCGGAAGATCAACCTTGGCTCCGCGCCAACGAAAGTGACTGCGTTGCGGGCCAAGCTCAAGGAGTTCGACAAGATCATCATCGATGGCAACAACCGGCACCGACGCGACGGTCGCCATTCGAGTCCCTGCCTCTGACCGAACATCGATCACTGCGAGATCGCAGAGATCCGGTGTGAACAACAGAGCCTTGGCGGCGAAGTACGCCTCGAGATCACCATGATGGTCGAGGTGATCAACACCCAGATTCGTAAACGCGGCGACGCTGAAACGCGTGCCATCGACCCGGTGCAGATCGAGTGCATGGCTCGACACCTCCATCGCGATCAGATCTCTTTGCTCCCGCCGCGCTATCGCAAGGATGCGCTGGAGGTCGGTGGCTTCGGGCGTCGTCCGTTCCCCGGTGAGGGTGCCGATCTCCAGACAGTCTCGCCCAAGGATCTCACCGACGGAAGAAACCATCCGAACCGTCGTTGTCTTGCCGTTGGTGCCGGTGATGCCCACGACGTCGACCGATTCGCTCGGTTTGTTGTGGATGCACGCCGCCACAGGTCCCACCGCCTCGCGGACGTTACTGACAATGATTTGGGGGATGGCCAAATCGAGTTCGTGGTCCACCAGTAGAGCGGCAACACCTGAGTCTTTCACCGCTGCGGCGTAGTCATGACCGTCAGCATTGGTGCCGCGGATACAGGCGAAGATCATTCCGTCGCCCACTCGGCGCGAGTCGTGTTCAGCATCGTTCAGCACAAGAGAAGATGAGGTCTCGATCGCGTCACGATTGAGCGAAAGGACTAAATTTCCCGCTGCCGCAATCACCTCACCAAGACGAGCACTCACTGCGTCGGCACAGCACTGTCGCTGCCTCCGGCCGTTTCCAGCAGTCCAGCAGGATCGGCACGGACTCGCTCACCGGTCGGTCCGGCTGTGCCTGGAACGATCTGCAACTGTCGAACCGCATAGCCAGCAATCTCTGCAAACGCGGGGGCTGCGACGGCACCGCCGCCATAGCGATCGGTCGTTGGATCATCAACGATCACGATGATCGAGAGCTGAGGCCCATAATCGTTGGAAATGATGCCACCGAAGCTGGCCGTGTAGTGGCGAGACCCATTTCCCTCTTCATCGGGATCACAGAGATATCCGCCCGTGGCACAAGGCTGCCACGAGGTACCTGTCTTGCCTGCGACCTCGTAGCCCGGAACTATGGCGCGGGTGCCCGTTCCACTCGCCACCACCTCACTCATCATCCCCAACACTGAACCAGCAGTTTCTTCGCTCACGACACGGCGGCGATCGCCAGTCCCCACATCATCAGTCAAGAGGACCGGATCCACGTGGACGCCACCGTTCGCGATCGTGTTATAGCCCTGAAGCATCTGCAGACCCGTGACCGCAATGCTCTGGCCAATCGCAGCGTTAGACAACTCGAGTACGTGGGTGTCGAGCGGGTCAAGAATGCCGCTCGCCTCACCCTTGAAGTCGAGCGCGGTTCGGTGGCCAAGACCAAACTCGACGAATGCGTTGTACAGCCCATCAGCGCCTAACCGAGTCGCCAATTCGATCGTTCCGATATTGGAAGACAGTGCCATCACATCGGTCGGTGTGTAGTAGGTCTCGGTGTGAGCGAAGTAGTCACGGTAGGTCTTCGTGCCGCCTTCAATGGTGTACACGAGTTGCTCAGGGAGATGCAGGAGTTCCTGTGGAGTGGCTGCATTTGCTTCAAGTACCGCCGCCATAGTGAGCGGCTTGATGATTGACCCGGGCTCGTAGGTCCAGATGGCGGACAGGTTCGTCGTGGTGCACTCGACCAGGCCACTCTCACTACTGCGCTGAACATTCGCGGCGGCAATGATCTCGCCGGTCTGCGGGATCATCACAATGGCGATGCCGCGCTGGCCTACGACCCCTTCGACAGCCTGAGCCAGGATCTGTTCGGTCTGGTACTGCACATTGCGGTCGAGGGTGGTGCGAACATTCTGCCCTGGCTGAGCCGGTTCGATAACCTGCTCTCCGTTCGGGATGGTTGATTCACCGTCGGCGCTCGACTCAAGAACAACGCTGCCGGCGATGCCGGTCAGGCTGCGGTCGTAGGCCTCTTCGAGTCCGCTGATACCGACATGGTCAATGTCGGTGCGGCCCACGATGGCAAGGCCCGAGCAGGGACCATTGGGATGTGTCCGCCGAGGCTCGTCCCGAAACCTGATTCCCGCAATATCCAGGTCGCGAACTGCCTCAGCAGTCGCTTCGTCGACTTGGCGCGCGATATACGCGAATGCGCTGTCTCGGGATAGCCGAGCCATCAAAACACCCGGTGGGGTGTCAACGAGGTCACTGAGTTGAGCGACAACGAACGGCAGTTCCTCCGCGCTAATCACGCGCGGATTGGCCTCGATCGTGGTTGCCGGCAATGAGTGAGAAATCGGTCGTTCCCACCGGTCGGTGATCTGCCCACGGGAAGCGGCCAATTCCTGGGTGATGACTCGGGCACCGAGACCCTCCTGCAGTTCTGGGTCAGGCGTGAGTTGAAGATCGGCGAGCCGATAGCTCAACATCCCGAACCCGACGAGAAGCGCAAGCGAGAGCGTGGCTACCCGCTTCGCGCACACGGTAGGGCGCGTCGCTATGACCGTGCGGCGAGGTGCCTTTTTGCGGGCCGAGGAGCGAGAGTTAACAGATCTATTGGGGACTTTGCCGGGGCGGCTAGCCGTCACCGGTCGACCCCAGAGCCGAACGGATCTGCCCCTGTCGGGGTCGCGAGTGCGCCATCAGCCACCGGCATGAGCATGACGAGAGATCCGGACTCGACAAGTCCGGCAGCTGCTGCTTGCGCAGCGAGTCCCTCCGGAGAGTCGGCGGCGGCCAGCGATGCCCTCGCCTTTGTCACCGTGGTTTCGAGAACCACATTTTGAGCGTTGATTGCGTCGATCTGAGCTTGCCCTTGCACGAGCACGGCATGGACCGCAGCGAGCACGAACAGCGTGGTGAAAATGATCAGAAGCACGGTGGTGCCGATGGCTCCGGCAGTGCGGATCCGCGTGTCGGGTCGAACGACTTGTAGCGGAGCGCGGCGAGGGGCTGCCTTCAGAGGGCGAGCCCCTGGAGTCGATGGAGCGATCCTCGGTGCCAGAACTGGTTGAGCGGTAGCCATCAGGCGACTTCCGTCAGCTTCTCAATTGCGCGAAAACGGGCAGCTTCCGCTCGGGGATTGCGCTCGACCTCTGCCTCACTCGGCTTACGGGCGCCTCGCCACAGCAAGCGGACCGTCGGCTCGTTCCCAGGCGGCGGCGGAAGTTCAGGACGCAGACGAGGAGCTTCGCCGGCTTCATCACGGAAGAGACGTTTCACGATCCGATCCTCGCCGGAGTGGTACGACAGCACGGCGCAGCGACCCTCGGGGGCGAGAAGGTCAAGAGCCTGTTGAATGGCGTCCTCAAGGATGTCGAGTTCTTCATTGATCTCGATGCGCAGTGCTTGGAATGTCTTCCGGGCCGGGTGTCCGCCCTTGCGACGAACAGCCGCTGGCACAGCATCACGAACCACCTCAGCAAGTTGACCTGTTGTCGAGAACGGCCGGTTGGCCACGATTGCCTTGGCAATTCTCGGCGCTTGCCGCTCATCGCTATTGCGGCGGAGGACACCGATCAATGACCCCTCATCGATGGTGTTCACGAGACTCGCTGCAGTAATTCCCTTCGAACGATCCATTCGCATATCCAGGGGACCATCGTTTCGGAAACTGAATCCGCGATCAGCATGGTCCAGTTGAGGCGAACTCACGCCCAGGTCGAACAGCGCACCGGAAAGCTGCGTATGTCCGAGAGAGCGGACCGCGTCAGCAAGGCCATCGAAACGGGTGTGGCGGAGGGTCACCCGGTCGCCATGGGGTGCGAGCCGGGTGCCAGCAGCAACGAGTGCCTGCTCATCCTGGTCGAGACCGAGGATCGAGAGGCCATCGTTTGCTGCGAGAAGAGCAGATGCATGGCCAGCAGCGCCGAGCGTGGCATCGACAACAAGACCATCAGGAACTTCAGAGAGCACGGACACGACTTCGTCACACATGACCGACACGTGGGAGAACGCTTCCGTTCCTCCAGTCTGGTAGTCGCAGTTGTCGGTCATGGTTCAATGCACCCGGAGAGAGGCCGCCGTAGTCGAATCGCCCATCTGCAGTCTCCCGATCAGCGGCGCACGCCGGGATTTCTCCCCGGTCGTGCTAATGGCAAGCGGGCGGAGTACGGGTCTTCCATTTGCTGATCGGAAGACTGCAGATGTTCGGTTCGTTCACTGGTGGTAGTAGTCGGGTAGATCCTTTCTTGCGTTAGTTAGGTCCGAAGCCGTGCCCACGCTCGATGGCGTCGGTGAGCTTTTCGGCACCGTTCGGGCTGACGCTCGACCAGCGCTCCGGGTTCCAGAGTTCGATACGACGAAGCGCACCGGTGACAATGACGTTGCGGTCGAGCCCGCCCAACTTCCGCAGGTGCGGCAGCAGACGAACTCGTCCTTGCGAATCGGGGGTGACCTCGTCGGCCTGGCTGGCAAAGTGACGCAACGCATCGACTCCAACGTCGCCCTTGGCTACCTGCGCTTCGAGTCGATCAGCCATCCGGTCGAACTCCTCGGCCGGAAGAATCGCCAAGCAATGGTCGAGCGGCGTGATGAACGCTCCCTCGGCGAGCTTTGCTCGAAACGACGCCGGGAGAATAAGCCTGCCTTTGTCGTCGATCGTGTGTTCGAAGTTCCCGACAAACCGTGCCATTGCTCACCTCTTTTCCGTGCGTTGTTCGTAGTTGTGGCGAAGATGGTTGAGTATCTCCAGAGAACTCCTTAGCTCCCCAGGCCTCTCCCTATCCCCCCATATAGCTCCACCATACTCCCCTCACCTCCAAATAGGCAAGGATCTTTTCCACGGAGAGTGCAAACGAACACACGTTCGGCGCGAATCTCACGCGCGTCGAACAGGCCGACTCTCAATGACGTTTCACCCCGACTGGCCCACAAACGCAGGGTTATAGAACCTCTGCACCTATGGCAGGCAGCCCATGACGGCATCAGCGATGACATCGGGAGCACCGAGCGGGAGGACCGTGTCCTTCAGCTCAGCTGAGAGTTCTGTCCGGCGTCGCTCGGTGAGAGCAAGCACCTCGACCAGACGCTCCGGTTCCCAAACCCGGTACGCCATTGTTTGCAGCCGCACCCAGTCCCGGGTGCGGCGTTGACTGATGCCGGTCAGCTTTTGCTCACCTGCGAACACCTCGCCGGGCCCACGACCGGCAAAGCACACCAGATCGGCGAGCGGAGATCGGGCGAGGCCACCCGTATGGACCTGAGCACCGACAACACCAATGCTCGCAGCTGCCGTCGCCCATGCCTCGCCGGCCCAGAATGCGCCTCGCACGACATCATCAACCCAAAGCGAGTCGCCGGCTGGTAGCCAGATGTCGAGCCAGCATTGGTCACCGGGTGCCATCCATACGACTCCCCCGCCGCTTCGTCGCCGGGCGACAGATACGCCACACGCCGCCGCTCGTTCATGGTCGATGACCGCACCGTCTTGTGAACTCCCAAGCACAACACATGGCTGCGCAATCTCCAAGATCCGAACGACTCGCTCCGCGCGCTCAGGAGGCAGCGCGCCGTGAAGACCGCTGGCATCTCCCCAAACTCGTTCGATTCGCCAACTCACGCCGACCGACGGCCATCAGTCAAGAACGGCGCCCACAACGCAGGGATCGAACCGGCTGCAACCTCAATCCATGTCGAGGGAGGCGGCGGACCAGGGTTGCGAGTCAGCCGCATCGTGGTTTCGGGCAATAAGCGATCACGCTTCGCTGCGTTGCATCGGCGACAAGCCGCCACAACATTGTCCCATGTGTGACCTCCACCGCGGCTGCGCGGCACCACATGATCGAGAGTCTCGGCTGGGCCACCGCAGTACTGACAACTGTGTCGATCTCGAGCAAACACGCCGCGACGGCTCGGTGATCGATGCCGCTGGTATGGGACAGAGACGTAACGACCAAGACGGACGACCGAAGGCACATCGAGAACCAATCGCTCCGACCGCACGAACCGGCCGCTGGCAGTGACCAACTCGACCTTCTCCGCGAGCAGAAGACAGATGCCGCGGCGGACGCTCACTACGGCAAGGGGTTCAAACGTTGCGTTGAGAACGAGGACCCCAGCCATGATGAGACGCTACTCCTAGCGCTGCCGCTGATTCTCGGCTTTACACCAGCGGAGCCACGCGATGATGTCGTACGGGTCTGGAGGATGCGAGGGATCGCCATATTGGGTGAGCCCCCGGAACCTCAGCAACGCTGGGTCTGGCAACGGGAGGAAGGGCCTCTTCGCCCACCATCTGTCTGGAGAAAAACGGCGAGCCATCACGAACGCCGTCGTCCATAGGCGAGGACGGAGGATCACCGCGATTGCCGCGGTAAGGAAGGTGCGGAGAGGAGTCATCGAACGCCCACATCATGGCCCATGCCCCGGAATCCGACCGCAGCGGCGCCGACCAAAGGACCATCAGCACCCAGCGCGGCTCGACGGATCACGGTGCCGACGGAGTGCTGGAGTGCTGCGACACGATCAATCTCCGCCTGAGCTGCGGTGAAGAACGGG
Source organism: Acidimicrobiaceae bacterium (assembly GCA_018699415.1). Taxonomy (GTDB): domain Bacteria; phylum Actinomycetota; class Acidimicrobiia; order Acidimicrobiales; family Aldehydirespiratoraceae; genus JAACCU01. The sequence continues at coordinate 40,930 of JABIQM010000238.1, forward strand.
TCACCGAAGCCGAGCGCTACAGAACCGGCGACTACAGCAAGCTTGAGATCCAGCAAATTCGCCACAGAACCGATACCTCGGCCAACCATTGTGCCAGCTCGACGAATCTCGTCGTCGTCTGCTTCGGCTGCGGGTCGACCGGTTCGAAAAGCAATCGCAGTGCCGGAGGCTTCCGCCTCGAGCGTGCCTCGCACATGGTGGGGAAGGGCGGTACCTCCAGGCTCGACCACTACGTGGCCGATGTGGCCCGCATTTGCGTCAGCCCCGTCGAGCAATCGGCCGTTGAGCACAATCCCACCTCCTACACCGGTCGAGACAACCATTCCGATGAAGTTACTCTCCCCAACCGCAGCGCCTTTCCACGCCTCGCCAAGGGCCAGCGCCTTGGCGTCATTGTCGATATATGTGTCGAGCCCGGTCAGCGAGGAGAGCCGATCCCGAAGGGGGAAGTCTCGCCAAACGGGAATATTGAGCGGTGAAACGCCAACCCCACCACGTCGCATAGGTCCACCACAGCCAACCCCGCACACGTCGAGAGCATCAAGCTCAGTGCTCCCGATGATGGACACGAGGCGGTCCCAAAGCGCGTCACCATCGACAGCACCGGTCGAGTCGCAGCGTCTTCGTTCCATGATCGAGCCGTCGAGAGCCACGATTGCAGTCTCAAATTTGGTGCCACCGATGTCGATCGCAAGAGCCCGAGTCATGGCAACAATCCTATGCAGGACAAGCCGATCGCCACTAGAAGTCGCGAGGCTCTACTCTTGAGGCAAGCGAGTACGCCAGCGGCGTGGAACAGGATTCATCTGTTCATCAGGCGACACGGAGGCAGAGTGACCACGACAGAAGATCAGGCGATGGAACTGGGAACCAGCGATCATGGAGCCAGTCCAGGCTTCGCCGAGAAATTCGCCTCGCTCACGGTCAATATTCAACGGGCGATCAAGGGCAAGGACCATGTCGTTCACCTGCTGGTACTCGCCCTCGTCGCAGACGGGCACGTGCTCGTTGAGGACGTGCCGGGTGTAGGTAAGACAAGTATCGCCAAGGCTCTGGCACGAAGTGTCGATGGCAAATACGGCCGCGTGCAGTTCACGCCTGACTTACTTCCAACTGATGTCACCGGTACCAGCGTGTGGAATCGGGGATCCGACGTGTTCGAGTTCCGGCCCGGCCCAGTCTTCGCCGACATCTTGCTTGCCGACGAGATCAACCGTGCCTCACCGAAGACGCAGTCCGCCCTACTTGAAGCCATGGGTGAGCGACAGGTCACCACCGATGGCATCACTCGTCAACTAGGCGCGCCGTTCATGGTGATCGCCACCCAAAACCCAATCGAACACGAGGGTACCTACGCACTACCAGAAGCTCAGCTCGATCGATTCTTGATGCGCCTCGAGATTGGCTACCCCGGGCGCGATGCTGAGCGCGAGATTCTCGAAACCCATGGTGACAATATTGAGCCAGTCGACTCGCTTCCCACTGTGGTCACCGCTGCACAGATCAACGAAATGTCAGGATCGCTACAGTCGATCTACCTGGCTCCGGCGCTTCGTGACTATCTCCTTGATATTGCCGCTGCCACTCGCCGCCACGCGTCGCTTTCACTGGGGCTCTCGCCTCGTGGGCTGCTCGCGCTTCAGCGCATCGTTCGCGCCCAGGCCGCCTCACAGGGTCGGGCGTTCGCCACACCCGACGACGTCAAGATGCTGGCGCCCTACGTGCTTCCGCATCGACTACTGACCACACCAGAGAGCCGCATGCATGGTCTGCGTACTGCCGATGTCGTGACCGAGATCCTTAATGGTGTCCCGGTGCCGCGCCCCAGCGGCAACTGAACATGCCAACCCGTACCGGATGGACAGTCCTGTTCGGTGGGCTCACCTTTCTGATCGCCGGAAGACTATTCGGCACCATCGAGTTCCTCGTTGTCGGCAGCGTTGGCGTCGCAGCTCTCGTCATAGCCGTTGGGCTGCGCAGGCTTCATCCGTCTCGACTAGCGATAGGGCGACAGCTCACTCCCCCCCGAGTCCCGGCTGGCGAGGCCACCAGAGTCGATCTAGAGATCGTCAATCGCGCGTCATATCGCAGCCCGCTTCTCCGTCTTCACGACAGCGTCAGCGGCACACGCGGAGTTCATCTTTCGCTCGCACCGCTCGCCGGCAAGGGGGGCAGTTGTCGCGGGGCCTATCGGCTCCCGACTACCCGGCGTGGGGTGCTCGAACTTGGTCCAATCCGGGTCGATGATGTTGACGCGCTCGGGCTTGCTACCCGCAGCCATCGTGTCGAAACCAGTGTCCGGTTGATCGTCCATCCGCCGATCGAACCGATGCAGCCGATCCGCGTACGCGTCGGCGACGATCCGTTACTCGGTAAGGAACTGAAGCAGTCTCTCGGGCTGAGCGACGAGGAGTTCGATGGACTTCGCGACTATGTCCCCGGCGATGATCTGCGAAAAATCCACTGGCCAAGTTCAGCCAGGGCTGACGGACTTCAGGTTCGCCAGTTCCGACCGCCCCGACACGGACGCCTCTCCGTAGTTATCGACACCCGATCGCCGAGTAACGATGCCAACGCACTCGACGCCACAACCTCGGTCGCAGGCTCGATCGCGGCAGCAGTCCTTGCCGCCGGCGACGCCACTCGGATCGAAGCCACAGACGGCCGAATGACCTCTCTCGTCACCGGCCCCAAGCAACTCAATCCTTTGCTCGAATTCTTGGCGCTGCTGGAAGGGGGCAGCGACGCCATCCATGGATCGGTACCCAACACTCCGGGCACCGTTGTCGCCGTGACAGCCGACCCGCACATCGCAACCGATGCTGTCATCCGGCACCGATTTGCCGAGCGCCTTCGTGCCTCAGTGGTCATCACGGTCGACGCCCATAACTGGGTTGAAGGTGGCGCTCCCGCCCGGGCGGCAGATTGGATCCACCTAACCGGGCCTGGCCAACTCGCCTCCATATGGCAGCTCGGCCCCGAAACACCGGCCGTATCGGTATGACGCCGCGCCGCGCCGTCGCTCTCGCAGTCGAACTGGCCACGATAGTTCTCAGCATCATCGCGGCCTTGAGCCTCGGGCGGGTCTTCATCGACAACACGATGCTCAATGACCTGATCGCTCTCGCTCTCACCTCCCATGCAATAGCCATCGTTACCCGGCGCGCTGGATTCTCGATGCTGCCGTCGGCACTGGTCAGCATCCTCGGGTTCCTGGTGATGATGAACATATTGCTGTTCCCGGAGACGGCAGGCAGCATCATCCCCACTCAAGACTCGCTCACCCTCTTGCGCATCGATCTCAGAGACGCATGGACTCTCTTCGAAGAGGAACCGACGCCGGTCGAGGCGGCCCGCGGCTTCGTCGTCGCAGGTGGCGCCGCGCTTTGGCTCATCGCCTTCCTCGCTGATTGGGCGGCGCTACGGCTCCGTTCAAGTTTGGAGGCAATTGCCCCTGCCACGTCCATCTTCGTCTTCACATCTGTGCTGGGTGCTGAGACCGACCAGGTACGCCACGGTGCGATCTACGCAGCCGCAGTCGCCGCTGTCTTGCTCGCGATGCGCGCCGCCCGTCGGGTTCGAGAAGAAGTCTGGATCGCTTCCGGCACGGGGAATGGCGTACGTACAACGCTGCGCGTTGGCACTGTCGCCACCGCCCTAGCCCTGGGTATCGGCGTCGTCGCAGGCCCAGCATTTCCCAACGCGGGAGAAGGGGTACTTGATCCCACCGAGTGGGACGACGGACCCCAGACCCGTCAGGTTGTGAGTCCACTGGTCGAGATCGGAGCGTCGCTCGTCAACCAATCCAACTTCGAGATGTTTTCAGTCCGTGTCGATGACCCACAAGCCGGTCAGCACTACTGGCGTCTCATGGCACTCACCGATTTCGACGGCACCACCTGGAAGCGCAAGAGCAACTTTGCGGAGGCTCGCGGCCGCGTCGGCAGCAATATTCCAGACTCGACGCCCCGGACCACGATTCGCCAAACGATCACAACACTGAGTCTCGCCAACATATACATGCCGGCCGCATACGAGGTCAGCACCGTCATCGACTCCTCGGGTATTGATCTCGAGTACGAGCAAGCAACAGGCGCTCTCGTCGTCACCCGAGAGTCAGCAGAGGCAGCCGGACGGGGTTTCACCTACGTGATTGAGTCAGCGGTTCCCAACTACACACCAGAGTCACTCCCCGCTAACGCCACCGCCGGCCTCGACGCCGAATTCGTCACCGCGCACACTTCCCTGCCTCCTGTGTGTGACTCCGATGACGAGGTCACCCGCTGCTGGCCCGACTGGGTGACCGGCGAAGCCGAAAGAATCACGGCCAGCGCCGCAACCGATTACGAGCGCGTTCGCCTGCTCCAGAGCTTCTTCGTGGACTCAAACTCATTTGCCTACGACCTCAATGTGGCAAGCGGCCACTCGATCAACACGATCGAAGACTTCCTGAACGTGCGTCGGGGATATTGCGAACAATTCGCGTCCACATTCGCCGCTATGGCCAGATCCATCGGAATTCCCACACGGATTGCCGTTGGCTTCACCTGGGGTGAGTTCGATGCCGAGCGAGGCGAGTACGTTGTCCGCGGCGAGCATGCTCACGCCTGGCCAGAGCTGTATTTTTCTGGTGTCGGCTGGATCGTCATGGATCCGACGCCGGGTCGCGGCCCATCCCACAACGCCGATATCACCGGTCTGGCTCCGGCGCAGCTCAACTTCAACGATGACCCAAACAATGCCGATGGGTTCGAGCCATCTGGGGCGACCAGCATTCCCGACGCAACCAGCCTCGACGGGCTCAACGGCTCGCTCGATGAGTTCGATCTGTCAACGCCCACCACACCGCCTGCTGCGATCATCGGCGACAAAACCTCAGGCGGCATCAATGTCGGGCGGATACTCATCGGTGTTTTCACCGTCACACTCGCCCTTGCGATCACCATCGGCATTGTGCCAATAATCAGATTTATTCGGCGTCGACGGCGGATCAGTCGCGTCGCAGCAGATCCGGTGGGTCGCGGCGAACTCGCCTGGGACGATGCATGTGTGGCGCTGGCATTACTGGGGGTTGCCCCAGTTCCGCAGGAAACGCCAATCGAGTTCGCCCACCGCTCCGACCGTTTTCGGTTCGCCCTTGGTCCTGTGTGGGACCTCGCCAGCGCGATGACAGTTCTTCGCTATACCAACACCAACGACCTGGTGAGTCTGGCGCTGCAGGCACAGGATGCTGCTCGCCAAATTGAGATCGTCTGCCACCACCATGCTGGTCGACGCCGTGTGGCAATGGCGGCGATCAACCCTCGCAACCTTCGCTGGAATTAGCGCTCGGGCGAATCTCGGCGCCTATTGAGACGGCGGTTCTTCGGGCCGGTTAAATCGGTCACGCATCTTTACGCCGGCGCCGCCCAAGACGTCGCGTAGTCCCCCGCCGCCACGCATCGTGGAGGTCATCTGCTCGAGGCCAACACGACCAAGTCGACGGAGATTGCGTTCGAACCACAACAAGCTGCCGAGCATGAGCAGGAAGCCGATGAAAGCGATCGCGAAATGGACAGACAGCATGATGACCATGAGCCCTACACCGACGGTGAAGCCCGAGGCCGCCCACTTGAGATTGCGGAACGCGTGCGTATAGACAGTGGTCTCCGCCACCTCGCGAGCGAGCGCGGGATCAGATTCATACAGATGATCCTCAATCTCGGTGAGAATGCGCTGTTCGTCCTCGCTCAGGGGCACGAGAACCTCCTTGTGGTCAACACGCTTCGCTCTAGCTTCGCACAGCGTGACGCCTACAACAACGCGGTGATGTCACAGATCTTGATCCGGTCCCCATTGTCGTTGACCTTGTTTCATTCGAGATAGTCCGGTTCCGGGGCGCGACAGGGTCGCTGGCCCGATCGCATCGCCACCGAATCGCCCGCGAATTTCACCAACGACGTCGTCGGCGTCGCTCCAACTGCCACCAACGAGATCGTCAAGGCTCAATTGTTCCGCTATGGGCTGAGCTAGCTGACTCATGCTCACCCCCAGCAGTCGAACGCCTGCCTCAATGTCAACAGTGTCGAGTAGCCGCTCCGCTGCCCTGGCGATGGCGAGACCTCCGTTGAGGGGTTCGCTCAGTGTGCTCGATCGAGTGATGGTCGTAAAGTCAGCGAACCGAACCTTCACAGTGAGTGTGCGACCGGCGAGGTCGGCGTCGCGCAAGCGGCCCGCAACTGCATCTGCCATCCGAATGAGCTGGCGACCCAAACGATCCCGATCGGTCAGATCCTTTCGAAATGTCTCCTCATGGCCGATGGACTTCGCCTCACGGCCCACCTCAACAGGGCGCTCATCACGAGCATGAGCAAGGCGGTGCAGGTGCAACCCCGCAGCGTTGCCGAGCGCTCCGGTGAGGTGATGCTCAGGTTGAACGGCCAGGTCCCCCACCGTCTCGATTCCCATCCTTGACAGCTTCGCTTCGGTGGCTGGGCCTACGCCCCACAGGTCACGTACCGGCAACGGGTGCAGAAAGTCGAGTTCGGCCCCGGCGTCGATCACGTGGATCCCCGACCCGAACACGGGGCCGGTCGCGCTTGGTCGGGGCTTTGCCTGTTCGGTGGCAAGTTTTGCCAGAAACTTGTTTGTCGCCACGCCAACGGAACATGTGAGTTGCTCTGTCTCGAACACTCGGCTACGAACCGCTTTAGCAATCTGGGGAGCGATGTTTTCGCCGTGGAGAGCTCCGCGAACGTCGAGGAAAGCCTCATCCATAGATAGCGGCTCGACCAGCGGCGTGACGTCATGGAAGATGGCCATGACACGTTCGCTGACCTCTGCGTAGTGGGCATGGTCACCGGGAAGGAACACAGCATGTGGGCACAAACGGCGAGCGTGTGCGCTCGGCATCGCCGAGTAGATCCCAAATGATCGAGCCACATAGCTTGCAGCGGCGACCACGCCTCGCTCGCCGGTGCCACCCACAACAACAGGCTCGTGGAGCAACTCGGGATGACGACGAATCTCCACCGCCGCGAAGAACGCATCCATATCGACGTGTAAGAACCCCAGCGTGCCATCGGGTGGTCGGCCGTCGAGTCGAGTCTCGCTCACGGGTTTCGGCGCTCAGCCCGCAGTTCTGATGATCGGCTCCCACGGGCCACATAGTCATAGTGGCGAACATCGTTCCATGGCCCGGCCACCCACTCATGAAGCGGCTCTGCGACCCACAGCGATGCTCCCGTTAGTCGATCGACCACACCCTGTCGATCAACGAACTCGGCTGCGGTAACGATGCCGTCTGGATCATCGATGTCGAGCTTCCCCTCGAAGGACTCGGCGAGGTGAACCTCGACATCGAGACTCATCTCCATCTCAATGAACTCAACGGACACGGTCCAACAGAGACGTTCCCAGCAGGGCACGTAGAGACCTGTCTCCTCAGCCACTTCGCGACCAAGTGCTTCGATCGGCGACTCGCCCTCATCGATCACGCCACCGGGTGTCGTCCAGTCAATCGATCCGTTCCGGCGAGTATTAGCCACGAGAAGCAGGCCTCGCTCATCGGCGAGCAACCCTCCAGCGACCTTCCATTCACGCATGCATGCAAGCATGCCACTACAGCTCCCGCGATGGCAGCGCTACCTCGCGCAGTTCGTGTTTCAGCCGGAACTAGTGTTCTCGACGACCACTCCACCCGAACCTATATCGGATACTACCGTGGGAGCTTCGACCACAACAGCACCGTTGCCCAAGTCCGTCTCAACCATCGGAGCCCCGGCAACAACAGCGCCGTTGCCCAAGTCGGTCTCAACCATCGAAGCTGCGATACTCGGCACGCCTCGCGGTGCAGTCTCGTTCTCGGCGACGAGGACCAACACGCCAGCAGCAGTCGCTGCGATCACCACGCCGGCCACTGGCAGTAGAAGCCTGTGACGCAAGCGCAGCTGGTCGAGTTCGATCTCGTCCTCAGACGCTATGAGTCGCTCGAGGCGAGCCTCAATATCGGTGGTGTCGAGTTCAAGAGCGGTCGACAGGACGCCGAGATCAATGTCGCGTAACCCGATTGGTGAGCCAATCGGTAGCTGACGCATCCGGTAGACCAGAGCCAGGTAGCGAGAAAGGACAGCATCTGGGCCGCTCATCTTGCCGATACTGATGTCTGATTCAGCGGCCGAAATTCGACCCTCATCGAGATCGATGATCAATCGGCTTCGTTCAGGGACTAGGGCAGCGTCCTCTACGCCGTAGAGCCCTATCAACTCTTCGAGCAGCTTGTCATCGACAAGGCGCCGACCGTGCTCGAGATCGTCAAGATCCACGACTGTCAGATCGCTACGAGCTCCAAGATCTTCCAAGCTGAGACCAGCGGTCTCTCGGGCTTCGCGAAGAAGGTGGCCCAACCGAAGAGGCGCTATGAGGATGCCGGCGTCACGTTCCATGCTCTTTTATCGGCAGTCAGCGACGGACCTTTAGCAGACGATCGCGCACGCCCCACCACGTCACGAGCACCAATGCTTCGATCACGATCCAGCCTGACATCTTCGACGTGCCACGGATTCGATCGACGAAAGCGATCGGAACCTCCTGGATGTTGCCGCCAGATGTCATCACCCGGTACGCCATCTCGATCTGAAACCCGTAACCCTCGGCGCGCATAGCGTGGAAGTCAACAAGAGCAAGAATACTCGAGCGGTAGGCACGGAAACCCGAGGTGGAGTCGGCAATGTCGTTGCCAAGGACAAACCCTGCATAGCGGTTTCCCCAGCGGGACAGAGCTCGACGGTGCCAAGACCAGTCGGGAATCGACCCGCCCGGAATATAGCGACTACCAATCGAAAGATCGGCGCCGTCGTCAACCGCCTGTAGCAGCGTTGGGAGAACCGCTGGATCGTGGGAAAGATCGGAGTCCATTTCGACCATTACGTCAAAACCGTTGATCAACCCATGCCGAAAACCTTCGCGATACGCCGAACCAAGCCCTGACTTCGATGGCCGACGCAAGACCTCTACATACCTACGCCCACCCTCGCCGCTCAGCTCCGCTCCGATCTTCTCCGCCAGATCAGCGGTGCCGTCAGGGCTCGCGTCATCGACGATCAGGACATGGGCATCAGGTACCGCTGCATGAAGTCGATGAAGCACCTCTTCGATATTCGCTGCTTCGTCATAGGTGGGGAGAACGACAAGGATTCTCACAGGTTAAGAATTCTAGGGGCCGCGCCACCTCCGGCAGGACACCTCCGGCTGGATAGGCTCCCGAACAATGTCTTCGGGTCCCTCTACTTCGCCGTCCACACCACCCACCGAGTCCGCGGCACCTCCTGTTTTGGCGCGCGTTCTTGCTCTTCTCGCCATCATTGTGGCGGGTCTCTGCGGGGGCCTGATCGGTTACGCCGTCATGGATCTTCAGTGTGAGGATGGCTGTGCTACCACCGCCGGCATTGTGGGCGTACTCAGCGCTGCTGGTGCCGCCTTCGGTGTAGCCATCGTGGCGGTACTCGCGCTGCGGGCCATGGCCGAATGGGAAACCATTCAGGCTCAAGAGGCATCCGAATGATCGACCTTGCCGAACTCATGTCGGTTGCGGACGCTGCGCTTGATCAGGTTGTCCCTCGCCTCGCGGACCCCGACGTTCGGTCAAACATCTCTGTTGCTACCAAGTCCTCGATCACTGACATGGTCACCGAGATGGACACATGGAGCGAGGCCACCATCACCGACACGATCACAGCGCTTCGACCCGCTGACGGCTTTCTCGGCGAGGAGGGCTCCTCCCGTCCATCGGAAACTGGTGTCGTCTGGGTGATCGATCCGATTGACGGCACTACCAACTTTCTCTACGACATTCCTGGCTTTTCAATCTCGATCGCAGCTCGCGTCGACGACATCGACCTGATTGGGGCTGTCCATGACCCCATTCGCGACGAACGATTCCGAGCGGTGCAAGGCGGCGGCGCCACCCGTAACGGCCTCCCCATTCACGTCAGCACGAAAGCTGATCTAGGCACTGCCCTCATCGCCACAGGTTTCTCCTACGAGGCTAAACGTCGCCGAGCGCAAGCCCAGGCCTTGACGATCCTGCTCCCAGAGGTCCGCGACATCCGCCGCTTTGGCGGTGCTGCGCTGGATCTCTGTTCCGTGGCTTGTGGAAGGGTCGACGCCTACTACGAGCGAGGGCTCGGCACATGGGATACCGCTGCGGGTGCAGTAATCGCAGTCGAGGCGGGAGCCACGGTGCAGAACCGGCAACCACAGGGTGGGGCCTTTGTGGCTGCCGCGCCAGGCATCGCCACGGAGTTTTTCGCCTTGGTCGATGGCTCCGGTGCCAACACCGCCTGACGTATTTCCCACCGCCGCGCCACGCGCGACGGCTGCGAATCTGGCAGCATCACTGTAATGGGTACTCGGATTCTCACGGTGGAAGACGACGAGCGGATTCGCACCGCGGTGAAACTCGCGCTCGAAGACGAAGGCTGGGAGGTCGAAGAAGCCGACAGCGGCGAGGAAGCACTCAACGCGTTCACCCGCAAGGCAGCTGATGTTGTTTTGATCGACATCATGCTCCCTGGTATCGATGGGTTCGACGTATGCCGGTCGATTCGACGCGTCAGCGACGTTCCAATCGTGATGGTTACCGCGCGTGCCGACACCCATGACGTCGTGGCCGGTCTCGAAGCAGGGGCCGATGACTACCTCACCAAGCCCTTTGCCCCCAAGGAGCTGTCAGCCCGTATTCGTGCGCTGCTTCGCCGAGCTCGCACCTCCGAGCCAGATGCGCCACAGATGGTGTTCGGTGATCTTGAGGTCATCCCCGACGAGGGCGTGGTTCGAGTTGATGGTGACGAGGTCCACCTCACCAAGACGGAGTTCCGCTTGCTGGTCGAGCTTGCGGCCAACCCAGGCCGAGTCTTTAGCCGAGAGGTTCTCCTCGAGCGTGTCTGGGGTTATGGGTACTTCGGCGATGGTCGGCTTGTCGACGTACATATTCGTCGCCTTCGCACAAAAATCGAGCCCGACGCCGCCAATCCCCGCTATGTCGTCACTGTGCGGGGCCTTGGTTACAAGCTTCAGACCTGAGCCATCATGCGATCCTTTTGGGCGCGACTCGGACTCCGAGCTCGGATCACCCTGCTTTTCGCCCTAGGTGGCCTACTGCTATCTGTCACCATTGCGGTCTCCACCCTCACGATCGCTCGCCAAAATCTGGTGAACGATCGCGAAGAGCGGTCGCTTGCCGTGGTGCTGCGAAACGCAGACCGCGTTGCCGGCCGTCTGACCGATGAGACAGACCCTGAGGCGCTTACCGTGGTGTTCGATTCGCTCACGATCACCGACCGGTCTCTCCCGCTTCTGCGGTTCAACGAAAGTTGGACAGCGGGCACGCCGCTCGTGTTCAGCGAGGACAACGTTCCTAAGGCGCTCGTCGATCAGGTCCAAGCCGGCTTCGCTGCCCGTATCCGGACACGACTCGGAGACAAGCCCGCCATCGTGACTGGCATCCCGATGCCTGGCGTCGATGCGGCGTACTACGAGGCAGCCCTCACCAACGACGTTGAGGAGATGCTCAACACCCTCACGATCATCATGACGATTGTCGCTGCTGCTTCGACAATGCTGGCGGCATCCCTGGGATCATGGGCATCTCGGCGCACGCTCACGCCTTTGGGCAACTTCCGTGAGGCTGCGGAGTCCCTCGCCGCCGGCGAACTCGACACCCGTCTCACCCCACCGGCAGACGCCGACCTCGCCTCGCTCAGCGCGTCGTTCAACGCCATGGCCAAATCGTTAGAAGATCGCATTTCGCGTGACGGTCGTTTCGCGTCAGAGGTCAGTCACGAACTCCGGTCCCCGCTCATGACACTCAACGCCTCGATCGAAGTACTGAACAACAGCCGTGATGAGTTCTCGTCTCGCAACCAGACAGCCCTCAATCTCCTCACAGACGATGTCGACCGCTTCACCATTCTCGTCCAAGACCTCCTTGAGATCAGCCGCTACGACGTTGGCACCGCCTCTCTCGATGCCGAGCCTCTCGACGTGGTCGAATTCGTTCGCCAAGTGGTCGCCCATAGCCCCTATCCCGATGCTCAAATCGACACGCATGACCTCAAGCACCTTGTGATCAAAGGCGATAAGCGCAGGCTCGCTCAAGTCGTGGCGAACCTCCTCGATAACGCCGCCAAATATGGTGCCGGCCAGACACTGGTGGAGCTACAGGCTCGAGCTGAGTGGATTCTGTTGGCCGTCGAAGATGAGGGACCTGGCGTTACCTCCGACGAGCGAAACATCATCTTCGATCGGTTCTCACGAGGGAGTGCGGGCGGCCGCCGAGGTGCCGGCTCGGGCTCTGGCTTGGGACTCTCTCTCGTCGCCGAGCACGTCGGCCTTCACGGTGGCCAAATTTGGGTCGAGGACCGCCGCGATGGAGGCAGCGGAGCCCGGTTTGTGGTGATGCTTCCCGTTGGGGAGCTCGACGACTTTGGGGAGGAGTACGCGTGAGACGCATCGGCGCCATGCTCAGTGTGCTGCTAGCGATTCTGGCGAGTTGTGCGTTGCCCAGCGACGAGACAGCTGTGCGGATCGATCCCGAAGCGCTGGGCGACAATCTGCGCACTGATGTTGCGAGCACCACCACAACGTCGATGCACCCCACCCCCCTCACCGCAACTCTCGAGTATTTTCTGATCGGTTCACAAGGCGAACGCCAAGTCGTGGTTGCTGTCGAACGAGACGTCGATCAGAACGCCAGCTTGTTTACGCGCCTCGCCGTTCTCTTTGGCGAAGGTATCCCGACCAACGAAGAGGCTGAGCGAGCATGGTTCAACCCGGCAACCGAGTTCACGCTCACCGCGGCCAGCCGGGACGGCACGATCATCATCATCGACATCATCGCCACCAACGAAGATGACAGCATCGCCGACCCCCTCGACATCGATGCCGACATCCTCCGTGACACTGCGGCTCAGCTTGTGTACACGACCAGTCGATTCGACGAAATCTCCTCAGTTCGTCTGCTCTACGACGGCGACAATATTCCGGTGCCGACACAGACCGAGGAAGGAGACTCTGACGGCCTACTCAGGATCTCTGATTATCAAAACTACGATCCCGATATCGAGATCACGACAACGACTGCTCCGGCGACGACGACCCTGGTACCGGAGGAACCGTCGGAGTGATCAACCGCTCAGGCGAAGAAGGTACGAGCAGTGCGGAGGAGTTCCGGACTGGTGTACTTGAGGTTGGCAGTTGCCTTCGCGAGTTCGACACGCACAACCTCACCGTTCTGGAACGCAGCCATCTTGCCAAAGTCGCCATCGGCGATTGCCTCTATCGCTGCGACTCCGAACCAGGTCGACAACACCCGATCCAGTGATGTTGGCGTACCGCCACGTTGAACATGGCCGAGGACCGTGACCCGCGTCTCGTAACCGGTGCGGGCCTCGATCTCTGCGGCAACGACATTGCAGATGCCGCCGAGACGTTTATGGCCATATTGATCGACCTCAGGCTCCTTGATCTCGAGCGTGCCTTCTTTGGGGAGGGCTCCTTCGGCCACGACCACAATGGAAGCATAAGGCCCGCGTTCGTGGCGTCGAGTGAGCGCCTTACAAACCTCGCCGATGTCGAAGGGTTCCTCGGGCACCAGGGTGACCGTGGCCCCACCCGCGATCCCGGCCCAGGTGGCGATGTGGCCCACGTGGCGACCCATGACCTCAACGACCATGACGCGATTGTGGGACTCAGCCGTGGTGTGGAGTCGATCGATCGCATCCGTGGCGATTTGGACAGCTGTGTCGAAACCGAAGGTGCGCTCGGTGCAATCAATATCATTGTCGATCGTCTTAGGCACACCAACGAGCGCAATACCCTCCTCATAGACGCGACTCGCCGCTGACAGGGTTCCCTCGCCGCCAATCACCACGAGCGCATCAACCTCGCGCCTCTCCATTGTGGCGCGCACCCGATCCATGCCATCGGGAAACATGAAGGGTTGATATCTGCTCGTGCCGATGATCGTGCCACCACGCGGCAGAATGCCGCGGCAGTTCGCGACCGTGAGTTCCATGCTTTGGTCGTCGAGCAACCCGCTCCAGCCATCGAGAAAGCCGAGGACCTCGGCCCCGAGTTCGCGTTCAGCCTTTCGAACCACTGCACGGATCACGGCATTAAGACCAGGGCAGTCACCGCCACCGGTGAGGACACCAACTCGCATCTCGTTGCTCCAATCGAGCCCGGTTCGAACCTACCGACCATGGTTAAGTGGTTGACGATACAGTCCCGATTCGTGGGAGTTGTGATTGCTATCGACGCCGGCACGACCGGAGTACGTTCATTCGCCGTCGACGAGTCGGGGATGCCTCTAGGGTTCGCGTATCGCGAGTTCGCCCAACACTTTCCGAAACCGGGTTGGGTTGAGCACGACGCAAACGAGATCTGGGATGCCGTTGTTGGCACCCTGGCAGAGTTGACGGCCGCCAACACTCAACCCATCGCTGCCATCGGGATCACCAACCAGCGCGAGACCGTCGTGCTGTGGGACAAGCGAACGGGCGAGCCAAGACACTCAGCCATCGTCTGGCAGGATCGTCGCACTGCTGCGCGCTGCGAAGCTCTGCAGGATGCAGGGCACCTACCACTGGTTCGAGAGACCACGGGACTTGTGCTCGATCCATATTTTTCGGGAACCAAGATCGAGTGGCTGCTCAATCAAGGCGGGGTCGAAGCCGACGAGCATCTCGCCTTTGGCACAATCGATTCCTGGCTTGTCTGGAAGCTCACCGGAGGTGCCCACCTCACCGACGCCACCAACGCCAGCCGAACCCTGATCTATGACATCAGAAACGGGTGTTGGAGCGAGGAGATCTGTTCATTGCTTGGTGTGCCGATGAGCGCTCTCCCCGAGGTTTGGCCGTCGTCGGGTCGCTTCGGTGTCACTACCGCCGGCCTTCCCATCAGCGCGGGAATACCGGTGAGCGGAATTGCCGGCGACCAACAGGCCGCACTGTTCGGGCAGGCCTGCTTCGAACCGGGTCAAGCAAAAAATACCTACGGCACCGGCTCATTCGTCCTCATGAATGTCGGCACCAAATGCCCTGAACCCGTTGAAGGCCTACTCACGACGATTGCGTGGGATCTCGACGGCACCAACGGCATCGAGACCACCTACGCCTACGAAGGCGCGATCTTCGTCACCGGTGCAGCCATCCAGTGGTTGCGCGACGGACTCGGGCTCATCAACGATGCCTGCGAGACCGAACCGCTGGCCCGCTCTGTCGCCGACAGCGGCGGTGTCGTCTTTGTTCCTGCACTCGCCGGGCTCGGCAGTCCCTACTGGGATCCTCGGGCTCGCGGCACGATCGTTGGCCTCACCCGAGGTACTGGCCGCGCCGAAATCGCCCGAGCCACGGTTGAAGCAATGGCGTTCCAGACCCGTGATGTCGTGGGTGCTATGGCCGGTGCCAGTGGCACTGGAGTCACCGATTTACGGGTCGACGGTGGGGCGTCAGCCATGGACCTGCTGCTCCAGATCCAAGCCGACCAGCTGGATGTATCTGTACACCGATCTGCGGTAGCTGAAACCACAGCGCTGGGCGCGGCCTATCTCGCTGGCCTCGCCGAAGGTGTCTGGGACTCCCCCGCCGAGGTCGCCGCCAACTGGGTGGCCGATGCCACGTTCACCCCGGTGAGCGACCGTCTAGTCGCGGAACGCGACTACACCCGTTGGCGGCGAGCCGTCGAGCGCAGCCGCAACTGGGATCTTGACTGAATCACGCGCAGCCATCGACTCCCACCGTCAGGTTGTCAGTGGCTCGGCGACTCACCGCCATCATCAGAGATAGTCGTACCTGCACCAAAAAGATTCTCGACGGCGCAACGACTACGGTCGATGACGGCAGCGAATGATCCCGGGTCGTCAACCACGTCACGGGCAGCTTCGACGAACCCGGCCAGAGCTGCCACAACATCGCCTGCCGCCTGGCGGACCGCAGCCAGAGGATCAGCATCGGGATCCGATGCCGATGCCTTGGTCATCTGCTCGCGCCCTCCACGAACCGGGTGAAGTCGTCAAGAGCAGTGTGCATGATGCGAGCCTCAGCTCGACGCTTCACGAACCCGGGGAGCGGAACGGAGAGGTCAACGGCGAGTTGGTACACGACTTCGGTCGATCCAGAGTCGGAGGCAACGGGGAGAAATTCGTACTCGCCATCAAGTCGACGGGTGATGTCCCCTCGTTGCAAGCGCCATGCAAGGCGCAGTGGATTCGAGCCGTAGAAGTAACGAAGCGTGTAGGTCGTTGATCGACCCATAGCGGCGGCACGGAACTCAACGTCGACTGCTCGGCCCTCGTCATCTCGCGAGAGGATCCGTGCCATTTTGACGTCGGAGGCCCAATCCGGGTAGCGCTCAAAATCGATCGCTGCGGCATAACACTCGTCGGGCGATGCCGCGATCGTCGTGCGCTCGGTGGCCTGATCAACCATGTCGCCTCGTTCCGTGGTGGTTGCGGGAGGACCCTAACAAGTCTGATCTTAGCAACGCCGCTACCCCTGACCGCTCACCGTTTGGGATCGGGCTCACGCTCGGGAAACTGCCCGTGGCGGGCCGTCCATAGCCCCATCAAGCCTAGGCCAAAGATCGGTACCAGGGTGCCGAACGCCACGACAGTGAAGGGTCTGATCGAAGCGGTAGTCATCCCAACCAGGAGTTGGATCGCAGTAGCACCAAGTAGGTGCCAGCGGATGATTCGTGGCGTGCTGCCGGCACCGAAATAGAGGCCGCCGACGGCGATTGTTTGGGTGCGGCTGCGTTCAACGGCGGTGAAGAATGCCATGAGCATCGCAACTGCCCCCGCAGCGAAAAGGACGAGAGAGACGATAATCCCAGGCCACCCAAGGTCATCGGGGTCGATCGTGGCGATCACCGCAGTCACAACAAAGACGAGCGTGCCGATCCAACCAGCGCGGATCAGTTCGCCCCCAGGCTCAGGGATCACGTTCATTGGTTGACCATTGCGTTGATTGCTCCTTGGAGACGGTTGGTAAGGACGTCGTAACTGAACTCCACCTCTGCTCGCCGGCGACCAGCTGCGCCCATGGCGTGGCGTCGGTTCGGGTCGTCGAGCAAATCCGCAATGGCCTGTGCCGCTGCGTGATGATCCTCGGGGTCATCCACAATCAACCCAGTCTCATCGTGGGCCACAGCCTCATGAGCTCCCCCACTACGGCCGGCGACCTGA
This sequence comes from Acidimicrobiaceae bacterium, assembly GCA_018699415.1. Taxonomy (GTDB): domain Bacteria; phylum Actinomycetota; class Acidimicrobiia; order Acidimicrobiales; family Aldehydirespiratoraceae; genus JAACCU01. The sequence continues at coordinate 58,154 of JABIQM010000238.1, forward strand.
GCAACACCACACGATGCTGACTCGACGAAGACAATGCCGAAGCCTTCCTGTTCGAGCCCACCCCAGCGGCTTCGGCAGAGCATCGAGAAGACATCGGCGCTTGCGTAGAGGTCAGGGATGTCGTCATCACTCACCCGACCAAGAAGCGTGACTGGAGCATCAAGGTCATCGATGAGCTTGCGGAGATCGGCTTCATGGCGACCGGTGCCTGCGATGGCGAACTGCACGTCGGGCTGGCGCCGCTGCACTTCCACCGAGGCGCGAATGAGCGTGACCATGCCTTTGCGAGGAACCAAGCGGGAAACCGACAGCACCAGCGGCGCATCCCTGTCGAGGCCCAGCCGAGTTCGGACGGCTCGGCGAGCTTCGGGTTCGATCGGCCGGAAGCGTTCGGTGTCGACACCAGGGGGGATAATCGTGGTTGGCAGCCGTTGACCCAACGAACGCTCACCCTCGTCTGCTGGGTAGCCGCCGGCAGCAACGACGCCCACCGCTCCGCGTAAGACCCGGTTGAGAAGTTGACGGCTAACCGGGAGACGTCCCGGGATCGTGACCTCAGCGCCGTGGAGCACCACGCCGTAGGGCAGATCAAGATGCGGGCCGATCAGCCCTGCAGGGACTGCGGGGTCGATGATGACCACCTCTGCCTCGCACTCCCGAGCAAGCGCGTTCACCCGACGGATCAGGACTGGTTGCGGCAGCAGCCATGGCTCACGGCTACGAACGATCGTGTAGGCCTGGCTGGCATCCCATTCATCGGTGCCGGCATAGGGGGTGGTGTGCACGACCACGTCGTCGGCGGGGAGACGGCGCCACAACTCCCAAAGATAGTTCTGGATGCCGCCGATCTTGGGCGGGAAGTCGTTGGTGACGAGAAGGTGGCGAGCCATCGGCGACGACCCTAGGGGCGAGCGAGCTCGACGAGAACGTCAGCGTCGGTGTCGTCGGCGACGATGTCTAGCAAATGTGCGAGGCCGAGGGCTCTTGCGGCCCACACTGCATGGGCTCGCACCATCGCAGACCGGTGGCGCAGATGGGTTTCGATGACTGCGCCTGTTCGTGGCGTTGCTCGATGTTGCTCGGCGTTGGCAAGCGCCAGAAGAGCGTTGCGACGCAGATAGTTCGGCTCCCGCTTCGGGATGTACCACCGGCCGTATCGATCAAGGATTTCTGAGTCGTCGGCCTCGAGAAGATCGAGGAGCGGAACCCAAGCTCCAGCGGCACCTGCGTTCGATGGACGGCGTTGGCGGATCTGGTTCGGTGGACATACGTCCTGACACTCGTCGCAGCCATAGATGCGATCACCGAGAGCGGCTCGGTATTCGACGGGGAAAATCCCCTCGTCCTGGACAAGCCATGCGAGGCAACGTCGTGCATCAATCACCCCAGGAGCGATGATGGCTCCAGTCGGGCAACCGTCGAGACACTTCGTGCAGCTTGAGCACCCATCTGCGATGTGTGGAGCATCCGCTAGTTCAATCGGCGCGTCGGTCAGTACCGACCCGAGCACCACGAGACTTCCCACGCCGGGAACGAGGATGTTGGTGCTCTTGCCCCACCAACCAATCCCAGCCCGGTAGGCGGCACCCCGGTCGACCAAATGGTTCTGGTCAGCTAGCACAACAGCCTGATAACCCTCTTGCCTCAGGGGCTGGGCGATTTCTTCAAGTGCGACGCGAAGGGTGGCGTAGTGATCTTCCCACGAGTACGCCGCCACCCGTCCAAGCGGCTGGTCTTGTGGCGGATCTGGCCGCTGCCGCTGATAGTCGTAGGCGCCGACGATCAGACGCTGACCCCCAGGAAGCGTTCGTTGTGGATTCGTAGACCGCGCCGGGTTGCGATAGGTGAACTGCATTCTGGCGTGAAGACCCTGGTCACGTCGAGCCTCAATCGTGGCCTGGATTTCTGGGAATGGATCAGACGCGCATACGCCGACAGCACACAGCCCGGCTTGAAGTCCGAGCGTTCGGAGATCCTCAACTGACGCAACCACCCTGCCATGATGCGCATCAGGCAAGCCAGAACGGCGGATTTATCCAACATCGCGGCTTCGGAACCGCGATGGGGGGACCAGACCAGCGTCGGCAAGGAGATCGATGGCATGGCGCTCATCGTCATCGAACATCACGGGGGTTCCCGGTTCGCGTTCGATCAGATAACTGACAACGCAGTCATCGCAGGCATCGGTGAACTGCACCACGCATTCCTCACAGTCGATGGTGAGGGCGAGGTTCTCGACCGATTCGGGGACGAGGCTGAGATGGGAAGATCGGGCCATGAGTCAGACACTACGGATGGCGTATGACAGTCCCGAACTGACCCGTCCACCGCCGGACTCGCGACACCGACCTGATGAGTTGGAGACGTGAGCGGCCCACTTGGATGCAATGCTCTAGCCATGAGAGTTCTCTTGCTTCATCCAGGGGCCATGGGCAGTTCGCTGGGCGCAGTGCTCATCACCAATGGTCATGAGGTTCGTTGGGTCGCCGCAGATCGTAGCGATTCCACGCACCAGCGAGCCAAGGCCGATGGTTTCGCTGCCATGGATGACATCGCAACAGGGGTCATGGGTGCGGAAGTCGTCTTGTCTGTTTGTCCACCCGAATTTGCTGGCGATGTCGCTCACCAAGTCGCAGATGCCGGCTTCACAGGACTGTTCGTTGATGCCAATGCGGTGTCACCAGATTCGGCGCGGGGGGCTGCATCGACCATCGCTGGTGCCGGAGCCACGATGGTCGATGGGGGCATCATTGGGCCACCAGTGCGAGGCGGTGCCCGAAATCTGTTGTATCTGTCGGGAGACGCAAACGACGTAGCCACTGTCGCCAGGCTGTTCGACGGCACACCCGTAGAGACGGTCGTGCTCGATGCGCCAATCGGCGGAGCCTCAGCAACAAAGATGGCGTTCGCCGGTTGGACGAAGGGATCCTCGGCTCTTTTGCTCGCGGTACGAGCAATGGCCACGGCCGAGGGCGTCACGGAGGGACTCGACCACGCATGGCAGACCATGCTTCCTCACCTGTCTGAACAACTCCGACGCGCCGCTGTCGGGTCTGCTCCCAAGGCCTGGCGATTTGAGGCAGAGATGCGAGAGATCGCCGCCACGCTGGATTCCGTCGGCCTGCCAGCCGGTTTCCATGAAGCAGCTGCCGACGTCTACGCCCGGCTGGCCGAGTTTCGTGACAGTACCGACGTCAACCCCGATGAGGTGATCGAGCGACTCACACATTGAGCGATCTCGTCCGATGAGCTCTTGACGACGAACATTCGTTCGGTCACAGTAGACAACCTTGACCAGACACGCATTTGCGGCTCCTGTCGCCACCCAAACGCCGAATACGCTTCCTCCCAGTCAGCGCACACTTGATGACCTGGGCACGGCGTTGCACGAGGTCACGTTCGTGGTGATTGACCTCGAGACCACGGGCGGCAGCGCCAACGATTGCTACATCACCGAGATCGGTGCCGTGAAACTGCAGGGCGGCGAGTGCCTTGGCACCTATCAAACACTGGTCGATCCGGGTTGTGCCATTCCGCCTCAGATCACGATCATCACCGGAATCACCCAGTCGATGGTGATGCGGGCACCACGTATTGAGACGGTTCTCCCCTCGCTCATCGACTTCATCGGCGATGCTGTTGTGGTGGGCCACAACGTGAGGTTCGACGTGTCCTTTGTCAACGCCGCGCTCGTGAGGGATCAGCGGCCGCGACTCGCCAACGTCACCGTCGACACGCTCTCGCTTGCGCGCCGTCTCATTGGGCCCGAGGTTCCCAACTGCAAGCTGGGCACGCTGGCAGACCGTCTACGTCTCTGCCACCGGCCAAGCCATCGAGCGCTCGACGACGCTCTCGCTACCGGCGACTTGCTGCACGTTCTGCTCGAACGAGTGGGGGCACTCGGCGTCACCGGACTCGATGACCTGGTGGCACTTCCAAAGATGGCCGGCAACGCACAGGCTCAGAAGCTCCGACTGACCGACAAGCTTCCGCGCGCCCCCGGCGTCTACCTATTCAAGGGACGTAACGGCGAAGTGCTCTATGTCGGCAAGGCCTCGAATTTGCGTTCCCGGGTTCGGAGCTACTTCTCTACTGATCAACGTCGGAAGGTCGCACAACTCCTTCGTGAGTTTCATCACATCGATCATCGGGTCTGTCGAAACGGCCTCGAAGCCGCAGTGCTCGAGATCAGGCTGATCCACGAACACCTACCGCGCTTCAACAGCCAGGGCACCCGAAGCGCCGCCTACCCTTACATCAAACTCACGCTTGGCGAGCGATTTCCTCGGCTATCAGTGGTACGGCAGGTTCGTGACGATGGAGGTCTCTATCTGGGTCCGGTTTCATCGGCAAAACGAGCGCGTCGGGTCATCGAGGCCATCGAGACGGCAATTCCAGTCCGTCGTTGCACCAAGCCATCCACCAAAACCTGCAAAGGGTCGACATGCACATCGGCTCAGCTCGGTGTGGCGGCGTGTCCGTGCTCCGGCTTCACCTCCGAGGACGATTACCGCCATGTCGTCGAAGATCTGGTCGAGGGGCTCACGGTCCGGCCTGGCACACTCCTGGCCCCACTTGAGCAGCGAATCGGAGAACTCGCCGCCGAGGAGCGCTACGAGGAGGCTGCTGATGTTCGCGATCGAGCCGAAGCGTTGTCGGCGATCTTGCAGCGCCAACGGCACTTCGACCGTGTCCGCCGGGCGGGCCATGTGCGGCTCAGGGTCGGCAACGCGTGGGCAGAATTCGACGACGGGCTCCTCTCAGCCTGCGGAGCCATTGGGGACACACCATCCTTGCTCGCCGGTGGGAAAGGAGTGCCGGAAGACAGCAACGTCCACGGTCCCCTGGCAGCACCCTCTCGAAGCCAGGCCGACGAGCTTCTTTGTATCGCTCAATGGCTGGACAAGAACGCCAGTCGTGTCGAGCTCGATGCCGTAACCGGCGTGTTGGCTGAGCCGCTCCCGCGCCTGCGTTCGTTCGCCCCGGCGAAGCCCTGATCAGCCGGCCGCCACCAGCTGGTCGAGTTTTGCTTTGGCTCGACCCTCATCGATCGACGCGAACGCCATAACGATACCCGCTTCAAGATCGTCGGCCAGCCCGGCCACGACGAGACCGGCGGCCGCGTTAAGCGCCACGATTCCGCGAGCGGGAATGTCAGCTCCGGCAAAGAGTTCAGTCGTGATGACGGCGTTGGCGACCGCGTCGCCGCCGGCTAAGTCGGCATCGGTAACCCGTGTCAACCCGAGATCCACAGCGTCGATCTCATACTCTGTAATCGAGTCGCCATCGACGGACACGACCTTGGATAGCCCCGTCGTGGTCAACTCGTCGAGCGAGCCTTCGCCATGGACAACCAACGCTCGGATCGAGCCCGTCGCTTGGAGCACCTCCGCCATCCTTCGTGCGATGCTCCAGTCGGCGGTGCCGATCACCTGACGACGAACACAGCCCGGATTCGATAGCGGACCCAAGATATTGAACACTGTTGGGATGCCGAGCTCGGCTCGTACAGGACCTACATGGCGCATTGAGGGGTGGTGAGCTCGGGCGAAGACGAAGCCAAGACCGATGTCTCGGATTCGGTCCGAGAGCTCATCCGGCGACAGGTCAAAGTTGATATCGAGCTCGGCCAGAAGATCGAAGCTGCCAGAAGTAGACGAAGCTTTCAGATTTCCATGTTTACAGATGGTGGCGCCCGCGCCAGCAGCCACGAACGAGGCCATCGTCGACACGTTCAAAGCGTGTGAGCGACGACTCGGGGCGCCGCCTGCACCCACGATGTCGATTGTGTCTTCCGGCACGGCGACAGGGACGACGACGTCCATCATTGCCGCCTGCATGCCGATCATCTCGTCGACGGTCTCACCTTTGATCCGCAAGCCCACAATGAAGGCCGCGATCTGCGCATCGCTTGCCTCCCCGGCGAGCATCGAGCTGAGAACGGCACGGCACTCGTCGGCGCTGAGGTCGTTGCCGTTGGCAAGCCGCCCGAGCACGGTGGGCCATCCGCCCACATTGTCGATTGCGCTCATCAGTCCTCCGTTACCGTAGGCCGTTGATGGCTACGGTTAGCCGTTGTTGGTGATCGTGCTGGGCATCGGCGAGCTTGTCCAACCATGCACCGACCTCGTCAAGTTCTTCGTCTCGGGCAGTGGCAGCCATGCTCCGAAACTTCGCGGCAGCCGGTCCACGCCCCTCATGAATGTGAGCTAACGCAACCGCTGCATCGCTCAGCCCGTCGGCGTCCTCAACAAGGAAGTCCACCAAACCAGTAGCGAGGCCGGTCTCTCGATCAGCAAGAGCCCGTAACGCAACAGCAGCCTCAGGTTGACCCTCGACATCGGCATGTTCGGCGAGTTGACGAGCGAGCATCACTGTGGTGGCGGCCGAAGCCAGGCCCTCCCACAGATTCGTCATCGTCTCAGTGCCGACGAGCTCATGCATCGGCGATACTCTAGGCGCCCTGTGATGAGCGCCCTCGATAGTTCCGTCATTCTCCGAGGCGTCTCGCGCAGTCTCATTGGCATCGTGCCCGCGATCGTGATGCTCCTAGTACTCGGAGACAAGGACAACTACGGCACCGAACAGTCCAACTGGGTGTACGTCGCGCTTGTTCTGATCGTGCTGGGTTTCATCATCGGTGGAGCCGTCGCTGGCCGCAGTGCGCCAGAGGCACCGTTCATGCACGGGGCGGCAGCGGCATTCATTGCCTGGGGCGTCCCCCAGATCATCAGCGTCATCGTGAATATGGCTCAAGATGACGGCGTCAACATTGTTGGCTTGTTCTTCAACGGACTTCTCGCAGCATCGATTGGCGTGGTCGGTGCCGGGATCGGCATTCGCCGCGGCACACTGGACGATGGTGGCGGGGAGCCGACTGGATGACCGCGACCCTTCGGGGTTGAGGAAAGTCGGGGCTCCGCAGGACAGGGTGCTGGCTTGCGCCAGTCGAGGTGACTCGCAGGAAAGTGCCACAGAAATTAAACCGCCGTCGGTTTCGCCACCGTCGGTAAGGGTGAAACGGTGCGGTAAGAGCGCACCAGCATCTCGGGCGACCGGGATGGCTAGGCAAACCCCACCCGGAGCAAGGTCACGCAGGGAGAGAGCGGTCCGCTCGTTGACACTCCCGGGTCGACTGCACAGATGGATGGTCATCCACGGTCCCACCTGCTTCCACCAGGAGGAACCCGGACAGAACCCCGCTTACAGGTCGACTCCCCGCCACCACCAACCAAAACCCTTGCAAACAAAGGGAAATATAAACGCAAGAGCCTGCCGGCTGTCGAGCTGTGGAACACACATGGAACATCAGGATCGAGGTTTTGGCACCCAGTCACGGCTCACAGGGTTCTGCAGACGGGCATCTTGACTTCGTAGTTGAGCCTCGAGACACAACTCGACGAGAGCACTGGCGCGAAGTTCGTACCGGCGACCGCATTTCTTTGGATGACATCCGAAGAAATGCTTGCCCGTGGTTTTGTCGTACCTGTGGGAGCAACTATCCCCGGTATCGAGCACCGATGCCCAACCATTAGCGAGGTACCAGTGCGGCACACGCCCCAACCGCCGACCGCAGCCGCATCTCACCTTGACCGAAGGACTCAGCTTGTGTCCATTTCGCACGCCGAAGTGACGCTCGTCGTTGGTTCGCCGCATGGCGTTGACCTTAGATCGGACTTGAGAGTGTCACAGAGCACTACTACGTTGGTGGGTAACAACTGAAACGGGTCAACGACCGGGTCCAACGGGGATCGGCAACACCTCCGCTACAAGCAATTCGCGGACGCCGTACCGGCTCCACCGGCC
>JABIQM010000007.1 GCA_018699415.1 Acidimicrobiaceae bacterium
GAAGAGGGTGGGGTCTCAAGGCTGGAGTACCCGACCATTCGGCGGTGGGCTGACCGCTTCAAACGGATACCCGGCTTTTCGGTGATGCCAGGGATTTTCCCGGCCGGTAGAACGCGAGCTGTCAGCTGACCTCATTGAAAAGCGCATCGATCTCGGTTGACCAGTCAGCGCGCCACTGTGCTTTGGTGCTGTCGTCAATCCAGGCGGCATCGATGCCATTGAGCGCAAACTGTTTCATCTCGGCCAACGTGAATCCCATGGTGTGATGCACGATTGAGAACTCGTCAGCGAGGTCGGAGGTGAACATAGCGGGGTCATCGCTGTTGATGTTGAGGTTTAGGCCTGCATCGGCCATCTGTCGGATTGCGTGGTCAGGCGCGGCAAGATCACGAAACGCTGACGTATAGGTCGTCGTGGTCGGGCACACGGTGAAGCCGATCTGGCTTGCGACGCATGCCGCGACGATGGCGGGGTCGTCGACAATGTTGTAGCCGTGATCGACCCGCTCGCAGTCGAGCAGGTCGATGCTGTTTCCGACGTTCGCGGCCGGCCCTACCTCACCGGCGTGTGAGGTTCGGTGCAGGCCGACCTTCGCCGCCAGTTCAAACGCTTCGACATAGTTCTCGGGCGGGAATCCGGCTTCGTTGAAGTCGAGGCCGACGCCAATCACCCGGTCTTCGCGGTGGTCCTGCACCATTTGCACGAACTCGACGGATCGAGCGCCGCCAAGCTCTCGATTGATTGCGGGTACAAGATTTGTGATGAGTCCGAAGTCTGTCTGGGCGTCGGTCACGCCCTGCAGCACACCGGCAAGCATGGTTGGGTAGTCCACCCCGATCTCGAGGTGTGACTCGGGACTGAAGAACAACTCGACGTAGCGAGCCCCGCTGTTGCTGCAGCGTTGGAGGCATTCGTAGGTCACTCGCTGAAAGTCGCCATGGTCGCGAACCGCATGGCTTACCGCTGAATACATCACGAGAAAGTCGACCAGGCTGTCGTACTGGTACAGCTCGGCTGGATCGTTGTGCTCAGGGAGCGCGACGCCGTGCTTCTTGGCCAGCTCCGCGAACGTGTACACATCAACCGCGCCCTCCAGATGGAGGTGTAGTTCAGTCTTGGGCATTTTCCGTAGTGCGTCATCAACGTTCATCGATTTCATCTTTCTATTTGGACTGTGCCGTAGTGCGTGCCTCGGGCGAGCAACCATTTGCGATAGGCGAGGCTTCCCGCGTCAGCGGGTTGATGCTGTTCCATCTGTGGACTCAAGGGGAGTCGTTGCGGCCTCTGCGACTCGACGATTGGAACGTCTTGGTCGAAGATAGTGCGATTGAATGCGCGCTGGGCATTGAGGTCAGCCCCCGCATCGGCGACCTTCACGACCCGCCAAACGTCGCAAGACGTTTCGGTGATTGGGCTGGCAACGAGCAGAATCGAAAAGCCGCCCAACTCGCCACCGTCGTGCTCGCTCGGGACCTTCGTGAGCGTGGCCGCGTACGGGTGTGACACCGTGTAGTCGTAGTGCACCGGCCCACCCTTGGTCGCTCGTGGCCCTGGGTTTGGCTGCCAGACGACACAATTCGTTAGGTGTAGTTCGCCGTCAACGATGTCGACTCCATAGCGTCCGATTTCGGTATGCGGAGTTTGGCCAAGGTAGTCAGCGTGGATGTAGGGAAAGTGCGCCTGATCGAGGAAGTTTTCGATGATGCGTGGGCCCGATGATTCCACTCGGGCTGCATTCATGACCAAGCTTGTGCCTCGACCCTCAGCGAATGCCGCGAACGTTGGGATGTTCTTCGGCTCGTCACCGCCACAAACCCACCAGAGCCCGTACTGCTCGCGTATGGAAACTGGTTGGAGTGCCGCTGATAGGGAGGGAGTCCGGTCGGGGTGTGCCGGCTGATGTACACAGCGACCGGCGGCTTCAAATTCCCAACCGTGATAGGCGCATTGCAGTCGCTGCCCGTCAAAGCTGCCGAGGCTGAGCCGTGCACCGCGATGGGGGCATGTGTCGACCGTGACAAACACTGAACCGGCGGAATCACACAACAGCAGGTATCGCTGATCGAGCACCTGGAATGGGTGCATCGAGTTGCCAGTGACGTTCGCCGCGTTCGCTACCGGGAACCATTCATTGTGAATCGTGTCGGCCGCGTCCATATGGCCCCGGGGCTACCGGTCCTCGCGCGAGTACGGGGTCGCAAGGGCGGCTGGAGCAGCCGTGGATCTGACCCGCCTTCCGATCTTCGCCGCGCCAGCAGGTATGAGGATGGCGATGAGCGTCACGAGGAACGGAAGCATCGAGAGGAAGAAAGCGAGATCCCTGGCTTCGAGTGCAGGAAGGTCCCAGCCTCGTGCTTGTGCGGTCACGCCGAGCGAGATCATGCCGCCATAGAGAAGAGCGCCAGCGACGGCTCGGAAAGGGCGCCATCCGGCGAAGATCACGACGGCCAAGGCAACCCAGCCGCGCCCGCGTGCGATGTCGGGTGACCATGTCGGGGTGAACGACAGCACCATGTACGCGCCACCAGCACCGGCGAGGGCGGCGCCGAGCACGGTGTAGCCGAGCCGAGACCAGGTGACGCTCACGCCGACCGCATCGGCGGCTGCCGGATTCTCGCCAACTGCTCGCATGTTCATGCCATGGCGGGTTCGGAAGAGAAGAAACCAAAGGAACGCCGGAATTACTATGTAAGCGAGATACACCGGCGGTTCATGGAAGAGAAATGCCTCGAAGAAGTCGTTGTCGTCAAACTTTCCGCCAGGGTTCACCTCTTGAAACTGCACCTGGATCGGCGTGCCGTTTCGATTGGTGCCTAGCTGATTAGAAAGCCCGATGCCACCGAGCGCGAGCGCGAGTCCAACCAACACCTGACTTGCTTTGAACACGACCACGAAGAGTGCGAAGACGAGTCCCGCGACTGCTGCAGCGATCATGCCGACGAGCATGGCGATCCATGGGCTCCCAACACTCCAGGAGCTGACGGCAATGACGGAGTAGACGGCGCCGATGCCAATGAGACCCTCTTGGCCGAGATTCATGACGCCGACCCGCTCGTTGAGCAGTACTCCCGTTGCCGCGAGCACGACGACGGTGCTTGCGGGGATTGCGCTTCCGGCGAGGCTGAGGAATGCGTTCTCTATCAGTGCGAGCATCATGCGACTGCCCCCTCGGTGGCCAAAACATCTTGCCGAACAAGGCGGTATCTGGCCGCAACTTCACCAAGGGCGACTCCGGTCAGGATGATCCCGTAGATCCCGAAGATGATGTACACCGACAAGCCTTTCGTCTGCAAAACCAGGCCAGCGAAGAACATTGAGGCGATGAACATTCCACCAACTAGGACACCACCGAACGCGGCGCCAGCCAATGCGGCCACGATGAACCCGGAGAGACCGAATTGGGCCGAGAAGCCAGGGCCGAGTGCCTGAGCTCCTGGAGCGCTTAGCTGCAACATGCCGCCTAGCCCTGCGATACCGCCGGTCGTGAGCATCACCGAGAGAATCCGGAACCGGACTCGGATGCCGGCGAAGCTCGCGGCGCGTGGATTACCGCCGATGGTGTCGATCTCGTAGCCGGTCGTTGTCGATCGGAAGATCCACCAAAGCACAGCGGCGATGATCAACGGAACCAGTAGAGCGATGGTCAGGCTGTTGGTGCCGGGCAGACCTGCGAGCGTGTACGGAACCGGCTTGGTTGACTGGATGACCGCATTTTCGGTGTCGCGCCAGAAGCTAAGGGATGCCCAGACCACCAACTGCACAGCTACGAAGTTCAAGAGAAGCGTTGTAATGATTTCGTTGACGTCCCAGTAAGCGCGAGCTAGGGCTGGGACGAGCATCCACAACGCTCCTGCGGCCGTAGCGGCAACCGCCATGACGATGAGGATGAGCCATCCCGGCCCGCTCATATGAATGCCGATGCCAACCGCTGCGAACGCGCCCATGAGGAACTGCCCGTCGGAGCCGATGTTCCACACCTTCATGCGAAGCGATAGTGCAACGGCAAGAGCCGTCATCAAGATGGGGATCGCTCGAAGAAGGACGCCTTCGATTCCGCGCTGGCTTCCGAAGATCGCGTCAAGTGCCTCCCAGAAGATCTGGAACGCATTGCGCCCCGTGAGTAGCAGGAGCAGACCCGCGACGACCATGGCGATGATCGCTCCGTAGATGCGTGCTAGGGCTGCGTGCCGTGGATTTGCTTCAAGACGTCGTTCAACTCGATAGGCGGTCATGGTGTGGCTTCTTCGACGGCATGCCCGCCCATCAAGAGCCCCATCCGCTCGCGATCAGCTTCGCGTCGGTTGAAGACTTCCATGATTTGCCCCTCATACATCACGGCAATCCGATCGCTCATGAGTAGCACTTCGTCTAGGTCATCGGAGATAAACAGAATTGCGCAACCGGCGTCGCGGCGTTCAAGGATGGAGGTTTGCACCTCTTGTGCGGCAAGAACATCCAAGCCTCGGGTGGGATGTGAAGCTATCAGCGCGGTGCGAGCCACCAGTGCCTCGCGGCCGGCGACGAGTCGTTGCTGATTGCCGCCCGACATCTGCCCGGCAGTCGTGAAGACGGAGCGGGTTTGCACCCGGGCTGTTTCGACGAGCTTCTTTGCGAAGGTAACCACACCTTGTCGGTCGAGTGTGAGCCCATCCGACAGTTCATCACCCCAGTAGTTGTGAAGGATCGCGTTGTCAGTTACTGGTGCCGACGCAACCATTCCTGTAGCGATTCGGTCCTCAGAGATATGGCCCACGCCAAGATCGATGACTTTGCGGGCGGATCTGTTGGCAATCTGTTCGCCATCGATAGAAATCGTGCCGGATTCGACGCGCCGAACAGCGCAAATCACTTCGGCCAGTTCGGTCTGGCCGTTGCCGGACACGCCAGCGATTCCGACGATCTCGCCCGCCCGAACATTGAGATCGATGCCGTGAAGCGCTTCGACTCCTCGGTCGTTGAGAGCAGTTACGCTGTTGACCTCCAAGACGATTGCCCCATCGATCTCGCGGTGTACCACGTCGAGATGGGTTTCCTCGCCGGTCATGAGTCGAGCGAGTTCAACGGCAGTTGCGCCAGCAGTTTCCCGGGTGATTTCGTGAATGCCATTGCGAAGCACAGTGATGCGATCCGACACCTCGAGGACCTCGTTGAGCTTGTGCGAGATGAAGATGATCGTTCGGCCGCCGTCGACGAGTTGCCTCATCACGGCGAAGAGTTCGCGCGCTTCGGGGGCTGTGAGCACGGCCGTGGGTTCGTCGAGAATCAGCACACGCGCACCGCGCGCCAGGACGCGAAGGATTTCGACACGCTGCTGTTCGCCTACGGAAAGTTGCCAGATCTTGGCGGTTGGATCGACGTGCAAGCCGATCTCCTCCATGAACTGCTCGGTGCGCTCGACCAGCTTCGCTTGGCTAATGATCTTCGGCGTTTCGGGCCAACCGAGATGAATGTTCTCGGCAACAGTCATGGTTTCGACGAGGCGGAAATGCTGGTGCACCATGCCAATCCCGCTATCGATGGCCTGGCTGGGGTTGCGAAAGCCATGCGCTATGCCCTCGACAAGCACCTCTCCGTCATCGGCTCGATAGATACCGGCGAAGATGTTACACAGGGTGGTTTTGCCCGCGCCGTTCTCGCCAAGAAGCGCGTGAACCTCACCCCATGACACGTCAAAGTCGACCGCGTCGAGCGCGCGGACACCTCCAAAGGACTTGGAGATGCCACGCGCTTCGACTGCAGGTGTAGCTGGTGAGTCAGTCACCGAGCGGTTAGAGACCACTCACGCCGTCAAGCGCGAAATTGAGCTCGTAGGCGCCTTGGGCATCGATGGTGTCACCGGCAGCGAGTACTTCGTTGCCGGTGTTGTCTACCAATGGCCCCTCGTACACATTGAGTGAACCATCTTCAAACGCTGCGGCTGCAGTTGCTACCGCATCTTGCACTTCCTGCGGCACCTGGTCACCCATCGCGCCGAGTGGGGTGTCGAGCAGTATGGGAGTGCTCGATGCCGACCAGGTGCCGTCAAGCACTGCCTGGCACTGTTCGGTGTAGAACGGACCGAATGCTGACAGGTCGTAGTGCGCGGTGTACTTGGTGGGTGCGGCGGTGCGGAAATCAAGGTTCCAATAGCCGGTCCAGACTCCTGCTTCTTCAGAGATCTGCAGGAACGTTGGCTCGTCCATGACGCCAAACAGGAACTCGACACCGTTGTCGAGCAATGCATTGGCAGCCTGAGCTGCGGCCTGCGGATCGAAGAAGGTGCTGACCATGACTGCTTCAACGGTTGCATCAGGGTTCACACTGCGTGCACCGAGCAACATGCCGTTGACGTCGTTGAAGGCGGTTGCAGTCGGGAACGCACCGATGTAGCCAATGCGACCGTTTGGCGTGAGATGCGCTGCGGCCACGCCCATGAGGTATGCCGTGGTTTCGTGCGCGAGGTAGAACCCGAACAGGTTGTCGGTGAAAACGTGACCGTTTGTCTCAACGAACTTCGTCTCCGGGTTGGCCTCAGCAACGCCGCTCAGCAGGCCCGAATATTCGGTGTTGGCAAAGATGATGTCGTTGCCATCAGCGGCCAGTTGCTCAAAGAGTTGGGTGGTTCCGGCGTCGAAACCAATATTGGGGGTGAAAGCAGACTCCATTTGGTCCCCGAGAGCGGCTTGTGCAGAAAGGCGGCCACGCTCGTGCTCTTGAGTCCAGCCGTTGTCATCGGGCGGGCCGATGTAGACCCAGTGGGCCTTGATGCTCTCAAGGCCTGCCGCGGTTGTGGCCGTGGCAGCGGCAGTCGTCGCGGGGCTGCTCGCGTCATCCCCGTCGCTCCCGCATGCGGCCAGGAAGGAGCCACCCAGTGTCATGCCGCCGATCCCGAATGCGCCCATCTTCAGCGCCTTGCGACGCGAGACTCCAGCGCTTGGAGGGAGAATAAGTCCAGAATTCTTGTCTTTGTACATGTTGGTACCTCTCCAGGTTCCGTTTGGTTGGGTTGTGATTGTTACTGTTCTAGCCGTGTTGCTAGAGCATCGAATTCGTCGGCCCACTGGCGGCGCATGGCTCGCTTGTCGGGCTCGCCAATCCATGCGCCATCGATGCCGTTGAGCATGCTCTGGCGGAAGTCTTCGACTTCGAAGCCCATGTGGTTGTGAGCCATCACCATGTCATTGGTGGGGTCGGTCTTGAACATCGGCGGATCGTCACAATCGAGGCTGATTTTTAGACCGAACTCACGCATCTGCGAAATGGGATGGTTGTCAAAGTCGTCATTGAAGTAGACCCAGGCCGTCGAGACAGGCGTGCACGTGAACACCACTCCCTCGTCGCGGCAGCGCCGCATGACGGCCTCGTCTTCGACCACGTGGTAGCCGTGATCGACACGATCACAGCCAAGAAGGTCGAGGCAGGTCTCGATGTTTCGAGGCGATGCATCTTCGGCCTGATGGGCAGTGAGTCGGTAGCCGGCGCGTTCGGCCATCCGGTATGACTTCCAGAACACCTCTGGAGGAAAGTTGGCTTCGGCGTAGTCCATGCCAATGCCGATGACCTCTTCTCTCGGATGAGCGAGCAGAGTTTCGACCATCTCGACCGCGAGTTCTGGAGATTCCATCCGGTTCACCGCAGCAATGAGCTTGCACTCGACCCCATGGTCGGTCTGGGCGGCGTTGATGCCATCGATGAGTCCGTCGACACAGGTTTCGTAGGAAACGCCGGCAGCCATGTGTGTTGTCGGATTGAACGACATTTCGCGATAGCGCACGTTGTGCTCGGCCGCTTCGGTCAGCGTTTCGTACGCAATTCGGGCGAAGTCATCACGATCAATGATGCCGAGCGCTGTGTTGTCGTACATGTGGAGGAACTTGTAGATGTCGGGGTAGTCATACAAGTCTTCGGGCTCATCGAAGTCCGGCAGAGAAACGTTGTGCTTTTTGCAGAGTTCGACGGCGGTCTGCGCCTGAACTGATCCCATCAGGTGCAGGTGAAGGCTGACCTTAGGTATCGCCTTGAGAAATGCTTCAATATCCACAATCCGTACCCCCATGAGGTCGTCCGAACGCGCGTAACGTCGATGAACATAGCAGGACGGTGCGGTTCGCTGCCACTGGCCACGCGTGTCTTCTATGGTGCTGGCCTCAAGGGATGTTGAGTTGCTCCTCTAGCGCTGAGATCTGCTCCTGGAAGTCACGCCGCAGCGAATGTTTGGCAGCGTCGTCGAGCCAGGTTGCCTCGACTCCACCTAGGGCGATCTTCTTCGCCTGTTCGGGTGTCAGCCCCATGCCTACACAGCCTGCTGAATACTCTTTGCCAATATTGGTGTTCATCATGGAGGGGTCATCGGTGTTGAGAGTGACGTTCAGACCAGCGTCGATCATTTGACGAATCCGGTGATTGGCGAAGTCGCTCCATCCGTAGAGTTTCTCGGTCGAATGCAAACAGCAGGTGAAATCGACACCAGCGTCCCTCGCCCGGTCGACGAGCGAAGGATCGTCGATGATTTTGTATCCGTGGTCGATACGGAGGCATCCCAGGTCGAGAGCTGCTTCAACGTCCGCCGCCGTGGACGTATCGATCTCGCCGGCATGAGCGGTGATCCCAAGACCGTTTGCCGTCGCAAGAGCGAACGCCTCGGCGAAGTCCCCGGGGCGTTCCTGATAGTCAGGGGTTAGATGATCTTGGCCAATGCCGATCACTTCGGCGCGTGGCGAGTCCAGCACCTGTTGCACCAGCGCTACGGCTTCGCTTGGCGATTCTGAACGGTTGATCGCCACAATCAGCCGGCATTTGACGCCATAGTCTTGCTCCGCCTGTCGGATTCCGTCGATGGCGCCGTCGATTGCCGTGTCGTACGAGACGCCGTCGCTGTAATGGTTCGTCGGATTGAGAAACATTTCGCTGTAACGGAGATTGCCCTTGGTCGCTGCATCCTCGATCGCCTCGTAGGTGACGCGGGCGAAGTCTTCCCTGTCTCTGATCGCGTGCGACACCTGCACATAGCGTTCAAGGAACTCGACGATCCCTTCGTACTGATAGAGCTCCGCCGGGTGATAGGACGGGAGCCGAACCGAGTGCTTCTGAGCGAGTTCGATCGCGGTCGTTGCGCGCACACTTCCCTCAAGGTGACTGTGCAGCTCGACTTTCGGTAGTCGGGTCAAGAACTCCACATAGTCCATCGTTCAGCTCCTCGGTTCCGGCGAACTGGACTTTAGTAGCCCAAGAAGAATGGTTCCGTTAGGGCGCGTCTGGCTTTCGGCTTCGGGCGCGAAGCCGACCCGATAGCGTCGTGGCGTGGAGATTGGACGATCTGAGCTAGCAAAACTCATCTCCGCCAAGGCGACGGTTAATACCTCGCTGCGCTGGCTGCCGTTCTTCCTGCCGACGCTTGCAGTGGCGTTCGACTCGTCCACGGCAACCCTCGCGCTCCTTCTCGGCGTTGCCGAGGCATCGGGATTGAGTACATTCTTTGTCGGTCGTTGGCTCGATGCCGGTCGCGAGCGGCTGGTTATCATCTCGTCACTGATAGGTGTCGTTGCATCCTCATTGCTCGCTCTGGTCGGGTCGATATGGACTTTGGCGGCAGCCCTCTTGCTTCTTGGGGTCGCGTCGGCCTACATCACCGTCGCTGGCCAAGCGTGGATCTCGGTGAGGGCGTCGTTTGGTCAGCGTGCCAGATACATCGGTATCTACGAGATCTCCTGGGCCTTAGCCCTTCTAGTGGGTGCGCCTTCGGTAGCGCTCTTGATTTCGATCTTCGGATGGCGGGGGCCATTTATTGCTATTGCCGTCGCCGCGGTGATGGCTGCGGTTTTGATTGCCGTCATCGATGATGGTGAGCACGCGATACGTCAGAAGGTGGCACCCCCTGCCAACGTGCCGATCACACGCGAGACTTGGCTCATTATCGGTGCGTCTGCAGTGCTCGCGATGTCGGCACTCGGCACCAGTGTGATTGCCGGGACTTGGCTGGACGAGGTGCTTGGGGTTTCCACCGGCGGTGTGGGGCTTGTTGCCATGGCGATCGGCCTAGCTGAACTCATTGCCTCAACCGGTTCATCGGCCTTCGCCGACCGCTTGGGGAAACATCGAACAATGAAATTCTCAGTCGCAGCAACGCTGATTGGGCTCACCGTGATCGTTAGTGCCGGCACCTCGATCTTCCTAGGGGCGTTGGGGCTCTTTGTCTTCTTCGTCTGCTTCGAATACTCGATAGTGACCTCGTTCTCGCTGGTGAGTGAATCGATGCCAAAATCTCCGGGACGAGCCCTGGCGGTCAGCAATGCAACCGGAACCGTGGGCCGTGGCATTGGGGTGTCGGCAGCCGGTGTGCTTTACGAGGCATTCGGCATCAGAGGACCCGTTGTCTTCTCAGCAAGCGGAGCTCTCATAGCGACCGTCCTGCTGCTCGCATTTGGACGTCTCCGGCCTGACTTCGCCTAACAAGGCGCGTCAACACCTCCAGGGGCAAGGTCACCAAACTGCGAGGCCATCTCTGGCGGTATCTGGCCGGACTCGATACTCCACGCCGAGGTCGTGCTCGAGTGCGGAATCGTCTGTGGGCACAGACCGTGCATGGGTTTGCGCCTGGATCGAACCCACCAAGTGCCCGTGAGGGCTGACCTTCGGTATCGCTTTGAGAAATTCTTCGATCCTCATGAGTGGGGTGCCGCTCCTCGGTCTCCTTTTCGAGAACGTGGCAGTCTTCGTAGCCGCACACGAGTAGCGGGACTGCCACGCTGACTCTGCGGCGGAGACCGCACTCGACGGCAGCGACCCTGCCATACTCCGTGTGTGAGTCCACGGCCCGATCTGCTCATCGCCCATGCCGACGTCGTTGTCACGATGGACGCGGATCGCCGGGAGATTCGTGGCGGCTGGGTCGCGATCACGAACGGTTTCGTCACCAGCATTGGCGGCCCCGGCTCGGAGCCTGAGGCATCACGGGTCGTCGCCGCGAACGGGTGCATCGTGACCCCAGGGTTCATCAACACGCATCATCACATCTACCAGAATCTCACGCGGTCGTTTGCTCCAGCGCTCGCCGGCAACCTCTTCCACTGGCTTCGAACCCTGTACCCGGTTTGGAGCCGTCTCGATGAAGAAGCCGCCTACGTGTCGGCTTGGATCGGGCTCTGTGAGCTCGCCTTGGGTGGCTGCACGACGACTACGGATCACCTGTACGTGCATCCCAAGGGTGCCGGCGACCTGATCTCGGCCGAGATCACGGCAGCGAAGGAACTGGGGTTCCGCTTTCACCCAACCCGCGGATCGATGAGCTTGTCAGAAAAGGATGGCGGGCTCCCGCCTGACTCCGTTGTGCAGTTAGATGACGACATCCTGGCCGACTCCGAACGGCTGGTTGGGCTGCATCACGACCCGAGTCCCGGGTCTATGGTCCAGATTGCTCTGGCGCCATGCTCACCGTTTTCGGTTTCGCCAGAGTTGATGATTGAGACCGCACATCTCGCCGAGCGACTCGATGTCCGACTGCACACCCACCTCGCCGAGGATCGCGACGAGGACGCGTTCTGTCAGGAGATGTTCGGTCGGCGTCCGATCGAGCACCTCGAACACGTTGGTTGGGGATCTGATCGGGCATGGGTGGCCCACTGCATCTACCCCAGTGATGAAGAGATCCAACGGCTGGGCCAGTGGGGGACCGGTGTCGCTCACTGCCCGAGCTCCAATCAGTTGATCTGTGGCGGAATCGCACCGGTTCGCGAGCTTCGAGATGCTGGCGTTCCCGTTGGCCTCGGTTGCGATGGTTCGGCCTCGACCGACCATGCCTCGTTGTGGCTCGAAGCGCGTGGAGCGCTGCTCCTTGCTCGGACGCGCGGTGGTCCCGAAGCGATGTTGTCTCGCGAGGCACTCGAGATTGCAACCCTCGGCGGTGCCGCGTGTCTTGGCCGAGATGACATCGGTGCTCTCGCACCGGGGATGGCCGGCGACCTCGTGGTGTGGCCCACGAACGGCATAGCGTTCGCCGGTGCTCTGAGCGATCCGGTCGAAGCGCTGCTGCGATGCGGGCCGATTGCCGCCAAGCACACGGTGATCAACGGCAAGTTCCTTGTCGAGAACGGAGAGCTGACACCGACCGGAATCGATGACATGCTCAATCGGCATAGAGGAATCGCGCAAGAGTGGCTCGATGCCTCACGGACAGCGTGAGTGATGAGCCCCCCATATGAACTGAAGGAAGTACGAAGCTTCGTCATGGTGTCGAAGGCGGGCAGCATCTCGCGAGCGGCAACCGAGTTCAACATCCCCAAGGCAACGATCAGCAACCATCTCCGTCGTCTCGAGGATTCTCTCGAAGTCGAATTGTTCACTCGACAATCTCGTGGACTGACGCTCACCGATGCCGGCAAGCAGTTCCTTGAGCACGCTCAGGCAATCTTCGATTCGTGCGACGTCGCAACCGTCGCAGCCCAGCGTGCCCATGGAACGCTGTCCGGCACCCTGCGTGTTGCTGCCAGTTCGGCATTCGGTACCTCGCTTATCGGTGCAGCGGCATCTCGGGTGGCAGCCGGAAATGACGGAGTGGAGTTCGATATCCGCCTCTATCCGAACGAAGAACTGTTGGTGGACCACATCGAGTTCGATTGCATGGTCGTCGTCGGCGAACCGGCAACCGACCGGTTGCATCGCCAACGGCTCGGCGAGATGGCATTCCAGCTCTACGCCAGTCCCAACTTCGTGGCGCAACACGGAGTTCCGCAGGCGCCTTCGGACTTGGCCGAGTTCCCGGGAATTGTTCTGCAGGAGAGCGGGGTGCCGTATGCATGGAACCTTCGCTGTGGCGGCCGCTCGGTGCATGCCTCGCCGCGTCCAAAGTTCCGGGTGAACGAATACTGGATGGCCAAGTACCTCGCGGTCGAGGGCCTAGGAATCGCATACCTTCCGGACTTTTTCATCTACCACGAGGTCCGACAGCGTGCTCTCGTGCCGGTGCTCCCAGAGTGGCGGTCCGGTGACACGCCGGTATACGCGGTCTACCCGCCGCACCGTCGCGGCAACGCGCGCATCGGGCAACTCCTCGACACGATGACGATGCAGTTCGAGGACATCATGAGCGAGCCCGGCTATCGAGCGACACGCGTCGACTATGGACAGCAGTCAGCGGAGTTCGCGTCGACCTCAAACGAATCGGCCGAGATCAGTTCGCCGCTGAAACCTTGAGTCGGCCGAATACTTCGGTCGCCGTGTTGATCCAGCCGATGCCGTCATGATCGGGTTCGACATCGTCGAGATCGGCAGCACCGATCTGGATCACGAGATACCAGCACAACTCCGCTGCGAACAACGCAGGGCGTGACGCCGCATCGACGATGCCGATGCGAAGGTTCCACCGCTCGACCGCCGAGGGTAGGTCGACCCGGAACCCGAACACTCGGTCGTCGTTGTTCAGCGTGAATGTGGTGAGCAACCGCAGCCCGGCCGTCGTCGGAGCAAACTCCACGCCAGGCCAGTACGCCCGATCGGTCGACGACTCGTTGCGGTCCATGATGTGACCACCTCGGCGCTGCGTGCGATATCGACCCGTTGTGATGCGAGTCATCTCGTCGGCCAAGGTCTGGGCAAAGTTGTCGGGCAGGAGGGTGGCCGCCTCGCCGGACGTGCTCAACGTGTGCCGCCCGTCGGGATCATGTTGCCCGTGGTTGAACGTCTAAGGAATTGCCCATGACCCGGCGCGCCGAGCACCTTGCCGTCATCCCATACTGCGACGCCGCGAGAAAAGGTCGTGACGCACCGGCCCTGGAGTTGCTGTCCCTCGTACGGGGTGTAGTCGACCGCGTGGTGGAGGAGATCGTTCGAGACCGTCCACTTGGCTTCCGGGTCCCACAACCCGATGTCGGCGTCGCCGCCGATCGCGATACTGCCCTTGCGGGGTCGCAGCCCGTAGATCTCCGCCGGTGTCGTCGACGTCAATGCAACGAACTGCGAGAGGCTGATTCGGCCAGTCATCACTCCGGCAGAAAACAGCAGGGCCATGCGGGTTTCGAGGCCGGGGATGCCGTTTGGGATGTCGGCGAAGTCCGCGTCGACGCCGTTCGCCATCTTGCCGGCTGGGTCATTGAATCGGAATGGCGCATGATCGGACGAGAACACGTCGAGAACCCCGGTGCGGAGAGCCGTCCACACGGCTTCCTGGTTGGCGGCGTCGCGGGGTGGCGGGCTGCACACGTACTTGGCGCCCTCGAAGCCGTCCCGATCCAGGTCGTCAGCGGTGAGGAACAGGTACTGCGGACAGGTTTCGGCATGAATGTCGAGGCCGCGCGCTTGGCCCCAGCGGATCTGTTCGATCGCCTCGGCACCTGAAACGTGAACGATCAGCACCGAGACGTCGATCAATTCGGCGAGCGAGATGGCGCGATGGGTTGCCTCGCGTTCGACGAGCGGCGGCCGTGAGCTGGCGTGATAGCGGGGAGCGGTCTGTCCGGCTGCCTCGAGCACTTCGGTGAGCCACGAGATGCAATCGCTGTTCTCGGCGTGGATCATCGTCCGTGCGCCGGTG
Source organism: Acidimicrobiaceae bacterium (assembly GCA_018699415.1). GTDB lineage: Bacteria > Actinomycetota > Acidimicrobiia > Acidimicrobiales > Aldehydirespiratoraceae > JAACCU01. The sequence goes on from JABIQM010000007.1 coordinate 14,504, forward strand.
GCACGGGCGGCAGCGAGGCACTCGATGATCTGGCGGTCGTCGAGCTTCAGGTCTTCGTAGGTCATGTAGATCTTGAACGATGTGTAGCCCTCGCTAACCAAACGTGGCAGTTCCTCGTGCAGCACGGCCGGTGTCGGGTCCGTGATGATCATGTGGAACCCGTAGTCGATCAGTGCGGAGTCATCTGCCTTACGGTGGTACTCCTCGACAGCTTCGCGCAGGGTCGCGCCACGTTGCTGAGCGGCGAACGAGATCACGGTCGTGGTTCCCCCGCAGGCCGCCGAGCGGGTACCCGACTCGAAGCCGTCGGCCATCTCCACTCCGGGCTCAACTTGTTGAGCCAGGTGACAGTGCGCGTCGATGCCACCGGGCAAGACCAAGAGGCCGGTTGCGTCGACTTGGGTCTTTCCGGTTAAGCCGTCGGCGAGGGCAACGATCCGTCCGCCGCTGATGCCTACGTCACACCTGGTGACGTCGGCCGCGGTGACGACCGTTCCGCCCTTCACAACGAGATCGATGTCCATGATGGCTCCCTACTCGCGCCCGGTTAGGCGCGGATCGTTGAAGAGTTCGCCCCATCCGGTGATGACGGATGGGGAGCGACCGGTCATGGATAGACACTTCCACACGGTCGCGCTGATCGAGTCATAAATCGGCACGCCGGTCTCGTGTTCCAGACTCGGAGTACAACGCGCGCCACGGAAGTTCGTGCACAGCACGACGACTGCATCGGCGCCTTCGGCCGCAACTTCTTTGATTAGCCCGCCGACGACGTCGTCGGAATATTCCGCGAAGCTGAAGTTGCCGCGATCCTCGAGGTGCCGTTCGGCGTGGATGGTATGGCCTGCATCGGTGTAGTTGGCGATGATCTTCGCCTGCACGTCGCCGAGGTATGGCGTCACGAGGCCCACTCGTTTCGGTTCGGTGCGCGTGAGGATCTCGTTGATTGCTTGCACGCTCGTGGTTGCCGCGACGCCGGTCCGTTCGGTGATCGCAGCGCACAACGCGGCGTCGAGGTCAAATCCGCGCCAACTCCCGGATGTGCCGGCCCACGCGATCACATCCATCCGGGCGTGTTCGAGGGTTTCGGCGGCGGCGATGATGGTCTCGTCAGCGAATTGATTCATCGCCGTGTCATCCAGGCCGATTGACTGCACGGTGAAGCGTTGGAAGTGCGCGGTGACCTCGGGAAGCAGTTCGTGCAGGATTGCTCCAACGTACGGCTCAAGGACCGTGTTCGACGACGGCGTGAGCATGCCGAGCCGGGTTCGGTTTGGGTTTGAGTCAGGCGCCACAGGCGTCTCCTTCGGTTGCCGTTATCGGGGTGCGGTCATTCGATCGATGGCTGCGGCGGAGCGAAGCACTCCTGCTGGAAGCGTGCCGCAAGAGCGATGAGATCGAGGTCTTCGAGGTGCCGGCCGATCAGCATCATGCCGACGGGCAGGCCGTCGATCATCGCGCACGGGATCGTGATGGAGGGGTGGCCGGTGAGGTTGGTTGCGCAGTTATTGTCGTGCATCTCGAATGCCAACCGGCGGTACTCGCGAACTGAGAGTGACTCGCGGGGGAGAAGATGGGGGAGCATCGGGACCGTCGGCAGAACGAGCACGTCGTGTTGTTGCAGCACTGCCTCGTACTGGGCCTGCAATCGCCGCCGCAGCCCTTGGGCGATGGAGGGAACGGTGCCTCCGGTGCGACGGCGCGCTGCCGACGTGGCGACCAGCGTGGCCATCGCGTTGAGTGGGAGTGCACCGGCGTTGTCACGGACAGCGCTGGCGAATGCCTCGGCAAGAGCCGAATCGTACGGACCGGCATGATTCGAGCTCTGCAGGGACTGTTCGAAGAGCGTGACCAGGCTGCCTTCCGCGGCGATCGGAGCGTGGATGTCGGGAGCGTGGCGATGCAATGGCACCGACACCTCAGCGACCGCCGAATACGCGAGGAGAGCGCCGAGTTGAGCAGCACCGCGCCGCACCGCGGCGCTGACGCGAACATCAGCATGGGGGTGTTCGAAACCTTCCGCGAGGACAGCGATGCGGGGGTTCGTATTCGTGGCGGGGCGGAGCGACCCGATGCCGATCTGGCGTGAGTCAAAGCCGTCGGCGCCGGCGAGCGCGACGAGGAAAGGGTGGATCTCAGCGGCGGTCCGAGCCATCAGACCGAGATGGTCCATCGTGGCCTCGGTCGGCATTGCTCCGGTGTAGGGAACGACGCCGAACGTCGGCTTCAACGCGGTTATGCCGGACCACGCAGCAGGATTCCGAACGGAGCCGCCGAGGTCGGTGCCTAGCGCTATGTCGGCTTCGCCGCGGGCGATGACGACAGCGTTGCCGGACGACGATCCGCCCGCGGAGCGCGTGGTATCGAAGGGATTTGGGACCACTCCAGTCGAACTCGTGAAACTGGATCCCGACAGACAGAGGCTCTCGCACACGGTCGTGCCCGTCAGGGTGGCACCGGCTTCGAGGGACCGCGCCACGGAGGGCGCATCGGACAACGCGACGTGGCGGAAAAAGGTGGTACCAATGGTCATCGGCACACCGGACACGGCGATGCAGTCTTTTACGGCCAAGCGCTGCCCGCTCAGGGGCCCGTTCGAGCCGGAGCTCGGCCCC
>JABIQM010000304.1 GCA_018699415.1 Acidimicrobiaceae bacterium
CCCGAATATTGGGGCGATGCTGGGACCCATCCTCGCCAGAAGTACTGAGGTGCAGTGGGACATAGTGTCTGCGTCGTACGGCGACGATCGAGCGTGGCTGGAACGAGTCGACCGATTTTGGATCGATGGCGTCGAGTATTCGGTGCGCTGCAACGGAGTGTTCGAGATCGACACGGATGCATGTTTGATCACCGAGGTCCGCGACTATGTCGACCTTGGTGAATGGCGGGCTCGCTTGGTGGCCGCTGGGCCGATGAGCAGCTGATCTTCGCCTAGCTGGAAGCCCCGTACGCTCGCTCCCAGGTAAGCGATGTTGCCGCCCAGCTCCCGATCTGCCAGTTAGGGATACGGCCGTGGTCCGGCCACGGCCGATCAAGATCAACGCGGTTCCCGCGGCTGATGACTTCGGACAATTTCGCCCTGTTGTTCAGGATCTTTATGTCCTGTATCGGGTCGCCGTCGACCACGAGAACGTCGGCTAGCTTCCCGACCTCGATCGTGCCCAGCTCATCCTCCATGCCCATCGCCCAAGCACCGTTCTTGGTGGCGGTGGTGATGGCTTGGAGCGGTGAGATCCCGAGCTCGTTGACGAAGAGCTCCATTTCGCGGCCATGCCAATGCCCGTAAGGCGTAAGAGCGAACCCGCTCTCCGATCCGCAGATGAGTGTCACCCCGGCGTCGTACGCCTCGCGCATCATCTTGGCAGTTGCCGAGATCTCATTGCGGAACACATCTTCCATTCCGGGCGAAGCTCCGACTGATGCTCCGAAATCGGCCAGATTGGCGAGGAACGTAAAGGTGGGGCATAACGCCGCTCCAGATCTGACGACCGCGTCCAACGCAATCTCGTCCATAAACGACGCATGAAGGATGAGGTCGACGCCGGCTTCGGCGGCGGCCCGGACACTCTCCGAGTTCCGGCAATGCGACATGACGCGAACGTCGAGCGCATGGGCGGTGTCGCAGGCCGCCTTGAGTTCATTGGCGCTCCAGACGAGGAGCTCGCCCCGGTGAGTGGGGGTTGACCCGGTGGCGTGGATCTTGATCCAGTCCGCACCCTGCTTGATATGTCGCCGGGTCCACAGGATCACATCGTCCACCGAGTTCACGACCTGGGCGTATCCCACCGTGCCCTCGTCAGGAATTAGTGGTCCTGCGGTTCCTCCCGCGGCGGTGAGAAGGGCCTGCACCCCGGTCTTCATCCGTGGCCCCTCGATCACGCCAGCGTCGAGCGCATCCCGAAGAGATGGCCCGACGCCGTGAAGGGTGTCAGGATCGACGAAGGATGTGACCCCTGATCGCAACACCTTCTGAAGGTTTTGGGCTGCTACGAGTGCCACAAGGGTTGGGTCGCGGTGAAAGAACAACTGATCGTTGGACTGCACATCGTCGAACGTGCAGTGGAGATGTGAGTCGATCAAGCCAGGCATGACTGTCTTGTTGGTGGCATCGATAACCGTCGCCTCCGGAGAGGCTTGCTTCATTGCTTGGTCACCGAGGGCGACAATGGCGCCGTTTGCTAGCAGAATCCCATCATTGTTGACCGGAGTGACCCCGGTGCCATCGATCAAGGTTCCACCGGTAATCAATATGGTGCTGCTCATGACCCGAGACTACGTCACCTGGCTGGACACAGAGAGTCTCCCCGGCCAATGGAACAAAAGCGGTCGAAGCGACGGCGGATCAGGCCCGCGGTCGCTCTCGCTACTACGATGGGTTTGTGACAGAACTCGCTGACCAGTCCAACTATGAGGAATTGACCATCGCTGGTTTGTCCGCCGACGTTGAGGCCCAATTGCTTCGATCTCAGACGGAATGTTCGTTCATCTGGGCCAATCGCGAAGGTTGGCCGGTCGGGTTGACGATGAGTTTCCTCTTTACGGGAGGGAGCTTCTGGCTCACCACGAGCGGGCAGCACAAGCGTGTGGCTGCAGTGCGGCGAGATCCACGAGTGTCTGTTGTCGTCAGCAGCCTTGGCAGCGATCTACCTCCGATGAAAACGGTCACTTATAAAGGTCTGTGCACGGTCCACGAGGACCGCGAACTGGTCGACTGGTTTCTGCCAGCGTTCGCCGCAAATCTCGGTCGGGGTGACGAAGAATGGCAGAAGGCATTCATCGAGAAGCTGGATTCGCCTCGCCGTGTGCTTCTTGAGGTGGTGCCCCAACAAAGGATCGCGTTCGATGGTGACAAGCTGTACGAGGGCAACGTTCGCTGGGATGCGCTCGATACAGAACCGCAGTCGGCTGGTTAGACGCTTGCACAGGTCGACCGCACTCCTGGTGCTTGATATCGCAGGTCGTGCCCAAGCTTCAGCGTGAGCGTGCCGAGAATTCGTTCTGGTTGGTTTTGTCTGGGCGGTGCCGTGTCCCTGGCTGTTTCGGTCGTGTTGTGGGCGCGTTGAAGTAGAGCCTGCGGGTGTTGCGGTTGGTGGTGACCCCGAGAAGGTGGACGCGTCTGGTGGCGTGCTCAATGACGAACAGGACATGAAGCCTTCGGAGCAAAGCGGTGACCACACAAGCGAAGTCGGTGGAGTTCGCCGTGGATGCGTCGGCATCCCCAACTGGGATTCTCTCGGGCCAACATGATGATCAGGCCTCGCATCTGGGGGTCGATGGGTGGCCGGCCCCGAGGTTTGTTCGGTGGCTGTATCCAATGACGACGGATTCGTTGTTTGTGCCATCGGAGCACGGTTCCGTCGACGTCAGTGAATTGTGGTCGATTGGTTTGGCGCTGCAGGACCAGGATTTGGTGACGGCGAGCGAGGATCTCTGCGTTCCGGGTATCGCCTGTGGCGAAAATCAATCCGAGTCGGTTGAGAACAAGGCGAATCAGCCAGAAAACAGGGTCACGAGCGCAGAAGGTTAACGGCGAGCGCGATTCCCAAAACCCGCCGAATCACGGCACGGATGAATTTACGGCACGCTCACGCGCGCTTAGAGCTCGTGGATGGTTACGCGGCCGGGGGCCAGCACCTCGGTGGCCTGAACGGCGACTTGGGCGTGGTGGGTGAACAGGAGTACCTGGGTGGTGTCGGCCACCTGGTCGAGCACGCCGAGCCCAGCCTTCGTCCGCTCGTCGTCGAAGTGGACGAACAGGTCGTCGAGCACGAGAGGAAGGGGACCCCGGCGGCTTATGAAATGTTCGAGAGCTGCGAGGCGCAAGGCCAGATAGAGCTGGTCTCTGGTGCCCGTGCTGAGGGCGCTGATCTCCAGGAGTCGATCGTCGGCCTTGCGAGCGAGGAGGAGGGGAATGCCCTTGTCATCGGTGTCGGTGTCGAGGCCCGTGTAGCGCCCCAGGGTCAGCTTTCCGAAGAGCTCCCGGGCACGCTCCAGTAGAGGCCCCTGGTTTTCGTCCCGGTAGCGGGCCACCTGCTCCTCCAGCAGGCGCTTGGCCAGGACGGTGCGGACATACTCCTCGGCGTGGTCGACCACTTCGGCCAGGCTCTGTTGGGCCCGGGTCATCTGGTCGGCGGCCGCATCAGATGAATCGATCTGGGCCCGTTGGTTCTTCAACTCGCCGACGGCGGTCTGCTTCTCTTTGAGAGCCTGGTCGAGTCTGTTCAAGTCGATGTCGAGTTGTTCGATCTCCGGCTCAATCTCGACTCCGTCCAGTTTGGCGGCCTCAGTTTCGATCTGGGCCACTGGCTTGCCGGCCTGGTTCTGGAGGGTGTTCTCGGCGTCACGAATCTGTTTGACCAGATCTGCGAGGTCTTCGCTGCGGGTGAGAGCGGTTGCGAGCGCCGCCTCGTCGGCCAGTCCGGCCGAGCCAACTAGTTCACCGATCATCGTCTCGGCATCGGCCACACTCTGGTCGGCCTCCGCGGCAGCCTTCTCCTGGGTCTCTCGTTCTTCGGTGGTTGTGGTGTGTTTGGTTGCCTCGGTCTGGGCTGCAGCCACTCGGCGGCCCAGCATCTTCACGGCGGAGGCAGGGTCGGCGTCGGCCAGGTCCGCGTCGGCCTTTAACGCCTCTCGAACCGCGGTCACCCCATCGGTGAACCTCTTGCTGCGTTCGTTCATGCCCGACATCCGGCGTTCGAGATCCTCATGCTCTTTGCCTTTGGCATCGATCGTTGTCAGAGCATCGAGGACGGCATTGGCCTCGGTGGTCGCGGCCTCGGCGGTGAGGCCGATGGCCATGACAGCACCCGCCCATTCGGCCGTCCACTTCTCAAGTGCATTTTCGGTCGTGGTGAGCGTTTCGCAGCGTCGGATGACCATGGCCTCCGTCTCGCTGACAGCATCGGTGGCGGTGCGGGTTTTCTGGGCGGACGCTGTGGCATCGGTGCAGACATGGTCGGCATGGTCGAGCAGGCCCTGGAGTGACAGCGCGGCGTCGGCGGTAGCGCCGGTGGCGGTCAGGGCCGTCGTGAGGTCGGTCCGGTGGCGAGTGATGGTGGCGTTGAGATCGGCGATTTGACCATCGAGGCCCCGGGCCTCCTCGCTTTGTTGGGCGCATGCCCGGAAGTTTTCGTGCCAGGTCTCCATCTCTGCCGGGTTTCGCGCCGTGACCCCGTGAGGCTCCCAGAGAGCGGCCCATTCAGCCGCCGCTGAAGAGCGTTCGGTTACCAGGTCCTCGCGTTGGGTTCGGTATTCGGCAACCTCATCGTCGAGTGTGGCAATTTGGGCTTCGAGCGATGCCCGCCGTTCGACGGCCTCGGCCTCGCGGCGGAGCCGGTCAGCGACGTCGTCGGATTCGAGCACAGCGGCCTCGTAGGCATCGGGGAGGGACCGACCTTCGCTCCAGGCGTTGGTGGCTGGTTTCTCCGGCGCGTCATCGAGCCAGACCCCTCGGATGAGGTGCCACCCTTCGTCTCGGCGGGCTCGGGAATCGGCCAGATCGCTGGTGGTCGGGGGCTCCTCGCTTCGTAGCAGCTGGGCCAGTTCCTCGGTGATGGCGACGAGTTGGGTGTCGCCGGAGTCGATCTTGTGCTCAACGCTGGCGATCGAGGCACTGAGAGTGTCGGCATCGCTGCGGGTGATACGGATGAGATCAAGGGAGGGAACAGCGACCGCATCGACGGCTCGGGAATCGGCCAGGGTGAGCCCGAGGGTGGCCAGCCGACCGGTTAGCTCGGCGTCGAGGTTGGTCAGTTGGCGGGCCGTAGTGGTGCGGTTGGCCTCGAGGTCGCCGGCTTTACGGA
>JABIQM010000122.1 GCA_018699415.1 Acidimicrobiaceae bacterium
CGCTGGCACTGCCCGCTCCATGGGCATCATGGTCGAGGGCTAGTACGACAACGCACGTTTGGCACGTTTGGGGACAGACCCCAAACGTGCGTTCTGGCCAATTCGGCCAACGCTCGCACCGGAACACCTCACCGGGCGGCGAATACACAGAGGGAGCCACTCATGGCGAAGAGCAAGCAATACAACGACAACGCGAAGAAGTACGACCGCGACGCCCTGCACAGTGATGCAGAGGCCATTGCGATCATCAAGTCGCTCGGCACGAAAAAGTTCGACGAAACCGTCGACATCGTGATCCGACTCGGCGTGGACCCTCGCAAGGCCGAGCAGATGGTGCGCGGCACCGTCTCGCTTCCCTCAGGCACAGGCAAGGATGTTCGCATCGCCGTGTTCGCCCAGGGCGAAGCCGCCAATGCCGCCCGGGAAGCCGGCGCCGAGTTTGTCGGCGACGATGATCTGGCTGCCGAAGTCGAGAAGGGCATGACGGACTTCGACATCGCCATTGCCACTCCGGACATGATGCCCACTGTCGGCAAGCTTGGTCGTGTGCTCGGCCCCCGTGGCCTGATGCCCAATCCGAAGACCGGTACCGTCACCCCCGACGTCGTCAAGGCCATCAACGAGTTCAAGGGTGGCATGGTCGAGTACCGCACCGACCGTTTCGCCAACGTGCACGTTCCGATCGGTAAGGCGTCGTTCGACGAGGCTGCGCTGCTTCTCAACCTGCGTGCGCTTATCGGTGAACTTGAGAAGGTCAAGCCGGCCTCCTCGAAGGGCAAGTACATCAAGAAGGTGGTCGTCTCGACCACGATGGGCCCCGGTGTTCGCATCGATCCGGCCAACGTCGACACCGAGTAGGTCGATCCGATACATGAATGGGTTGTCCGTGATTGCCTAACCCTTCCTGTGGATTGCCGGCATCGGTGTTCTCCTCCTGGGCGGACTTGCACTCTTCACCGCAGTTGCGGCCAACGCGGTCGGTTCTCAGGGCTGTCTCGCTAGCCTGGAAAAACAACTAAAGATCTCAGCTCACCAAAGACATCCGGTGCACGGGTTCCCTCCGGGGACCTGAACTAATGGCCTCGGCCGCCGGACGAGGAGGAGCTCGCAAGGTCACATTCGCCTCTTCAGGTGTGGTGTGTCGTTCGGGTGTCCACCAATCGTGTGGGCAACCCGTGCCGGATGAGAAGGCACACGACACATAAACCACTACAGCAAAGAAGGAGGTGAGATGGGAGACCCGAGACCAGACAAGGTTGCCGTCGTCGACGAAGTTCGTGAGAAGTTCGAATCGGCAGATGGTGCGATGCTCACCGAGTACCGCGGATTGAATGTTCCTGCTCTGGCTGCGCTGCGCACTGCGCTTCGCGAAGCCGGCGGCGAGTACAAGATCTACAAGAACACGCTCGTGCGCCTTGCGGCGCGTGAATGTGGACTGGAGATTGACGATCTACTGACCGGACCCACGGCGATTGCGTTCGTGGGTGAACGTTCTGACGGTTCACCCGGAGACGTCGCTGCGGTGGCCAAGGCACTGAAGGAATTTGCCAAGGCCAACGATGCGCTCGTTATCAAGGGAGGCGTGCTCGACGACAAGCTGCTTAGTGCAGATGATCTGAAGGCCCTTGCCGAACTTCCGTCCCGCGATGTTTTGCTCGCTCAGCTCGCTGGTGCCTTCCAGGCCCCGATGGCGAAGCTGGCCGGCTTGTTGTCTGCTCTGCCCCGCGACTTCGCGTACGGCTTGCAGGCGCTCATCGAGAAGGGTGGTGCGGGCGATGCCCCCGCCACCGACACCCCATCCGAAGCAACGGCTGAGGCCGCTGCTGAAACATCCGACAACGCCGGCGACGCCGGCGATGACGCTGCCGCTGGCGACACTGCCGGCGACGACGACACCACCACTGAAGAGGAATAACAAATGGCTACCAAGGAAGAGATTCTCGAAGCGATCGGTTCAATGACCGTCCTCGAGCTGAGCGAACTCCTGAGCGAGTTCGAAGAGAAGTTCGGCGTTACCGCTGCTGCCCCGATGGCGATGGCTGCCGCTCCGGTTGCTGCCGCCGAAGAAGAAGAAGAGAAGGACTCCTTCGACGTGGTGCTCACGAGCGCTGGCGAGAAGAAGATCCAGGTGATCAAGGAAGTTCGTGGACTCACGTCCCTTGGTCTCAAGGAAGCCAAGGAGCTCGTCGATGGCGCTCCGAAGGCCATCATCGAGGGTGCCTCGAAGGCCGACGCGGAGAAGGCCAAGGAGGCCATCGAGGCCGCTGGCGGCTCCGTCGAACTTCAGTAATCCCTTTTCCCGACGACGAGTTCGTCGGAAATCCAAGAAATGTTGGTGGCGCCGGCCCTTGGGTCGGCGCCACTGCCGTCTTCGAGTAGGGCAGTAGGGTGCCCATCGTGGCTGATCCGATTTCTCATGTGAACGTGTGGCCGATTGATGATGAGCTTCTCGTCACGTGGCGCGGAGGCTCCGAGGACGTGAGCGTCTTCGTTTCCGACAGCCCGGTTGACGCGGGGACGAACGTGAGCGCTCCCGACGGCCCTGGACGCGTGAGCGTGGAGCGAACTCGACGCGCCTATATCCATCTGTTCGATCCCGACGACGGGTTCACAGTTGCCGCTCAGCGAGTGCTGCCATTTGAAACGGTGCGTAACTTTCGCGACATTGGTGGCTACCCGACTATGGATGGTGCTGCCACCCGCTGGGGCCAGGTCTTTCGCAGCGGTCGACTTGACGAGCTCACTGATGCCGACCACGACCATCTCCGCGAACTCGGCATCACCCGAGTCTTCGACCTCCGCACCCAGGGCGAGGTCGATAACGAGCCTGACCGCTTGCCCGACGACATTGCCTACGAGCACATGCCGATGTCGAGTTCGGTTGCCATCCCTAAGGGACTGCTCGAGCGGATCAGCGACGGCGATGTCACCAGCTACACGAAGGATGACATGGCGGCGGGGTATCTCCGCATGCTCGAGATGTTCCCGCATTACCTGAACACAATGGTCGCTGCGGTTGCTGCAGGCGAGAAAATTCTCTTCCATTGCACTGCGGGCAAGGACCGCACGGGCATCACGGCGATGACGATGCTGGGGATTGCCGAGGTCGCTGATGCCCATGTGCTCGACGACTACGAGGTCTCTGCCCAGTACCAGCCCGAGGGTCGCGTCGAGTTCTTCACCGAAGAGATCAGGGGCATGGGCATTGACCCTGAGCCCTTCGATCTGCATGCAATGCTTGGTTCGCCACGGCCAGTGATGAAGAAGACGCTCTACGGATTGCGTGAACGCTGGCAGGACCACAGCGGCTACCACGCGCACCTCGGACTGACCGACGACACGATTGCGGCCGCTCGCGCGAATCTACGTTTCGAGCAGCCTGGATAGTGGCATTTGTGGTCGAGTGAGCCATGAACGTCGTGTGACAGTCCGGTTTCGTTGACGATGAGATCCTTGACCTCGGCAATTTGGTTCTCTACTCTGCGCGGGTAATCGGTGTCTCCTGCAGGCCCTGATGAAGCACCGCTCGAATCGGCCGGTGCCCGTTCGGGTTGCCCAGAGTTGCCCCAAGCGTCTCGCCGCACTAGCATTCTGGTCAACGTGGTCGTCGTTACGCGTGCTTCTACTCCCTCAAGAGTGGTTTCCCGCGCTCCGGCGACCGCTTTGCGTCCTCTTTCACGGCCAAACCGGGAGTCCTTGTGACCACACGCGCTGCTCTACGCGATCGGTATTCATTCGGCAATCTTGAGGAGGTCCTTGACCTCCCCGACCTGATCGCGATTCAGCGAGAAAGCTTCAAATGGTTGCTTGACGAGGGTCTTGCACAGACCTTTCGCGACATATCACCTATCAAAGACTTCACCGAAACGCTTCAGCTTGAACTCGAGTTCGATCCCGATGACGAGGACCTCCGTCCTCCGCCGAAGTTCTCCGTAGAGGAGTGCAAAGAAAAGGACATGACCTATAGCGCGCCGATTTTTGTGCGCGCTCGCTTCATGAACCAAAACACTGGTGAGATCAAGGAGCAGACGGTGTTCATGGGTGACTTCCCCATGATGACCGACAAGGGCACCTTCATCATCAATGGCACCGAGCGTGTCGTGGTGTCACAACTCGTGCGCTCCCCGGGCGTGATCTTCCAGCCAGGCGAGCGGTTCCGGCTGCGTAACCTCAGCAAGCACCAGCTGGTCACCGGGACCATTCACCCGTACCGCGGTGAGTGGATCGAGATGGACGTGGAGCAGAAGCCTGGCAAGGACGTCACCGCCGGAGCTCGCGTCGCCCGCAAGCGTCGCATCAGCATCTTCACCCTTCTTCGTGCCCTCGGCTACGACGAGGAAAACCACCCTGGTTTCCTCCAGCGTTTCGTCGACTACTTCGACTTCCTCGAGGGGCAGTGGGAGAAAGACGCGGAGATCGCGGTTACCCAGGAAGAAGCACTCCTCGAGGTCTACAAGCGTGCCCGTCCAGGCGAGCCTCCGACCGTCGAGTCGGCCCGCGCCTACTTCCGCAATGCGTTCTTCGAGCCCCGCCGCTACGACCTCAGCCGCGTTGGGCGCTACAAGCTCAACCGCAAGCTCGGCCCTGAGCTCGAGTTTCTTGAGCGTCAGTTCGGTCTCACCCTCGACCGTCCTGACTTGGATCAACCCGTCATTTCCCAGTGCGAGATGCTGGCCGCGACGACCTATCTGTTGAACCTCGCCAAGGAATCGCCGGGCTACCGCCTTGACGATCAGGACCACTTCGCCAACCGCCGCATCCGCAGCGTCGGCGAGCTGATCCAGAATCAGGTGCGAATCGGTCTCAGCCGCATGGAACGTGTCGTACGTGAGCGTATGACCACCCAGGATGTCGAGGCCATCACGCCTCTGACCCTGATCAACATTCGCCCCGTGGTTGCGGCCATCAAGGAGTTCTTCGGAACCTCCCAGCTGTCGCAGTTCATGGACCAGGTCAATCCGCTGTCGGGTCTTACCCACCGGCGTCGCCTCTCCGCGCTCGGCCCGGGTGGTCTCTCCCGCGAGCGTGCCGGCTTCGAAGTACGAGACGTTCACTTCTCGCACTATGGCCGTATGTGTCCGATTGAGACTCCTGAGGGTCCAAACATCGGCCTGATCGGTGGCTTGGCGTCCTATGCCCGGGTCAATCCGTTCGGTTTCATCGAATCGCCATATCGCGTGGTCACTGACGGCACGGTCACCAAGGAGATCGTCTATCTCACCGCTGATGAGGAAGAGCTCTATGTCGTCGCTCAGGCCAACGCTCCGATCGATACTGAGGGCAAGTTCCTAAACGACCGCGTTCTGGTGCGGCGTTCGCCGCAGGCGGCCAGACTGCAGGACCTTCGTTTGCAGTTGGAGCAGGAAGTCTTCTTCGGCGCCACCACCGAGATCTCTTCGGTTCCGCCCCAGGAAGTCCAGATGATGGACGTCTCACCGAAGCAGATCATCTCGGTCGCCACCGCGCTGATCCCTTTCCTTGAGCATGACGACGCCAACCGTGCCCTCATGGGCGCCAACATGCAGCGCCAGGCTGTGCCCTTGCTTCGGGCCGAGGCGCCGTACATCGGCACCGGCATGGAGAAGCGCTGCGCCACTGATGCCGCAGACATGCTTCTTGCCGAGGACGACGGCACCATCATCGAACTCGATGGTGACCACATTGTCATCGACTACAAGAAGCTCGGTCAGCAAAACATCCGGCTCAAGAAGTTCGAGCGCTCCAACCAGGACTCCTGTATTTCGCAGAAGGTCCGCGTTGGCCGAGGCGACAAGGTCAAGAAGGGCGATCTGCTTGCAGACGGCCCATCGACCGACATCGGTGAACTAGCGCTCGGCAAGAATCTCCTCGTGGCCTTTATGCCGTGGGAGGGCTACAACTTCGAGGACGCCATCATCCTCTCGGAGCGTTTGGTGAAGGACGACGTGCTCACGTCGATCCACATCAAAGAGCACGAGATCGATGCCCGCGACACGAAGCTGGGCCCCGAAGAAATCACCCGTGACATCCCCAACCTGAGCGACGAAATTCTCGCCAACCTTGACGAGCGCGGCATCATCCGCGTCGGCGCCGAGGTTGGTCCTGGCGATGTGCTCGTTGGCAAGGTCACCCCCAAGGGCGAAACTGAGCTCACTCCTGAAGAGCGCCTCCTGCGGGCCATTTTCGGTGAGAAGGCTCGCGAAGTGCGAGA
>JABIQM010000006.1 GCA_018699415.1 Acidimicrobiaceae bacterium
CAGTGTTTGCGGTATTTACCGCTGCCTGTGGCTCGGATGATGATGTATCGAGTGACGACGGCGGTGCTGACACCAGCGCCGACGACACCGCAAGCGACGATTCGGCTGACGATTCGGCTGATGATGCGCTCGAAGACACCAGCGACGACGAGGTCGACGAGAGCGATGTGCCCGAGGGCAGCACTGCAGGCGAGGGTGGCAATCTGTTGCTCCTTCAGTGGCAGGCTCCTTCGCAGGCCAACCCATACTTGTCGGGTGGCACGAAAGACCTTCTCGCCAGTTCGCTCGTTCTCGAGCCTCTGGCTGAGCTTGACTCCGATGGCGTGCTCGTAACTGCTCTTGCTGCTGAGATCCCATCAGCTGGCAACGGTGGTATCGCCGCTGACGGCCTCTCCATCACATGGACGCTGCGTGACGACGTGGTCTGGGCGGACGGCTCCCCGTTCACCTCGGCCGACGTGCTCTTCACATACGACTATTGTGCCGACGAGGCCACCGGTTGCGCCAGCGATGCGATTATCGAAATCGCCTCCGTTGTTGCCGATGACGACCACACGGTCACATTCAATTTCAACGACCCGCAGCCATACCCGTTCAAGTTCGGTGTTGGCTACCAAAGCCCGATCATTCAGAAGGCTCAGATGGAAGCTTGCATCGGTGCCGCTGCTGTGGCGTGTTCAGAACAGAACTTCTCGCCGGTCGGTACCGGTCCGTACGTCATCACGGAGCTTCGTCCTGAAGACACCGTGACGTACGCGATGAACGAGAACTATCGCGGCGTGCCCGATGGCCTTCCGTTCTTCGGCACCGTCGAAATCAAGGGCGGCGGCGACGCTGAAGCTGCAGCTCGTTCGGTCCTCGAAGTCGGCGAAGCCGATTACGCCTGGAACCTCCAGGTTGCGCCGGAAATCCTGGCCCCGATGGCCGATGCTGGCATCGGTCGTCTCGCTTCGGCGTTCACTGCCAACGTTGAGCACATCAACCTGAACCAGACCGACCCCTACGACGCCACCCCGTCTGAGGGCGAGCCACATGCGCTGTTCGTGGACAACCCCGACCTGCACCGTGCGTTGTCGATCTCGATCAACCGTGATGAGCTCGTCGCCGTGGGTTATGGCCCGACGGGCAACCCGACCTGCAACATCTGGCCGGTTGGCGCTCAGAACAGCACGAACAACGATTGGTGCCTCACCCAAAACATCGACGAGGCGAACGCTCTCCTCGACGGTTTGGGCTACATGGACACTGACGGTGATGGCGTCCGCGAAGCGGCAGGCTTCGGCCCGCTCGAGTTCGACTATGTCACCTCGACCAACGCCGTGCGCCAGAGCAACCAGGAGCTCATTGCGAACTACTGGAGCCAGATCGGTGTGAAGGCCAACATGCAGAACGAGGACGCAAGCCTCTTCTTCGACGGCACCTGCGCCAGCGATGCGTGCATCTGGAAGTTCTTCACCCCGATGGAGATGTTCACCAACGGTGCGTCCACCCCGTATGCCCCGGCGTACATGTCCGGCTGGACCAGTGATCAGATGCCGACCGCGGACACAGCATGGGGCGGAAGCAACATTCCGCGCCTCAACAGCCCCGCCTACGACGAGCTGTACGCTGAGGCCAGCACCACGGCCCTCGACGATCCTCGTCTTATCGAGCTCGTCATCGCGATGAACGACAACGTTTCGACGTCGGCGATCATCCCGTTGATCCACCGTGCCAGCGCTTCTGCCTGGTCCAACGAGATCCTGGGCACTGGCAATCTCAACGGTTGGGATAGCGAGTACTGGAACATCGAGGGTTGGTACCGCGGCTAAGCGGACTCGAGTAATCGTGTAGGAGGTGGCGGGGGCTTTGCCCCCGCCACCTCGCATGACTTGAGTGAAGATTGGGGAGTCGAAGTCAATGCTGAGGTATGTCGTTCGGAGATTGCTGGTTGCGATCCCAACGCTGCTCGTCATCAGCCTGGTCGTGTTTGCGATTCTGGATCTGGCGCCCGGCGACCCCACCAGTCAGCTCCCGCTGACCATCCCGATGGACATTCGCGAGAACATCCGCGAATCGCTCGGCTTCAACGATCCGTTCCTCGTTCGGTGGGTGAACTGGGTCCAACTGATGTTGGTCAACGAACCGCTCGAATTGTTCGAGTCGTTCACCAACACGTGCATTGGCGACTGTGAAAATCGCGACCGGATCATCTCCTGGCAGTCACGATCGCCGGCCATGGACACGATTTATGAGCGCCTCCCCCAGACGATGTGGGTCCTCGGGCTTGGCCTTCTCTTCGGTGTGATGATCGCCGTGCCGATTGGCACGATCCAGGCGTATCGCCAGTACAGCTGGTTCGACAATGTCGGTACCTTTGTCACGATGCTCGGCTATTCGGTGCCGGTGTTCGTGATCGGCCCCCTCTTCATCTGGCTCTTCTCGGTGAAGCTCGGCTGGCTACCAACCTTCTACAAAACCACCCACGACGTGCAGATCACAAGCTGGAGCAGCATCTGGTTCCAGTTCAAGCAACTGGCGATGCCCGTGGGTGTTCTGACGCTCTTCAATGCGGCGACATTCGGCCGGTTCGCCCGCGCCGCTGTTCTCGAAAACCTCAACGAGGGCTATGTGCGAACGGCTCGATCCAAAGGATTGGGCGAGGGGGTCGTCATGACCCGCCATGTCGTTCGCAACTCGCTGATCCCGGTAATCACGCTGCTTGCCCTGTCGATTCCGGGCATCTTCGGTGGCGCGATCATCACCGAGAACATCTTCCGTATCAACGGCCTTGGGCAGCTACTGCTGCTGTCGATCGGCCAAAACGACATTCCTATGGTGCAATCGCTGGTGTTCATGTTCGCAGTGCTGACGGTGTTCTTCAACGTCATTGCCGACGTGCTCTACGGCTTCCTCGATCCACGGATTCGCTATGACTGATGACGCTGAGGCAACCAATGTAAGCACGCCCCTTGTTGAATTTGTCGGCGAGGGGCACGACGACCTGGGCGAATTCAGATCGCTGCGAGGCGATGTTTGGCGTCAGTTCAAACGCCACAAGGGCGCGGTTCTGGGTGTTGTGCTGCTCACGCTCATCACCTTCGGATGCATGTTTGGGCCAATACTGCTGCCGTTCGACACCAAGACACCTGTCATTCCCAATGCCAATCGTGGGCCGGGGTGGCCCCATATCTGGGGCACGGACAATCTCGGGCGTGACGCGTTCACACGAGGGCTGCTCGGTGGGCGGATTTCTCTAGCGGTCGGCTTCGTCGCTATGACCGTTTCTATTCTGCTTGGCGTTTTGATCGGTGTGGTTGCAGGGTTCTTCCGTTCGCTCGACGGGATCCTGATGCGCTTCACGGATCTGTTCCTGTCACTTCCGCTTCTGCCTGTGCTGCTCGTGGTGATCGTGTTGTTCCGTGACCCGGTTCAGGACTCGCTGGGCGAGGGTCTCGGAATTTTCGTGCTGATGGTGTTGATCATCGGCGGCACGAGCTGGATGCAAACTGCGCGTATTGTGCGCGGTGAAGTGCTGGCGCTGAAGGAGCAGGAGTTCATACTTGCGAGCCGCAGCGTCGGCACGAGACCAATGCGAATCATTGGAAAGCACATCGTTCCTAACGTCATGAGCCCGGTGATCGTGTCGGCATCGCTGGGCATCGCCATCGCAATCCTCACAGAATCGGCTGTGTCATTCCTTGGACTCGGGTTCCCGTTGGATCTCCCGACCTGGGGTCGGTTGCTCAATGAGGCGAAAGACAGGATGTCGTTGAATGTCTGGCTGGTCGCGGGTCCTGGCCTTCTTCTTTCGCTCACCGTGATGAGCGTGAACTTCATCGGTGATGGTCTTCGAGATGCGCTTGACCCGCAGAATCGAAGCAAGGGGTAACCGGATAAAGGGCAAGGGGTAACCAGACGAAGGGAGCGCTACGTTCTGCCCAGACCAGGGGCAGAAGGAAAGGCCCCACATTGTCGATTTGCCCCCGCCCAGGACGGCCGTGTTTCTGATCGGATTTGCCATCGCGGGCTGAGCCTTTGGCTCATCGCTGACATCACGCGCCCGAGCGACCCGCTGATGTTTCGCTGATTCGGGCCGTGATCGAGTCGATCATCGGGATGAGGATTGGGTCGAGTAGCACCGAGGGTGCATTGGGACTCGAGCCAAATCGAGCGATGACCAGTTCGTTGACGGGATCGATGTAAAGGAACTGGCCGTGGGCACCGCGCGCCACAGGACAGGTCCGTCCATCGATGTGGCGGTACCACCACTGCGACCGAAAGGACCAGTCGGGGAGCGTCTCCATGGCGGTGCGCGCAAACACCGCCCGGTCGCCGCCGCCGAGCACAGCATCGATAACCGGCTTGGGGAGAATGGTTTTGCCGTCGAGCACGCCACGGTTGACGTAGAGTTCGCCGAAGCGAAGGAAGTCTCGCAAAGTCGCCGACGCAGTGTTTTCCGCTCCGCCGGCATCGACCATGTAGAGCCAGTCGTGTTCAGCGCCGATGTGCTGCCAGATCATCTCCGAGGCGAGGGTGGCGAGGTCTTGGTTGGCGGCGCGTCGAACTATCCAGCCGAGTGCAAAAATGTTGGGTTCGCGGTACGCGAATGCTTCTCCGTGAGCGCGGTCCTTTTTCACTGTGGGCAAGAAATCGGCGATCGTTGGTGGGTCGTCGGGGCCCAGCGGTGCCATACCCGAGGACCGCACCACCTTCCATACGTCGGAGTCGGGAACCATGTAGTCCTCGTGGAAAACCATGGACACCACCATGTCGAGGACGTCGCGAACCGTGGCATCGCCCCACGCCGAATCAGCCAGCTCCGGCACGATTGTCGGCACGAGAGCGGTGTCGTCGAGCCGGCCTTCGTGGATCATCATCTCGGCCACCGTTCCGATCATCGACTTGTTGCACGACATCAAGGTGTGGTGGACGTGAGGCCCGCAGCCGCCGAAGTACTCCTCATAGACGAGGCGACCGTGATGAAGCACCGCCAGTCCATCGGTATGTGTGGACTCAAGCATTTCGGTCCAACTCAGGCTGGAGCCGTCGGCCAAGTCGATCTTGGTTTGGCTGAAGTCAATCGGATTAGAAGGCAGATCGCGGCTGGCGCCCGGACCGCGCCACGTGATCTTCGTCGGCGTGAGCTGCGGCAGGTGGTTGAACGTCCAGCGCATTTGGGGCCACTGGTAATAGGTGCCGTCGCGGAATCTGACGATCTTGTCGGGTGGCGGCGGGAAGCCGGCCATCCATTCAAGTTTCCGCGGGTCATCTTCGGTCATGGCGTCCGACCCTAGTTCTGGAAGAATGTCG
>JABIQM010000161.1 GCA_018699415.1 Acidimicrobiaceae bacterium
CACAGGAAGGTGGCGCGGCCCTCGGACCTGTCCGCCCGCCCACGTAACGCTGTCAGGGTCGGCGAGTTCGAACTCGGGAATCATCTTCAAGAACTCCTCGATGGCCACGTTCATCTCCATACGAGCCAGGTTGGAGCCGGCACAGCGGTGAATGCCCGATCCGAATGCCACATGGCGGTTCCGCTGGCGATCGATGATCACCTCTTCGGGGTTCTCGAACATCTCGGGATCGCGATTCGCGGCGGGGAACGTGAGCATGATTCGCTCGCCCTCCTTGACCTGGCGGTCGCCGAGCATGGTGTCCTCGGCCGCGACTCGGGCCATGGTCACGGGCGAATATGCCCGGAGAAACTCTTCGACGGCGGTGGGGATTAACTCCGGTTCGTCGACCAAACGCTGGCGATCCTCACGATGAGACGCGAGATGCCACAAAGCAGAACCGATCGAGCTCCATGTCGTATCTATCCCGGCGACGAGCATCAGACCCACGTTGCCTCGGATGACTGGCATCGGCACGGGTTCTCCGTCGATCTCAGCCTCCAAGAGAAACGAGATCAGATCGACGCCTGGGTTTTCCATGCGGTCCTTGATCTCGCCCACAAAGAAGTTTCGGATGATGTCGGCGTAATGCTCGCGAATCTCGGGGTCCTGGAGCCCCAATTCGAGGGCGCCTTGTACCCAGGTGGTGAAGTCATCGGCCCGGTCTGGATCAATCCCCAGAATCGCTGCGATGATGCGCGGCGGTATTTGCCGCGCATAGTTTTCGGCAATGTCGGCCTGGCCGTCCTCGATAAACCCACGGATGAGTTGACGGCACAACTCCTGGGTGTGCTCACGGTACTTTTCCACTGCACGGGGGGCGAAGAACGGCAGCATGAGCCGTCGTTCCGGTGTGTGATCAGGCTGATCAGAGTTGATGATCGACCGGATGCGTTCGCCGTTGTCGTCGTAACTCTGCGGAGTTGGGGTCACCGAGACGGAGAACGACGACCACGTCTCAGTGTCGGCAGCAACCTCGCGCACACCTTGGAACGTCGTCGGCATGAAGGTGGTCTGACGTCGTTCGGTACGAGCGAACGGACATCCACTGTCACGCAGATCCTTCCAGACCGGATACGGATCGTTGACGAACTCCGGGTCAAAGATTTCGAAGTCTTCGGCCCAATCCTCAACCGACTCGGCTGCAGTCATGCATCCCCCCTTGACGTTACGAACCCGTGAGCTGCGTCCCTACCTTCAAGTCACGGAACGGTAGATCTTTGTCCACGGACGGCTCGCGCGGTAATCCGAGCACTCGCTCACCGATGATGTTCCGCTGGATCTGATCGGTGCCGCCGGCAATTCCGCTGGCGAACGTACTCAGCGCATCCATAGCCCAGCGGCTGTTTGACTCCCACGCGACGCCCTCGGCACCGACCACACCCAACGAGAGACCTCGGTAGGTGGCCGCGATATTGGCCCCAGCCAGCTTCCCGAGCGAACCGCCCGGACCTGGTGTCTTACCCGCCTGAAGCGCAGCCCGAGTCTGCATGCCGATGAGGCTCTGGCAGACCTCGGCTGAATAGAGCTTCATCAGTTCTTGCCGCATGACAGGGTCATCAAGCTTGCCTCGACGCCTGGCCTCCTTGATGAGGAGGTCGGCCCGGTCGTGGTTGATGCCCAGCGCTTGGCCGCCACCGATTGCCACACGTTCGTACATGAGCATGGCTGTGGCGAGACGCCAGCCTTCGTTAATCGGTCCGATCTGATGATCAGCCGGGATACGAACATCGGTGAAGAACACCTCGTTGAACCTCATGCCGCCATCAATCTGGTGGATCGGCCGGATCTCCACGCCTGGAGCGTTCATGTCGAGGATGAACATCGAGATGCCGCGATGTTTCGGTTGATCGAGGTCGGTGCGAGCAATAATCAGGCCGCGCTCACAGACGTGGGCCAGTGTGGTCCACACCTTCTGGCCATTGAGAATCCATTCGTCACCGTCACGGATGGCTCGCGACTGGAGGCTCGCCACATCAGAACCAGCCCCCGGCTCGGAAAACATCTGACACCAGACCTCCTCCGCTCCGATCACCTTCGCCTGGTACGTGCTCCGCTGTTCGTCAGAGCCGTACTCGTTCAGCATCGGCAATGCCATGCCATGCGAGATCGAAAGCTGGCGAGTCATCACCGGGAAGGTCCCGGCTTCCTCGCGCCAGACCCGTTCGTGTGCCGCAGAGAGTCCTTGGCCGCCGTATTTCGTCGGGTAGGTCAACCCGCAGAGACCAGCTTCAACCAGTGCGCCCTGAAACCGTTTGGCTGCGGCCAACGCATTCTCGGCACGGGGATCGTCGCCCTCCGAGACATCCATCCCCGTGGCGTGCTCAGCCAGAAAGGTGCGACAGCGTTGGCGGAAGTCGTCGAGATCGGCGGCGCTCATTCGTTGCTCAACCCAACTCCGAGCCGACGATCGCGGCGAAGCTCACGCACTCGCCGGGTCGACCACCGAGGTTGTGGGTGAGGCCGAGCGTCTTGCCCTTGTCAACCGACAGGATCTGACGGTCCTCGGGCGCCTCCTTGCGAAGTTGG
>JABIQM010000210.1 GCA_018699415.1 Acidimicrobiaceae bacterium
ATCTGGTGGACCTATCCGAGACACCAATCGAACGGATCACACCCAGCGGCATTCAAACCACTGCGGTGCACCACGACCTGGATGTCATCGTCTACGCCACGGGGTTTGATGCCATCACCGGCGGCTACGACAGGATCGATATCCGCGGCGTCGACGCACAGAGTCTGGCCGACCGCTGGCATGACAGCCCGCGGACCTTCATGGGGGTGCTTGCCCACGGATTCCCCAACATGCTGATGGTCGCAGGTCCACAGAGCGTGTCGGGATCCACCAACTTCCCCCGCGCTATCGAGACCGGCGTCGACTGGGTGACCAACCTCCTCGCGCATACCCGGGCGGGCGGCTGCACCCGGATAGAGGCGACGGCCGAAGCCGAGCAGAGGTGGGTCGATGAGGTTGTTCGTGCCCACGAGCGGATGATGTTTCGCCGCAGCAAAGGCTGGTTCACCGGCTACAACTCCAACGTCGCCGGCCACCACGAAGGCACGATCCGCTACCAGGCCTATTTCGGCGGTGCCCCCCGCTACGCCGCCCATGTCGCTGAGGTGGCCGCCAACCACTACCCGGGCATCGCCTTCGCCTAGCAACGCCGCGTCGCAGTTAGGCATCTCGCATCTGGGCCGCGCCGATCAGCAGGGAGCCGACAGCAGCGACGACAACCCAGGTCCACGAGCCCGTGGCATCACGGATGGCGCCACCGAGCAACGGGCCAAGCCCTCCAGCCAACCCGAGAACAGCCCCCTGCATCCCCATGAGAAGACCAAGGTCGGCTGCGGCGAACCGCTCGCTCGAATGGATTGCCTGAAGTGGGCTCGTTGCACCGAACCCTGCGCCGGCCAAAACCGCAAACACCACCGCCGCAGCCACCTCGCCGACCAGGAGCAATAACACGCCACCGGCGCTGAGTGCATAGGCCACGAGCAGCAGAGGCCCCGACCCCCAGCGGTCAAGCGCACTTGTCAACCCGATCCGACCCAGGATCTGGCACAGACCACGAAACCCCGCGAACATGCCGGCCATACCCAGCGAGAGGCCGCTGTGAGTCATGATCGGGACCTGGTAAACGAGCACAGTCGAGAATGCGATGCCTCCCGCTATGTAGGCAGAGAACATCCGCCGCACGCCCGACGACCGCAGGGCCAGGCGGAGCGCGGAGATCGGATTCTCCGAGGGCCCATGTTGGTCGCTGGAGGATTGGCGTCTCAGCGCCAGGCCGGCGAGCGCTCCACCCAACGCCTGCAACGCCAGCATCCTTGCTCCGACCCGCCAGCCATACACATCAGCCACGAATGCTGTCAACGGGATGAAGATGGGGCTGCAGAACGCACCGATGAGAGTGAGCTTCGTGATCGCCTTCGCCGGCGCTGTGGGGTAGATTCGTGCTGCGGCAACGGTGGTGACGTGATAGAAGCCACTGGCGCCGATCACTCCCCCGCCAATGGCGTACAACACTGCGAAGATGAGGATGTTCTCCGCCCAGGTTGCAGCAAGCAGTGGCCCTGCGCCGAAAACCGCCTGAACGCCGAACGGCCCAATCGCGCCGAACCGGTCGAGTAGCCGACCGGCAACGAACGCCCCGATTCCTGCGATCACCTGGGCGGCAGCGAACGTCGCGCCAAGCATGCTCGTCGACCATCCGACATCATCTTGGATGGGTCCGATCAGCACCCCAAATCCGTAGAACCATGATCCGTACGCGGTGATGGTGACAGCGCCGAGAATCCACACGCTGAGCCCCGGTCTCACGGTTCCGACTTCCTCACTTCTAACACTGCCTCCTTGGTCGGGGTCGCCACGAGCACGCCGCTCACGCCCGCGAAGACGATGGTTATCACAACCGCTGTGGTTTTGGCTCGACGCGAAATGCCAAGCCCCACTCAATCTTCACGGACCAACGGACCGATCGTCGGGTGTCCGGGCACGACCCCGCCGACCCCACCGACCCGACCGAAAGCAACCCGAGAGTGGTCCAACCGGCGCAAGCCAACGTGCCCGGTCTCGCGGTGGCACTGTTGCGTTGAGCCACAAGGTCACCTCTCGAGTGCGTCGCTGGCCCCAGATCAGCGTGCGAAAGGGCATGAGTGGCAACGGAAGGTGCCGTTGACCGCCACTTTGTGGACGGCTGCGTGGGTCGAAGTCGCGGGTTGATCCGTCAACGCAACAGTGCCGTCATGGCCGCCCTCGACGCCATGTCAACGTCGACCGACGCGCAGGTCATCGACCTCCACAGATGAAGCCTTTTTCGGAGGCATGTGACCCCAGAGTGGCCCGATTCCAAAATCTGCCACAACGAACAAACCCCTGGTCCGAGGTTTATGACCTCTGACCAGGGGTTTCTATTGGAGCGGACGACCGGGTTCGAACCGGCGACCTCAACCTTGGCAAGGTTGCGCTCTACCAACTGAGCTACGTCCGCAGCGGGGAACAAATGTACCGGCTCTGACTGGATTCCAGACCCTGGAACAGTACCGAAGCGAGAAAATCAAGCCTCAATGCGGGCACGGACTCGACCAACCAGATCCTGGACTACCTCACGGTCGCTAATCTTGTCGACAACCAACTCAGCGCCGCCGCGTTCGAACACCAACGCAGCAGAGCGCTCATCCTGCCACCCCTGCACGGTGAGTCCGGGCTCAAGGGCAACCGGGGTCACATCTGGGTTCCATTCGCGAGCGTTGACGATCAGTAGGCGCTTATTCGTCAGGGCCATCGCACCGTCTGCGCCTCGATAGCGGCATTGGACGACAACTTCGACGACTTCGTCATCAAAAAGCGTGCGGGTGAGAACAAGGAAGGCCCCCTTGCCGGCATTCCGGCTGCCATTGGACAGTCGGCTAACCGCCTGACCAATCCCGAACGTGTCGGTGAGACCAGGGCCAGATTCGGCATTCGGCATCACACGCTGAGCGTCAGGCGTCGCTGCTGGAGGAGTCGACGCCACTACCGGTCGATGTGTGGGAGCCGGTGAAGAAGTGGTTGCTATCGGCCTAGGCGGAGGCGGAGGCGTGTCCTCACCCGCTGATTCGTCTAGCGCCGAACTCTCCACATTTAAGGCACTAACTGAGCGTAGGCCAGCGGGTCTTGCATCACCAGATCAGTCCGAGGGCGGCCGGAGATCAATACGAAGCGTAAGAATTCCATCCTCGAGTGACCCATCGGCATCACTGAGCATGGCGAAGTCCTGATAGTCGGTCTGTGCCTGGTTCACGAATGCCGCACGTTCCTCGCCACCCACGGGCGGCAAGTTGCGGCGCTTCACCGCTTCCGCTCGCTCACGAAACCGTTCAAGCATCTTATTGACATCGAACCCATCGGCCATACCAGACACCGTAGCGGGCAACGACGCGTTGAGATTCAGCCGGGATCGAGGTCTTCGATCTCCCCCGGCAAAACAAACTCGTGATCGAGGCCGATGTGTTGCGTCACTTCTTGGCGGTCACGTCTCCGGTTGGCAACTCCAAACCGCCGGCGAGGGTCGGTGTGCCAGATGTAGAGCACGAGCATCACACCAGTGCCGATAGCGATCCCGATCAGCGTCCGGCGGACCGTATCTACCGTCCTCTGGGCCTCGTTCGAATCGAACTCGTCCGCGGAATCCTGCGCAAGAGTCGGAGCAGCGGCTACGCCAGGACTGGCAATGGCCATAAGCGCGCCAAGTAACGCAAGCACCAACGCCCCCGTCCGAACCAGACGCTTCATGTCCTTACCATCACACATTTGCACCACGGCCGACGACCGTAGCGGGATCAACGCTGATGATGCGGGCACCAGTACGTCGTTCGTCCACCGACCTTGGTTCGGCGCAACGCCTCACCGTCCTTTGGGCAAAGTCCACCGCGCACTCGAGCGGGCTGCAGATCACCAGTGTGGCTGCCACCGCGCCCGCCAAGCGTCTTGAGTGTCTGACGGATCGCCCGGTGCAGACGAGTTGCTTCGTCGGGCTGGAGCGACTTGGCCGGCCGTTCGGGTGAAAGCCCTGCTCGAAACAGTGACTCATCGACCAGTAGGTTCCCAAGTCCGGCAATCCGAGCCTGATCCATGAGACGGGCCTTCAGTGGCGCCCCCGACTCATCGAGGATCTGGCGGAACGGCTTCAAGGTGACGAGGCCGGCGTCGGGGCCAAGCTTGGACACGTCGGGATTGAGTTCCACACCACCGAGTCGCCGAGGGTCACGCATCACCAGCGATCCTCCGTCGGCGAAGCGCAGAGCAAACCGATCCCAGGCAGGATTGTCCCGATTACTTCCGTACTCCAGATCACTGAGCGCAGCATCGCCATTGATAATCAAGCGACCGGTCATCCCAAATCGAAGGCCAATAGTCGGTCCGTCGGTCTCAAGCAACAGCAGCTTCCCTATTCGGCCAGCTGCCGTAATCGTCACGGACGGCAGCACGCTCACAACCTCTGCCGGTCCAAGCCCGCCCTTGAGGTACCAGTCATCAGGGGCGTCGACGACCGCAATCGTGCGGCCGACAATCGGTTCCGCCGCCTTTCGATACGTCTCAATCTCAAGAAGCTCCGGCATCTCAGTGAAGAGCGTCCAACGCCTGCGCGAGATCGGCCAGGAGATCATCGACGTGCTCAAGGCCGCAGGACAGTCGGACAGTTCCCTCGCCGATCCCAGATGCCTCCAACTCCTGAGGCAGCAGTCCCACGTGCGTGGTCGATGCCGGGTGGGTAATGAGGGTCTCGGGCCCTCCGAGCGATGTCGCAAGTTGAACCAACTCCACACCATCGACAAGTCTCGATCCGGCGGCACGGCCACCGACAAGATCGAAGGTCAGTAGCCCACCCGGCGAATCGAGCTGGCGCTGGGCCAGCTCATACTGGGGATGCGATGGCAGGCCCGGATAGAAGACGCGCTCTATCTGGGGGTGCTTCTCGAGCACGCAGGCCAGCGCACTAGCGGTTTCCGTCTGGTGTCGAAGTCGTACCGGAAGGGTTCGCATCCCCCGCAGGCCATTCAGCGCATCGAAGGGCGATGCCACTGCTCCATGCAACACGGCGAATCCTCGTATCCATGCGATCAGTTCTTCAGAACCCGCCACGACTCCAAGAATGGCGTCGTTGTGACCGGCAATGGCCTTCGTGGCGGAGTGGATGACGAGATCAACGCCATACTCAAGGGGCCGCTGCCCGAGAGGCGTGGCAAAGGTCGAGTCAACCACGGTGACTGGGCCAGCGATCGCACCGAGCTGACCGAGGTCGACTAGCGAGAGCTTCGGATTGGCGGGTGTCTCGGCGAACACAAGCGTGGTCTTACCAGGAATGACCGCAGCCACCCATGCATCCGCGTCGGTGCCATCAACAAATGTGACATCGATTCCGAATCGCGGGCACAAAACCTGAAAGATCAGTTGGGTGTGCGAGTAGAGCTGTCGTTGCGTGACGATGTGATCGCCAGACGAACAAATGCCAAGTATCACCGCGCTCACCGCACCCATGCCCGACGCAAAAGCGCGAGCTGATTCGGCACCTTCGAGCGACGCAATAGCGGATTCGAAATCGGCGACAGTCGGGTTGGAATGCCGACCGTAGAACTTCGGTGCGGTGATGTCGGTGGCGAATGACTGCGCCTCCTCGACTCCGTCCACGAAAAACGTGCTGCTCGACCACAACACCGGGGCAAGCGCTGTGTCGTTGTTTCCTCGGCCAGCGCGGATGGCCCGGGTGTGAGGATGGAGCGGTTGGTCGCTCATGTTCGCTTTGCCCGCGACAGAGTTGCGGCGATCAAAGGACTAAGAAACTCACTCTCGAGCAGGAACCCATCATGACCCTGCGGACTGTTCACAACCTCGTAGTGACATTCGCCACCACCCTTGAGGATCATGTCGTGAATCTCCGCCTGCTGATACGGCGGATAGAGAATGTCAGACGAAACCGACGCTGTGAGTACGGGCACGCTGATATCGCCGAGCACCTTGGCAATACCACCTCGGCCTCGACCAACGTCGTGGAGATCCATTGCCTTACTCAGAACCAGGAAGGAGTTCGCATCGAACCGACGAACAAGTTTCTGGCCGTGGTGGTCCAGGTACGACTCGATCTCGAAGCGGCCCCATTGTTCGAGCTCGCGTCTTGGGTCGTGTACCTCTCGGCCAAAGCGCTCGTCGAAGACGTGGGTGGTGCGATAGGTAATCTGCGAGATCTGTCGCGCCAAGGCCAAACCGCGCCACGGTCCTTCGGTCTCGGACGCGTCGTAGAACCAGCCGTCATGCCAAGCAGGATCATTCACGATGGCAAGGCGTTCAACTGCGCTCCATGCAATCTGCATCGCGCTGGCGGCAGCAATCGACGCGATCGGCATGATCGATCGAACGCGCTTGGGATACATGACTCCCCACTCGAGCGCCTGCATCCCACCCATCGATCCGCCGACAACCGACAGCCACTGATCGATTCCCAGCTTGTCTGAGAGAAGCTTCTGGGAACGGACGATGTCGCGTATGGTGACCTGCGGGAAGGTCGGGCCATACTGCGTGCCAGTTCCCGGGTTGATGCTGCTGGGGCCAGTCGAACCCTGACATCCACCAAGCACGTTGGCACAGACAACAAAAAATTGGTTGCTGTCGAGAGCTTTACCTGGACCGATCAGCGCATTCCACCAACCATCGGCAACATGGCCGGGTTCAATATCGCCGGCTGCGTGCGAATCGCCGGTCAGCGCATGGCAGACAAGCACAGCGTTTGACGCGTCGGCGTTGAGTTCACCCCAACTCTCGTAGGCGATGACAACCTCGTCAAGCACACCACCGCTCTCAACTACGAACGGGCGATCATTCACCTTCACAAATTTTCGCTCGCCCAAGTGATCCCCTGGCATCCACGCGCCGGTCGTCGGCAGATCACGGGGATACCGCTCGGCGGAGTCGAAATGTAGGTTGTTGGGTCGCTCGGTCACAGGTGCTCCTCAGGCCCGTCTTCCCTAGTGCCCACCTGCGACGGCGATGGGTGTCGCCGGACAGTTCGTTGCGCTAGCCGAAGCTGACGCCGCATCCCCACCGAAGTGAGAGGGCACCTTGGGTATCCGTTCCCAGGTTGCCGGGTCCTTCACCTTGATCCGAGGATCGCAGATTCGGTCCGCTCTGAATGTGATACCTATCCTAGCCCGATCACCGGGGATGGCGGTCAAAGCATTGGTTACGTCGCTACTCAGCCCCACGATTTGGGAGTCGAGAATGCCACCACCTGACCAAGACGGGGTCATCGATTCCGAAAGCCTGTTGCATCGCCGCGCCGGTCGCGACGACATCGCCCGCTCTCGCGGCCATCGCTGCTGCCATCCATGCGCCGTCGTCGGCCGGAATCGGAAGCTCAGCGAGCCGCGAGGCACTCACTCGCAGCGCGTTGGCGCTCAGGGCAGTGCCACTGGCCGCCTGGGCAAGCAGTGCTGAGGTGACTGGACAGGTCAGTAGAGCAGCGATCCGCCACACGTCGTCTGGGTCGTGGGGCTCAACGGTGACAACCGGTGTGCAGGGCACAAATACCCCATCCTGGTCGGCGATCGCCTCAACGGTTGGTGTCTGGCTGGCGACAAGCACCTTCGGCCGAAGCCGGGCCGTCACCCAGTCACGAATATCGTCGGCCACAAGTTCCAGCACCACAGCGGGGTGTAACCATGCTCGCTTGTCGTAGCGGCACGATGTAGTCCCCCACCGGTTTACCAGCGGGTCGATGAGGCCTGACGTAATCAGCTTCACCGCAGTGTGCTCGTCCTCCTTAACAGCGTGGCGAAGACCGTAGAACTGGTCACGGAATCCTGCGGTGGTCACCGCAAGATCGCCGAGCGTGCCGGCAACAGCGATCTCACGAACAGTAGGCACGCCACGAGCGGGAGCAAGCAATGGCGCCCAGCTCTTCGGCGACGGCAACGAGACGACTCCACTTTCAGACGCAGGCACGCCGCCGAAGACAGTCACTTCGCCGCTACTCCCCTCCCGACCAATGAGCGCCACGGTGTCGATAGCGGCATCAAATCGGCGGGCATCATCGATCCAGATCCGCTCAACCGGAGCGGTGGCGGCCAGACGAGCACGCACGGGCCCGGCATCAGAGGCGCCCAGCACTGAGTCGGGTTGAATCAGCGCCCATACGCCACCGGCCACGAGTCCGTCGACCGCTGCCAGCATGAACGCTGCCGCTGTGTCGACATAGCGACCAACACCCGGCCACCGGTTCGCCAGATTGCGGCGTTCGGAAGTGGCTCGGGCGGTGGTCCCCTTCAACTGGGACAGGAAAGGCGGATTGCCGATCACCAGATCCGCACTAGGAACCTTGACCGTCGGACCGAGATAGTCGACGACCTGAAGATTCGCAGACGGCGGCTCGATACCTCCGGACCAGATGGTCAGCGCCGCTCGCGTGGCCGCGACTGCCATTGGATCGATATCGCAGCCATGGAGTCGGCTGACAACCTCGGTAGGTGGCGCCTTGAGGCGCTCGGCGGCCGCAAGGAGAAACACCCCGCCCCCAACCGCCGGATCAACCACGACGATTTCAACGTGTGGCCGATCAAGCAACTCAATGGCGAGGCCGGCGACCTCGCCCGCAAGCGCAGGATCGGTGTGATGAACGCCGCCTCGGCGTCGGTCGCTCGCCGATAGGAGTGCCTCACGCACAAAACCAATCAGCCAGGGACCTGCTTCGAAGAGAAACTTCTCATCCGCCTCAACGGCAAGAACCTCAGGTGAAGGAGCACTGGCCTTCCCATCGAGAATGAAGTCCACGACAAGGCCGCGAACTGTTGCGGCCCGCGTCGTCACCGCCGCGAGAGCAGCGGCATGGTCAGCGGTCGCGACTTCTACGACCCTCCGCAGATACGCGTCGACCGATCGGCCGGACGCGATCAACACCGAATCAGGCGGACTCGGGATCCCATTCCGCCAAGTTCTTGAGACGGACGTCGTTCGAGAACATCTCCACGATCGGCATGATCACGTCGATTCGCTTCTGAAGACGCTTGATCTCTAGTTCCTCGTCCCACATTGAGAGCGTGACCACGAGGCCCTTCTCCCCAGCACGCGCCGTGCGACCGGCACGGTGCAGGTAGGTCTTGTGATCACCTGGCGGGTCATACTGGATGACCACATCGACTTCGTCAACATGGATGCCACGCGCCGCTACGTCAGTGGCCACGAGGGTATTAAGCTTGCCGTCGCTGAAGTCACGCAGCGACTTCTCGCGGCTGGTCTGGCGGAGATCACCATGGATTGGAGCGGCGTTGATACCCAAGTCCTTCAGGTCACCAGCGAGTCGGTCAGCCATGGCCTTGGTGCGGGTGAACATGATGGTTCGGTCAGCTGATTCGGCAATCGTTGCCGCCACCTTCGACTTGTCCATCCTGTGGACCATGACGAAACGGTGGGTCATCTCCTCGACCGTGACATCTTCGCCAGCAACCTCGTGCATAGTCGGATCGGTCTGGTAGCGACGAATCAGCGAATTGACGACACCATCGAGTGTGGCCGAGAACAACAGCGTCTGATGCACGGCTTCGACGTTGCGAAGGATCCACTCGACCTGAGGAAGAAACCCCATGTCGGCCATGCGGTCTGCCTCATCGATGATCACATGGCCAACCTGGCTGACCGTGATCTCCTTGCGTTCAATCAGGTCGATCATGCGTCCCGGAGTAGCCACGACCAGATCGATTCCCTTCTTCAAGGTCTCGATCTGCTTCTCGATCGGGGCACCGCCATAAATAGCGAGAGTGGTGCGGCCGACTGCCTTGGCAGCGGGTGTGAGCTCATCGCACACCTGGTTAGCCAGTTCACGAGTTGGCACCAGCACAAGCCCCGTGGGCTCACAGGGCTCAGCCTTCGCCATCTTCTGAAGTACGGGAAGTCCGAAAGCGAGGGTCTTACCGGATCCAGTCTTGGCCTTGCCGCAGACATCACGTCCGGCGAGTGCATCAGGAATAGTGAGGGCTTGAACGGGGAACGGGTTGGTAATTCCTCGTGCAGACAAGGCGGCGACAATCTTGTCGTCCAGGCCCAAGTCCGCGAAGGTCGTTGTTTCAGCGGTGGTCATCTATCTACAAACGTCTGTGAGTCGGTACCGGAAGGAGGGTCCGACCGATCGGTGGTGTTGAAGGCCATAGCCAGTCAACATTGCAAGGCTACCGGCCAGGCTGCCGCGTAGGGCCGACGCGCCCATTGCTGACAACCACACCCTCGGCGCGAAGGCGACAAGCCTGCTCCACTTCATGGTCAACGAGCAGCTTGCCCGACGCCGAGATCACCCTCCACCATGGGAACCCGGCACCGCTCCCGCGCCGCAACAAAGAGCCGACTGCTCGAGCAGCGCCGGGATACCCGGCTTCTACCGCTACTTCGCCATAGGTGACGAGGTCGCCAGGCTCAAGGCCGTCAAGGACACCGGCAGCAGCCCGTTCGAAGTCGGTCCAAGTTGATCGGTCGAGTGGGTCCATGAGAATTCAGCGGGGCTCGGCCATGAGTTCGCAGGCGCAGCATGCTCGCAACGCGAGACGCTAGCTGCCCGGCCCATTCGACACCGACTCAGCCCGGTGGGAACAGAATTTGACTCAAGTCGATCGCAGCATCTCCTGTAGCGACATCGGTCCATGTGTCGTCGACGTACTGGATAATTCCCATGCGCCCAGCGCAGACAGGTGTGAACGCTGGCGAACGTCCACAGTGCTGGTCACCGGCTTGCGTCGGAACCGGCGCACCAGGGTTTCGTAGTGAATCGTTGACTGCGTCGTACGAGAAGTCGCCATCGGCTCGACTCAGCGCCCGCGTAATCGACAGCATGGCCACGACCGCGGCTTCAACACCGGTATCGCCGACATGACCAGGCTGAAGAGATTCACCGAGGATCGCCGAGATGGTTGCGTATCCCGACGCAACCGTTTGTTCAAATGGGTTGAATCCGTTGGTGGCGAAGTGCCAGTTGGCCGGGATCTCAAACCCTTCTTGCACTTCTGCCAGAGCAGCCCGTGCTCCAGGCCGAAGACAGGTGCCGGCCGAAATGACGATGTTTGCAGTGCCATTGATGCCTAGGGCGGCCAACCCCCCGGCGGCGACAACACAATCGGGTTCGTCAAGACCAAGAATGAGTAGATCGGCATCCAACGCCCCCACCCCATCAAGCGCCGACTCAAGTCGAGAAGCGCTGGTATTCGACGTGATCCACACCGGCTCGAGCTCCACCCCAGCAGCGGCAAACATCGGCTCCAGCATGGTAAACCCGTCGCGGCCAGCGACATTGTCGGTGAAGAGGCCCACTGCCGATTTGAGCTCGAGCGACAGCGCCCAGATCCCCATGCCCCCTGTGGTGAGCATGCCGGCGAGGTACGATGTCGTCGTTAAGGTCGTGAGCTCGGCGACGCTTCCTGGGCTGGCGACCAGCACCGGCTTCTTGTCAGCCAGCGCGTCGTACAAGTCGGTATTTCCGATGCTCGTCTGTGAAACAACCACAACCAACTTGTCATCAGCAGCCAAGCCAACCTCACAGCTGATCTCGACTTCGATCTCGGCCGCGGTCTCTGGATCGACTGCGGTCTCTACACGCGGGACTGAAGGGTCACAACTCACCAACTCCAGCGGCCTGCCATCTACGCCGCCGAGATGCTCGTTGATGTAGTCGATCGCAGCCCTGGCAGCGGGCAGGTGTTGAGGGGACAGTTCGGCGTCGTGCACGTAGCCGAACAGAATCGGGTCACCAGTCGCCTCGATGCCAGGTCCGTTCGTGAACTCCGCGGCCCATCGCGTCAGCTCGTCGAGATGATCGAGTGAGTATTTCGACTCGTCAACCATGTCCATCTCATCCACTTCGACCTCTATGACGTCAGCCGCGGTTTCATTCGCAGCAACCGTCGTGTCATCGGCCGACTCGTCATCGGGAGAAGCATCACGGCTATCCCCCACTCCACCGCCTGAACATGCGCTCACGGTCAGGGCGCCAACAACCAATAGGGCGAATAGCCATCGCGGTTGAGTCGCGCGGTCGAGCACAGTCATATCCGCCATTGATCCTACGCATTGTTATCAAGCAGCGGGTATCTCCCACCTAGCCTGTCCACATGTCCGTCCTCGACCAGCTCGAATCCTGGCCCGTTGCGACCTGCGCCGCAGCTCTTGTCCGCGGCGATGAGTTAGTGGACACCTGGGGCCCAACCACTCAAGCATTTCCGCTTGCATCTGTGACCAAGCTTCTGACCGCCCTGGCCGCGCTCGTCGCCCACGAAGAAGGGACTCTCGATCTCGACGCCGAGATCTGGGACGGTGCCACAGTCGCCGACCTGCTGGCCCATAGCGCCGGGATCGCTGCCCACGAGCCAACTCGCGTCAGCGACCTTCGGCAGCGTCGCACATACTCAACCGTCGCCTACGACCTCATCGCCGACGCGATAGCGGCGAGCGCTCGCATGCCGTTTGATGACTACATTTTCGAAGCCGTCTTCGCTCCGCTTGGACGACAGCACCGACCATTCGTCAGTTCTGCTGGCGCAGGAGGCGTTGCCTCTGTCGATGACCTGGTCGCAATCATGCAGGCCTGGCGTTCACCGATCCTCGTCGACGAGTCCACGCTCGGACGTGCCCGTCGTCCCCACGTGCCGGAGCTTGCCGGTGTGCTCCCTGGATTTGGTCGACACGAACCGAACCCGTGGGGTCTCGGTCCGGAGATACGAGGCAACAAGACACCGCACTGGACGGGGCTTCGCAACTCGCCGACCACGTTCGGCCATTTCGGGCAGTCAGGAACGATGGTATGGATCGATCCGGTGGCCGACACAACGCTGATAGCCCTGAGCGATGAGCCCTTCGGGTCATGGGCATCGGCTGCCTGGCCAGCGTTGGCCGATGCAGTGTTGTTACTCTGACAGCGAGAACCGTTGCATCTCTCGGACGTGTGGCCTAACTCATTGCTTTGTCCGACCTAGAACCGCTCATATCCAACATTCCGACGCCGATGGAGCCACCGTTCGCCAGCCGACGAACAATCGGGAGTCTCCGTGAGTGAACTTCGCCACAATGCGATGGCTATAGCCCGGGCGCGTTCTGCGTTGCTTCAGGCGGGCCTGGATTCTACCGTTGCGCTCGAAGCCGCATCTAGCGTCACCAACGAAGTCTGGCTTACCCAAGACCATGTCATTCGCGTCAACCGTCGACCCAACCAGCGTCTACGTCGCGAAGCCATCCTGGGCCCATCGCTACCGCCCGAAATCGGCTACCCCATGGTGGTCGCCTATGGCGGTCAAATGGGCGCCGACTTCCTCGTGATGAAGCGCGTGGAGGGGCGGCCACTTGCTCACTGCTGGCCCGACATGAACCAAGAACAACGCCGCCAAGCGGTGAGCCAACTGGCGACCAAGCTCAAGCGGCTCCATACGACCTCTGGGCCTCCGGACCTACCTGCTATCGACACGCCCCAGATGCTTCGTAGTGACACGCTCTCACCCGCGATCTCCCTACTCGCCGGCCTCGACCATGCCCGCTCACTCCCTCACGTTGACCGGCGCCTCATGGACGATGTGGAGCAAATGGTTTTCGCCCTGACGCCGGCTATTGAGCCGTTCGGCAGCGACTTTCTCGTCCACGGCGATCTGACCTTCGAAAACATTCTCTGGGATGGCACCCACCTGACTGCTCTGCTCGACTTCGAGTGGTCCCGGACCGCACCCTCCGACGTCGATCTCGATGTCTTCTTGCGTATGTGTTGCTTGCCTCAGTTCCATGTTGGCGACAAGTGGCTCGATCGCACGAAGCCCGAAGATTACCAGGATGTGCCCTGGTGGCTCGCAGAGGATTACCCCGCTCTCTTCGCTTTTCCGCGGCAGCATGATCGGCTTCGCTTGTACGCAATCGCCTACGACTTACGAGACCTCACACTGTTCCCGCCGACGGTGCCTGCGAATCAACTGAGCGAGCACCACTCGATCAACCGGCTACGCGCTACCGTCCTCGGGCACAGCTACCTCGATCTCCTCGATGCCAGCACTGGAATCGTCTGACTCCGCTCCGCGGCGACCACGCAGAAGAAGCCAACCGCCTGCGAGAAAGATGCCGGTGATGCTCATCCAGATATTGACGCGGACACCAGCGATCTCGCTTGCGTGATCGATGCGAACCGTCTCGAGCCATAGACGAGCGATGAGATAACCGACGACATACACCGCGAACAAGCCGCCACGCTTGATCTTCTGCATGCGATCGATCCATATAAGAAAGAGCACGAGGCCGATGTTCCACAAGGATTCGTAAAGGAATGTGGGATGGAATGTCGCGACGTCTGGGTAACCGGCCGCAGCGGCGTAACGAGCATCAATTTCCACGGCCCAGGGCAGCTCCGACGGGCCGCCAAAGAGTTCCTGATTGAACCAATTGCCCCAACGGCCGATCGCTTGAGCCAGAGGGATGCCGGGAATGATGGCGTCGAGCATCGAGCCCTTATCCCAATCGTTGCGCCGCATGAGCCACATGGCAGCGAACACGCCAGTGAAGATGCCACCAGGAATCCCCAGCCCGCCTTCCCAAATCTTGAACGGCTCAGCCCAACCTTCGTCAAAGCGCCAGTCGGTGAGAACGTGATAGATGCGGGCGCCGACGAGACCCGCAGGGACGGCCCACATTGCGACACTCGCGACCTCATCGGGGCCACCCCCGACGGCACTCCATCTCTTTTGTCCGAGCCAGACCGCAGCCAGAACTCCGAGAGCGATCATGACCCCGTAGGCACGCAGCGTCAGTGGTCCAAGTTCAAGGGCCCCACTCGATGGGCTTGGAATCGACGCGATCAGTTGAAGCATGAGCAGAGAATCCTACGACGTCACGTGGCCTTCCAGTTGTAGCAAGTCAGCGAAGGATAGTGGCGCGGGCTAGGGCGAGATCAGCGCTGCCCGCGATTACTGCAGGGAGCTTTCCGGGGACACCGGCGAGCCTGTTCGCGGCGAAAAACCGTGCGAGCAGTGCCCGTTCAGTTGCAGCATCGACTCCCAGGGATCGGGCGGCAACAGCACCATCCGCGAGGACCTGGCCGCCCGTTGTGATGGCCAGCATGTCGAGATAGGCCATGGCACCGGCGAGCACAGCAGGCATGTCCCCGGCATTCTCGGCCACCCACTCGGTTGCCTCGGTTACTGCCTCCAGCGCTGTCGCCAGAATCGTCTGCACCGACTCAAGTCCGTCGATTCCCTCCATCGACGCCACGGTGGCGGCGATCGAACCGAGATGATCAGCGATAACGCCACCACCACGGAGACCGAGCTTTCGCCCAACCAAATCAATTGCCTGGATGCCATTCGTACCTTCGTAAATCGGCGCAATCCGAGCATCACGGAAATATTGCGCAGCCCCTGTCTCCTCGATGAAGCCCATACCGCCATGGATCTGGAGACCGATGCTTGTGAGCTCACATCCCAGATCGGTGCTCCAGGACTTCGACAATGGAGTGAGGAGAGCGCCAAGATCGCTGGCCTTCTGGCGGGTGTCGTCATCGGTGGCACCGGCAGCAATGTCAAGGGCTTCGGCGTTGCGATAACAGAGCCCTCGGATGGCAGCGATGCTCGACCGCATATCAAGCAGCATGCGCTGTACGTCTTGATGGTCAACGATCGGTGAATTAGTGCCGGGCTCGGCACCAATGGCGCGGCCCTGGATCCGGTCGAGAGAGTAGCTCAGCGCCTGCTGGTAGGACCGCTCCGCCAGAGCGACACCCTCCAGACCAACTGACAGACGAGCATTGTTCATCATCGTGAACATGCAGCGCATGCCCTGGTTCTCTTCGCCGAGCATGTATCCGATTGCTCCGTCATTGTCGCCATATGACATGACACAGGTCGGGCTGGCATGGATGCCGAGCTTGTGCTCGATGGAGACACAACTCAGATCATTGGCCTGCCCTAGCCCCCCGTCGTCATTCACCAAGAACTTCGGAACGATGAACAGGCTGATGCCCTTGGTACCGGGAGGTGATCCGGGTGTGCGGGCGAGAACCAGATGCACGATGTTTTCGGCCATATCGTGATCGCCGTAGGTGATGAAGATCTTTTGGCCAGTGAGCCGCCAGGTGCCATCGTCAGCGGGCACTGCCTTCGTTGAAAGCGCGCCCACATCGGAGCCCGCTTGCGGCTCAGTGAGGTTCATCGTGCCGGTCCACTCACCCGTCACCATCTTACGAAGATAGGTCTCCTTCTGGATCTCGGTGCCGTGGTGGAGCAAGGCATCGATCGCTCCCTGCGTCAGCAGCGGACACAGCGATAGCCCCAAGTTGGCAGACGTCATCATCTCCTGAACAGCGATGCCCAAGAGCCACGGAAGACCACCGCCCCCGTATTCCTCGGGGAATCCGATCCCTCCCCAGCCCGCATCGCACATCTGGCCATAGGCCTTGGCGTGTCCAGGAGCTGTGGTAATCGATCCGTCGTCACTACGAACAGCACCGACCGTATCCCCATCGCGATTTGTCGGAGCGACAACCTGCTCGAAAAATCGGGCAGCCTCTTCGAGAAGACCGTCAACGAGGTCCGGTTCGGCATGGCCATAGGCATCCATCTCCGAGAGAGCATCGACGTTCGCAGCATGGCGAAGGGCGAACCGGATGTCGTCGAGAGGGGCACGGTACTCAGTCATGGCTGAGACGTTACCGCCGCCACCTTCGAGTGATCTCACCGAATGATCGGCGGGGTTCCGATTCAATGAGAAAACCGTTGCGCCCAGCAATAACTGAATTTACTTCGGCCCCCAAAAGCAATCCCATCGACATCAGGTACAACCAGAAAAGCAAACTGAGCGCACCACCCAGCACGCCGAACACCGCGTTGGCCCCCGACGCGGCCGTCTGCAGGTATTGTCCGAAGCCGAGCGAGACCGCAGCCCACCACACCGAAGCAAGCACGGCACCAGGTAACTCCCACTTCCAGGGCGACCGGTGATTCGGCGCAATGTGGTAAAGGCTTGCTGCCCACACCACCAGCACACCGAACACGGTCGGCCAGCGGAACCACGTCCACAGAACGGTGAACCATCCCTCGACGCCAAGATTCTCAGCCAACTCGGCGCCGCCTCCAAAGAGCGGACCAACGACCAGCAGTGTCAACACCACGGCGGCGACGACCACCGTAAGCAGTGTCAGCCCAAATCCGACCAAGCGGGTCGACAGCCAGCCCCGAGTTTGCTCATGGTCGTAGGCGATATCGAGAGCGCCGACCACCGCGACGAACCCTCGCGAAGCGGCATAGACACCCAACACAGCACCGACCGTAAACGCACTCGTATTCGCGCCTCTGAAGAGGTCGCTCACCGTCGATTCCAAGGTGTTCTCGCTGCCAAAAACTTGCGTCATCTGATCGACCAGCCAACTCTCGATCTCCGCCGCATTACTTTCGCCGAGGAGCCCGTCTGCTGAACCCAGCGCTGCGGCGAGGACGATCAATGCGGGGAAGAAACCCAGCACGGCAAAGAACGCGATCTCAGCGGACAGTCCCCCTACGCGGTCCTTGCGCCACTCGTCGGCGACGTGGTTGATGAATTGCCACGCCCAGCGCAGCATCGCCTTCGCCCGGTTCATGGCAAGAAGCCTACGGACCAGCCGCCCGACTTGAGAAAGCACGTTTGGGGTCTGTCCCCAGACGTGCTATGTCGCTAGGCGTAGATATCGACGGGCGTCCCCATGGGGACGTTTTCGGCAAGGAAGATCACAACATCGTTCGGGACTCGAATGCAGCCATTGCTGTGAGCACCGCCGATCAACTCGGGTCGGTTCGTGCCGTGGATCGCGATCACCGGAAGTCCCCCAGCAAACTCCTCGAGAGATTCGCTGAATCCGCTCAAACTGAGGACATATGGTCCATAGGCGCTGTCGGGCCATTTCTCAACGAGGTCGTTGACGAAGAACCTGCCAACCGGGGTCGGCCTATTCGCCGTGCCGATGACCGCACCGGTCTCCGCGATCAAATCATCGCCATCCCAGACCTTCACGACACGATCGGTCAGGTTCACTGCCGCCCGGACGAAGTGTGAAGACAGCACTGCCTGCTCAGCCGGTATCCAACCTTCAGTGCCGTTCGGTCGCACCGGGATCTGGACCTTCAGCCATTGGCCGTCGGCTGTGCGATCAGTGACCATCAGCACGAGTGGGTTGCCGAAGTAGGTGGGGTTGTAGATCCCGAACTCGAGCTGGAGGCGATCGGACTCACCATCTGGCTCGACGTGCGGTTCGAGGATTTGGTAGCCCGACTTGATTGTGGCAACGAAGGTCTCGAACGGCTCCGGAGGGCGGACCGTGGTGGTCGTCGTCGTGGTCGTCGTCGCGGCAATGGATGTTGAGGTGGCCGTGACCGAATCTATAGTCGTCGCTGCTGTTGCTGTTGTCGTCGTGGTTGTGGTCAATCCAGCCGAAACCTCGTCATCGCCAGCCCCACAAGCCGCAGATAAAAGCGCGACGACCAGAAGGGCCGCCACAACTCGGTCAAGCGCGGAGAATCTGTGAGACATCACAACCATCGTAGGAAGAACACCGGAGCAATACCGGTCAATCATGACCTGAACTTGTTCAGCCGGTCGACCTGATTACGCTACTCAGATGCCCGTTGAAGAGCTGCGCATTCATAGCGCCGACGATTTCTCATTAACTGCACTGTCCGCGCTCAAAGCCACGACCACCGTCTCGGTTTGTCTTCCGGCGCGTAACGAGGCCGACACCATCGGCGCGATTGTCGACTCCATCCGTACCCACTTCGCCACTCATACCCACGGCGATAATAACCTTGTGGACGAGATCATCGTCATGGACGACCGGTCGACTGATACCACCGCTGAGGTGGCCACCGCCGCCGGAGCCACCGTGATCTCGGTTGCCGATGTGCTGCCTGGCGTAGGCCGAGGCTCGGGCAAGGGCACCGTCTTGTGGAAGAGCGTCGCTGCGAGCACCGGCGACATCATCGTGTGGGTCGACGCCGACCTGACGTCGTTCACGCCGTCGTACATCCTGGGCCTGCTCGGCCCAATGCTTGCCGACCCTGAGGTAGCCATGGTGAAAGGGTTCTACGAGCGACCCGAGCAGGGCGGCG
This sequence comes from Acidimicrobiaceae bacterium, assembly GCA_018699415.1. Taxonomy (GTDB): domain Bacteria; phylum Actinomycetota; class Acidimicrobiia; order Acidimicrobiales; family Aldehydirespiratoraceae; genus JAACCU01. The sequence continues at coordinate 19,032 of JABIQM010000210.1, forward strand.
CTGCCGGCGGGCGGACCACCGAACTCATGGCTCGGCCACTGCTGTCGACGTTCTTCGCCGAACTCACGGTCATCCAGCAGCCACTGGGTGGCGAATATGCCGTACGCCGCGAGTTTCTCGAGCAGGTACCGTTCTGCCAAGGCTACGGCGTCGAAACGGGTCTCTTAATCGACATCGCCCGACTGGTCGGTGTCAACCGGATTGCCCAGGTCGATCTCGGCGTACGCTCCCATCGCACTCGACCATTGAAGGCACTGTCAGCTCAATCCATGGAAGTCCTGCACGCGACCCTGCATCGACTTGGCGTGGAGTGGCGTCCCGAGTGGTCATCAGTTCTCCAACGGCCCGGGTCCGCACCGACCGAGGTCCAGGTGGCGGAGCATCCACCGCTCAACACGGTGCCAGATTGCTGCTTCACCTAAATCGGGCTACCGGCGAACACGAGCAGTACCATTCGACGAATGTTCAAGACGCTGCGGTCTTCGGTTCGCTTTCGACGGTTTCGACTCAGCCGCACCACCCGTCGACTGGAGCGTGCCGCCAACATCGCCGACCTTCGGAGGATCGCGAAGCAGCGTCTTCCTGGCGGCGTGTTCGACTACATCGATGGAGCGGCCGAAGACGAACGCACCTTGGCCCGTAACGCCAGCGCCTACGCCGACTACGAGTTCATCCCTCGGGTGATGCGCGACGTTTCCACAATCGACACAAGCACCACACTATTCGGCAAAGACCTCGCCTTTCCTTTCGTCCTTGCGCCTACAGGCTTCACCCGAATCGCCCACTCACAAGGCGAATTAGCTGTGGCTCGTGCCGGTCAACGTGCAGGCATCCCCTACACACTTTCGACGCTTGGTACCAGATCTATCGAAGAAGTGGCCGAGGTGAACACCGCCTCGAAGTGGTTCCAGGTCTACGTCTGGAAGGACCGTGGCCTGGTCGCCGAGATGATTGACCGTGCCGCCGCATCGGGTTACGAGACCCTGTGCATCACCGTCGACCTCGCCGTCTTCGGTCGCCGCGAGCGCGATGTCCGCCGCGGGTTCACTCTTCCGCCCAAGGTCGGCCTCGACACAATCGTTGACGCGGTCCGTCGTCCGGCATGGACGGCCGACTTTCTGCGCGGCGGCCCCATCCGGTTTGCCAGCGTTGCCACTAGCAACTCCGAGGGCAACATTGGCGACGGTGCCGAAGCCGTATCCCTCGCAGAGTTCACCACTGCCCAACTCGACGCATCCCTCAGCTGGTCTGACCTCGAACAATTCCGCGACCAATGGGACGGACCGATCGTGATCAAGGGAATCCAGTGTGTCGAGGACGCACAGATCGCAGCCGATCTCGGTGTGGATGGACTCGCACTTTCTAACCACGGTGGTCGCCAACTCGAAGGCTCGCCCGCTCCTGTTGCGCTTCTCCCCCACGTCGCCGAAGCCGTCGGTGATCGTGTCGAACTGATCTGCGACGGCGGCATCCGCCGCGGCAGCGACATCGTCAAAGCTGTCGCCCTCGGGGCGACAGCCGCAATGGGGGGACGCGCCTACCTCTACGGACTTGGCGCCGCCGGCGAGCGAGGCGTTGACACCGCGATCGGCTTCCTCCGCACCGAGTACGAACGCTGCCTAGCCCTGAACGGCATCACCTCCACCGCGGATATTCATCCCGGCATGGTCACTCCCGCCGGTGGCCGGGCCGCCACGCTCACATGAGCCTGCTCAGCCGACTTCGCCGGCATCATGCGCCCGCCGATCCATTGGTCGTTGCCCTCCAGGATGTCCTGGACCCACAGCGAGTTCGCAACGATGGCGCCGAGCGGTCACTGACAAGCCACGACGCATCGGTCTTCGCTGGTGGCCTGTCGGGGCCGATTTGCTTTCCTACGACCACCGCGGAGGTCCAGGCCATCACCCGAGTCGCGGTGGAGCACGGCCGCGCCATCGTGCCCCGGGGTGCCGGCACAGGACTCGCCGGCGGCGCTATTCCGCTCGGCGCGCCGATCGTGGTCTCCACCGGAAAGATGAATCGCATCCTCAAGGTCGACACCGAGAACCGGGTTGCCTGGGTGCAGCCCGGTGTCATCAATCTCGATCTCAGCCGCCACCTCCGCCCCAAGGGGTTCCACTTCGCCCCTGACCCATCGAGCCAGCAGGTCTGCACCCTCGGCGGCAATGTCGCGAACAACTCCGGCGGCCCGCATTGCCTGGCCTACGGCGTTACCGATGCTCACGTGCTCGCCATCGAGGTGGTGCTCCCCAACGGTGAGGCCGTCATGCTGGGCGGCCTCGACCCTGAGCCCGCGGGCTACGACTTGCGCGGAGCGTTCGTCGGAAGTGAGGGCACCCTCGGTATCGCCACTCGGATCGCGGTGCGGCTCACCAAGAACCCGCCTGCGGTTCGCACGCTCCTGCTCTCCTTCGCCGAGACCCGTGACGCTGCCCAGACGGTGAGCGACATCATCGCCGCCGGCATCGTCCCCGCGGCACTCGAAGTGATGGATCAACGGATGACCGTGGCCGTCGAAAATTATGTCGCTGCCGGCTATCCCACCGACGCTGCCGCCGTCCTCCTCGCCGAAATCGAGGGACTACCGGCCGGCGTGGAGATCGATGCCGGCAGGATTGGCGATATCGGCCGAGCCAACAACGCCACCGGTGTGCGACAGGCTGCCAGCGACGAGGAGCGAGCCCTCTTGTGGAAGGGACGAAAGACCGCATTCGGCGCAGTCGCACAGGTGGCTCCCGACTACTACCTGCATGACACGGTCGTCCCCCGTGCGGCGCTAGCCGACATGCTCGAAAAGATCTATGAGATTTGCGAGCGCTACGACATCACCGTCATGAACGTCTTTCATGCCGGTGACGGCAACCTGCACCCACTCTTGGTGTTCGACGCCCGCGTGGAGGGCACGCTTGAGCGTGTGCACGCTGCGGGCGAAGAGATCGTGCGGGCATCGCTCGACGCAGGTGGTGTCCTCTCCGGCGAACATGGAATCGGTGTCGAGAAACAGGGGTTCATGAATGAGATGTTCAGCGACGCCGATCTCGACCATCAGAATCGCCTCCGGAATGCCTTCGACCCGACCTGTCGGTCCAACCCAGGCAAGGTACTTCCCATGGGGCACTCCTGCGCCGACATCCAGGCGCTGCGAGCGATGCCAACTGGGGTCTGGGGATGAGTGCGCTCACATCGACGGACGAGGCATTGCATGCGTTTGCGGCGGACGTGGGTGACGCCGACCCCATTGCGGTCGAAGGCGGCGGCACTCGATGGCAAACTGGTGGAGTTCTCCACGCGTCGGCCCGACTCGTGTCGGCCCCCGTGGGAATAGTCGACTACCGACCTGAGGAAATGGTGATCACCGTCCGAGCCGGTACACCAGTCGCCGAACTCCACGCCGTGCTGAGCGGGGCCGGTCAACGCTCCGCGCTCCCAGATCGGGGGGGCACCGTGGGTGGCGCAGTCGCAGTTGGCGAGAATCGGCTGGATCTGTTGGGCCGAGGCTCCGTTCGTGACGCTGTGCTGCAAGTCCGATATGTGTCGGCTGAGGGCGATGTCGTCACCGGTGGCGGCCCCGTGGTGAAGAACGTGAGCGGTTTCAACGTGCCCAAACTGATGGCTGGTTCGCTAGGAACCCTGGGTCTGATCGCCGAGGTCGTGCTCCGAACCAACCCGACCCCACCGGCCAGCCGATGGCTCCGAGCGGCCGACGTCGACCCCGTCGCAGCGCGTAACGCAGTGCTTCGACCATCTTCGGTTCTTTGGAATGGATCATCAACGTGGATGCTGCTCGAGGGTCACGAGCAAGATCTTGAGTACGAGGCCACAGCACTCTCGTCCATCGGCGAGTTCGCCGAAGTTGAAGGCCCACCTGACCTTCCCCCCTACCGCTGGTCGCTTCCACCAGCCGATGCTGCCGCGCTTCACCGCGAAACCGTCGGCGACTTCGTAGCAACAATCGGTGTCGGCACTGTTCACGCCGACACCGCTCCGCCCAAGCGAGAACTCGATCCCGGCATTGCCGTCGTTGCTGAACGAATGAAGATGCTCTTTGACCCCAAAGGTCGCCTGAACCCCGGACGGAGTCCCCAGACCTGATGGACCTCAGACTCGATGCCGATGAACTCAACGCCTGCGTTCAGTGCGGCCTCTGCCTGCCACATTGTCCAACGTTTCGTGTGACCGGCGATGAGACACTGTCGCCCCGCGGCCGAATCCGGTTGATGCGGGAAGTCCACGAGCACAACGCCCCCATCACCGATGAAGTCATCGGAGCGTTCGCCACATGTGTGCAATGCCGAGGCTGCGAACCAGCGTGCCCAAGCGGTGTCAACTACGGCCATCTCATCGAGACCACCCGCGAAACGTTGACTCGAGCCGGCAAGCTCATGCCGCGTTGGACCCGACATGTGTTCTTCCCTCTCGCTCATCCCCGCCTACTCCGGGTTGGGTCATCGGCGCTCGCCGTCGCCGCCCGCTTGGGGCTCGTTCCCAAGCGATTCGGCGTACCTCGTGATCTACCTCTCCGGCGACAACGCCACCACGCCAGCGGCACCGACGTCTACCTCTTCACCGGCTGCGTCATGGACGCATGGCAGCGCGACGTTCACCACGCCGGCCAGCGGGTTATCGAGGCCGCTGGATTCGGGGTCACCCCAACCAGCTCACTCGCCCCTTGCTGCGGTGCTCTCCAGACCCACGCCGGTTTCACCGACGACGCCCGCCATCGAGCCGAAGCGACGATCGCCGCCCTGTCCGAGGACAACCGTGCGATACTCGTCGACTCTGCGGGCTGCGGCGCAGTGATGAAGGAGTACGGCTACCTGTTGGCCACGCCCGAGGCGGAGGCGTTCTCGGCTCGAGTCTTCGACATCCAGGAATGGCTCGCCGACCATATCGACAAGCTACCCACGGTGGATCCGCTTGCGTTGTGTGTCTCGGTTCAGGACCCGTGTCACCTCCGCCATGTACAACGGGTCCACGGCGCCACTCGCACGGTGCTGCAGCCGTTCGTGCGTCGCCTTATCGAATTGGACGACGACGGACTGTGCTGCGGGGCCGGCGGCGCGTATTCGGTCATGCAGCCCCAACTAGCCGGCGAGATCCGAGACCGAAAGATCCGTTGGATCAACGACGTTGACCCCGATGTCGTGGCCAGCGCCAATCCCGGTTGCTCAATGCATCTGGCTGCAGGTGGCGTGAAAACGGAGCATCCGATGGTCTTGATCGACCGCGCTCTTCAGGGCGACCGCTGACCGCTGACCGCTGATCGCTACTACGGCAAGACAATCTCAAAGTCTCCGCTGAAACGGTCAAGCGAGCCGAAGATCGTCAACACCGCAGCACCATCACCGTCGATAACGAGATCACCGGCCTCAATCACGTCCATAAAGTTGGCTCGGCCAGTCATGAGCTCACCCAGCAAGGTCTTGGTCAACGTCAGATGGGCATCGGCATCGTCCGCGTGGCGGCCACTGTGGTGATGGATCGCACAGTTCTCGAGCCCGAGCACATGCTTTTCTCCGATGTCGGTGAACGACCAGTTCACGATGACGCGCTTGTCGATCACGTCATCGGCCCTCAGCCGGACTCCGATGGCATCAAAGAGCATTCCGACCGTGAGCGCCTTCGACATCGCTCGACCGCCACCGGCGACCGGCCGAGTCGGGTCACGCAACTCCTTGGCACCAGTGAGATAGAAATTGCGCCACGGGCCCGCCTCAGACTGGTAGCCCATCTGCTCAAACGTGTCAGCTTGTAGCAACTTCGCCGCTTCGTTCGTCGAGTCGGCAAACACCAGATGGTTGAGAAGCTGGGATGCCCAGCGATAGTCGCCGTCGTCGAAGGCTGCACGAGCGTGACCGATCACGGCCTCGGCACCGCCCATAGCTTCGACATAGCGACGACCCGCCGCCTCCGGTGGGTGCGGATTGAGATTCGAAGGGTTGCCATCGAACCAGCCGAAATAGCGCTGGTAGATCGCTTTCGAATTGTGGCTGACCGTGCCGTAGTACTCGCGGGTGTGCCCCTGTTTGCCAAAGCAATCAGGCAGCGTCAACTCCTCGGCAATTTCTAGGGGCGTGTAACCGTTGTTGGCGAGGCGAAGCGTCTGGTCGTGAAGCCAGCGGTAGACGTCGCGCTGCTTGATTAAGAACTGGAGTGAATCCTGCTTACCGAACCGAGGCCAGTGGTGAGTTGAGAACAGTGTGTCGGTGTGATCGATGAACAGATCGATTGCTTCACCGATGTACTTGCTCCATAGCAAGCTGTCGCGTACCAGGGCCCCGCGAGGGGTGAGCACGTTGTGGAGCGTGTGCGTGCAGTTTTCGGCCATACACAACAGACGATGATCCGGGAACAGGAAGTTCATCTCCGCTGGGGCTTCGCTGCCCGGGGTGTTCTGAAAGACGATCTTGATGCCAGCGACTTCAAGCTCCGTCCCTGTGACGGAGATCTCCTCGGTCGGGCCGATCAGCCCGGGAATTCCCTTTGGCGTGATCTTGCCGAGACCGGAGTCGACGTGCCCAAAGATGCCAGGCGTGAGGTGCGGACCAAACATGTAGCCGCCACGACGAGACATCGCTGGGCCGGCGATTACGGCCTCACTGACCGCCTCATGAAGGAAGCCTTCGGGGGCGATGATTCGGATGTCGCCTCGATCGACGGCGTCTTGGTCGGTGATTCCAAAGATGCCGCCGAAGTGATCGACGTGAGAGTGCGTGTAGATCACGGCTTCGACCGGTCGCTCCCCCAAGGTCTGATTGGCGAGTTCGAGGCAAGCTCTGGCAGTTTCGGCGCTAGTAAGTACATCGACGATCAGCCAGCCCTTTTTGCCAGCAATGAACGTGATGTTGGAGATGTCGTAGCCGCGTGCCTGCCAAACCCCATCGGCAACTTCGAACAGGCCGTGGAGGGCGTTGAGTCGACCCTGGCGCCACAGGCTCGGATTGACGCTCGATGGAGCGATCTCCGACCCATCACCACGCAAGAAGTCATAGTCAGCGGTGTTCCATGCCGGGACGGAGCGACCCTCGATCCGGCCGGTCTCGTGGGTGGCGATAAGACCTCGGGTAGCTCGACCCCAATCCCCGGGATCGTCAAGGTTGAGCACTGCTGCGCTCGCGGCATTCATCGCCGCCGTGTGTTCGGTGGCTGGTTTTGGCTGTCGACTATCGTCAGGCATCTGCGAAGTATGTCGCTGATTAACTACTGGCGTCGCCATAGACGCGGATCCACAGGCGTTCGGCAGGTTTGATACCGGGACGGTCATGGTCGACCAATGTTCCCCGTCGAGAAGAAGCGTTCCCTTTTCGACGGTTGAAATTCAGCTACAGCCGCTGGTGGTGCCGCAATCGCCACAGACGTAACACGAGCCAGCCCGGTGCATCGGCACGCCGCATGTCATGCAGAATGGCGCATTGGAAGCCACGGCTCGAGGTGTGACCTCTGTGGTGGGGCGGTCCGATGCGGCGGGCTCCTCGGGAGCCTCGTCGGCAACGAACTCCAGCTGAGCAACGAGTTCCGAAGGCGATGGCACCGACGGAGGATCCGGGGGGATCTCTGAGCCCTGAATAGTTTCGGTGATCTGCTCTACCACGCCCGGCAGGGTGGGTTCAGTCCGCTCATCGGTGGACAAGATACCGAGGGCGGCGCGGTCATCGAATTCGAGGTACATGATCGCGAGCTTGCGGAACAGATAGTCCATAAGGCTGTTGGCGATCCGAATTTCAGGATCGTCGGTCATGCCGGCTGGCTCGAACCGCATCCCCACAAAGGCCTCGACGAACGCGTTGAGGGGAACCCCGTACTGCAAGCCATGACTCAGCGATATGGCGAAAGCATCCATGATGCCGGCGAGCGTGGAGCCCTGCTTCGACACCCGTACGAAGATCTCGCCGGGACGACCGTCGTCATACTGGCCGACGGTAACAAAGCCTTTGCAGTCCGCAACGCGGAACTCGAATGTGTGCGAGGTGCGAGACCGCGGAAGCCGTTCACGAACGGGCTGGGCAACAATCTTCTCGACGATCTTCTCGACCACCCGGGCGGGCTCATTGGCAGCCGACTCATCATCAGGGGATTTGGTGCCGTCACCCGCGGACAGTGGCTGAGCCACCTTGCAGTTGTCTCGGTAGAGGGCAACGGCCTTGAGGCCGAGGCGCCATGATTCGATCAGCAGAAGCTCGATCTCCTCAACTGACGCCTCTTCTGGGAGGTTGACAGTCTTTGAGATAGCGCCGGACAGGAACGGCTGTACCGCTCCCATCATCTTGATGTGACCGAGATAGTGGATCGTGTTGTCACCAAGGGAGCACGCAAAGATATCGGTGTGCTCAGCCTTGAGGCCGGGTGCCCCAAGCACGGTGTGATGCTCGTCGATATGAGCAACGATGGCATCGACATGCTCGGGGGAATAGCCGAGGCAGCGCAGCGCCCTCGGCACGGTGCGGTTAACAAAGCTCATCGAACCGCCGCCGACCAACCGCTTGAATTTGACCAACCCAAGATCGGGCTCGACTCCGGTGGTGTCGCAGTCCATCAAGAGACCGATTGTGCCTGTGGGTGCGAGCACGGTGGCTTGGGCATTGCGCACGCCATCGGTTACTGCACGCTCGCACGCGTCGTCCCATGCCAGTCGTGCGGCGTCGAGGATGCTCGTGGGGGCAAGATCTTCGTCAATCTCGGCTGCGGCACAGCGATGCTGTTCGAGTACTCGGAGCGTGTGCTCCCGGTTGGCATGGAAGCCGGCAAACGATCCCATTCGCTCGGCAAGCTTGGTTGACGTGCGGTAGGCCTCGCCCGTCATGAGAGCGGTGACCGAACCAGCGACGGCGCGACCGTCGTCGGAGTCGTAGGGCATGCCAAGCGCCATCAGCATTGCGCCAAGGTTGGCGTAGCCGAGGCCGAGTTGACGGAAGGCACGAGTGGTTTCAGCGATCTGTGTCGTGGGGTAGTCGGCGTTCCCGACCAAGATTTCCTGGGCGGTGAACACGACCTGAACCGCATGTGAGAAGCCTTCGACGTCGAATGCGTCGGCGCCGAGTTCTTCGGGGCCAGTGAGAAAGCTCAGTAAGTTGAGCGACGCAAGATTGCAGGCCGAGTCATCGAGGTGCACGTATTCGCTGCAAGGGTTGCTCCCATTAATGCGGCCGGTGTTCGCCGCGGTGTGCCAATGATTGATCGTGGTATCGAACTGGACGCCGGGGTCAGCGCACTCCCATGACGCTTCCGCGATCTGGCGAAACAGCACCCGAGCTTTCACGGTGGCAATCGTGTCGCCGTTCGTACGGCCGACGAGATCCCAATTAGTGTCGTCAATGACAGCTTCCATGAACTCGTCGGTGACCCGAACTGAGTTGTTGGCGTTTTGATACTGGACGGAGTGGATGTCGGCACCGTTGAGCGACATATCGAACCCGGCGGCCTCGAGTGCGCGTGCTTTGCGTTCCTCGCGGGCCTTGCACCAGATGAACTCCTCGACATCAGGATGGTCGGCGTCAAGGATCACCATTTTGGCGGCACGGCGGGTTTTACCGCCCGACTTGATGGTGCCAGCCGATGCATCGGCGCCGCGCATGAAACTGACCGGGCCACTGGCGGTGCCACCACCATCCAGCAGTTCGGCCGAGCCGCGAATGTTGCTGAGATTGACCCCCGCACCGCTTCCGCCCTTGAAGATGCGACCTTCCTCGGCGTACCAGTTGAGGATCGAATTCATGTCGTCGTCAACCGAGAGGATGAAGCAGGCCGACGCCTGCTGGGGCACACCCTCAACCCCAATGTTGAACCATACGGGAGAGTTGAAGGCGACCTTCTGGGCAACCAGAAGGTGGGTGAGTTCGGCTCGGAAGGCTGCGGCCTCTGAGCGGTCGACGAAGTAGCCATCGCGCTCACCCCAGGTGGTGATCGTGCCGACGATGCGGTCGATGACCTCGCGAAGCGAAGCTTCTCGGTCCGCGCTGCCGAGGGCGCCACGAAAGTATTTCTGGGCAAGGATATTTGTGGCATTGACCGACCAGGACGCCGGCACCTCGACACCCATTTGCTCAAAGGCAACCGAGCCATCGAGGTGATTGATCAGACGCGCGTCGCGCCGTTCCCATTCGACATCGTCATAGGGATGGCGACCTTCAACAGTAAAACGTCGGCTGATGCCGAGGCCGGCTTGCTGTGGGGCGAGAGCCATGGTTGACGGCCTTTCAGGCAGGAATCGAGAGCAATTCTGACACAGTGGTTACGCCAACATAACTTCTGGTATGTCAGACGGAGAACGTTTATTCAACCACTTCATGTGAGAAGCAATTGAGTTTTCGGGTGATGTTTCGTTATTGATTGATACGACTACTGAGGGCGGATCTACTGAGTCAAAAAACAGCAGGTCATGCAGCTTCTCCAAACCCCACTGGGGCAGGACCACCAAAGGACTGACTCGACGCATCAACTAACACGCTTCACCACCACCTCGGAAACCCATCCTTTACAACATCTCTGACACTAGAGATCCGGGGTGTGGATCGGAAGGGGAATGGGTGTGGATTGTTGGTGGATTTCGTCGTGTCTATCCACAGACTTTCCCCACCCCCAAGCGCGAGGGACGATAGCGTCGCTCCTGTGCGCCAGCTCTTGCCGACCCCGCTTGTGGATGTCGACCCGCTGCGCGTGTACCCCCACGATGCACGGCTACCGCCCTCTAACCGGCCTTGGGTGATGCTCAACATGGTGGCGAGTGTTGATGGTGCTATCGCCATCGACGGGCGCAGCCGTGACCTCGGCGGGGCCGGTGATGCGCAGACATTCCGCGCCATCCGTGCCTGCTGCGACTGGATTCTTGTGGCAGCGGGGACAGCGCGAGCCGAACGCTACGGCGTGCCACGGCCCGCTCCTGATGTGACCGAGGCACGCCTTGCCACCGGCCGAACTCGAGCAGCGCGCCTGGCCGTGGTGACCACCTCGGTCGACTTGGATCCGAGCCTCCCGATGTTCGCCGATCAGGAACCCGGTGACTGGCCCCCACTGATTATCACCGGCGCTTCGCCTCCTGCTGACCGCGTGGCGGCACTTGCTCATGCGGCGGAGTTCGTCCATCTTGCTGCCGAGCTCCCTTCACCACGATCGGTGGTCAATGAGCTCCACCGCCGCGGTGCCGCCGTCGTGCTGGCTGAGGGCGGCCCAACGTGGAATGGACAGCTTGCTCAGTCCGGTTTGATCGATGAGCTGTGCTTGACGATCTCGCCACACCTGGTAGGGGGCGCCTCGCCTGGAATTCTGGGGAATACACCCGTTGCTGGCGTGCGAGAGCTCACGCTCGATCGCCTTCTCGAACACGACGGGGCCCTTTTCGCTCGATACATACGAACGTGAGCCATCAACCCTGAAGGATCGATGGCACGACAATGCGCTGACCTGGTTGAAGGACGCCGCCCTCAGTCATCTCACTCAGGGTGCTGACAAGCGCCCGATGATCACCTTCAGGCTGCATGGTGCGAGCGATGGTCCATAGCGTGTCTCCGGGCTGAACCACAATCACTGTTGCCTCCGCAGCAATAGTGACCGGATCGGATGAAGCACCGGCCTGGTGACCAAACGAAAACAGACCGAGGATCATTCCAAGAGCCAGTGCGAGAACGGCGAGTCGACGCCGGTGATACACGGACGGATCGAGGCGATGGATACTGATCGGGGCCTGATCGACAGCGAGTCCATCGCCGGCAATGGTGGGATGGAAGGTGGTGGGAAGAAGAGCTGCTGTCATGTTTTTCATTCTGCTGGGGGGGTGTGACAGTCCCGGTTATCGAGAGCCTGTCAGAGGTGCGTGTGGAGAGATTTCGGCGAGGTACTTGACACCGAACGAATGTTTCACGAACATGTGTCCGACGAACAATCGTTCGTTACTCTAACACCGAACACCCGTTCGTTGTCAACAGGTCATCCACAAGGGTCTTTCTCACTATCCCCAGCTCATCCACAGGGGCTCATGCTCCACCGTGGAAACGACTCACACTCAGAGGAAAACAATGTCCGACGCACTCACCCCTCGCCAGCGCCAAATCCTCGACGTCATCGTCGAGCATCAGAATCAGCATGGCTATCCCCCATCGGTGCGCGAGATCGGAGGGGAAGTCGGACTGAAGTCACCCGCAACCGTCAAGGCGCACCTCGACAATCTCAAGGACGCGGGCTATCTCATCCGAGACCCGGCCAAACCTCGTGCCATCCAGGTTCGCTACGAGGGTCAGACGGGCGCCGCCGCAGAACGTCGCCCCGTGCGCCATGTTCCACTGGTGGGCGATGTCGCCGCCGGCACCGGCGTGCTCGCCGAGCAAAACATCGAAGAGATCGTGCCGATGCCATCGGACCTCACCGGGGATGGTGAACTCTTCATGCTTCGAGTACGTGGTGACTCGATGATCGACGTTGGCATCTTCGATGGCGACTTCGTCGTGTGTCACAGCCAAACCACGGCGAACAAAGGCGACGTGGTTATTGCCGGTATCCCCGGCGAAGAAGCAACGGTGAAGACCTACGACGAACGCGACGGTAAGGTCGTGCTCGTTCCTGCAAACGAGACGCTCACCGACATGGTGTTCGAGTCGGACGACGTCCAAATCTATGGCCGTGTCGTCACCGTCATGCGAAAGCTCTGAGGGTAAAGCGGAGCGCTCAGGCGCCGTTCATCAAGAGGTCCTCAACGGCACGAAAGGTGTCGAGAAGATTTTCGCGCTCAAGGTACTCTCCCTGGGTGTGGGCGATCGTTGGGTCACCGGGCCCAAAGTTCGACGCGGGCACACCGCGTTCAGCGAAGAAGGCCACATCGGTCCAGCCAAGCTTGGCCCGCACCTCAAGCTGATTCCGCTCAACCAGCGCGGCAATCATGGGATCGCCGAGTCCGGGACGAGCGGACGGCGATAGGTCCGTCAGTTCCACAGTGTCATCCTCGGAAAGTGCAGGGGCAATCACCTCGCGCACGTGGGCCTCAGCCTCAGCACTGTTGCGATCCGGGGCAAAGCGGTGATTGATGAAGACATAGGCCTCGTCGGGAACGACGTTACCGGCCACTCCACCGCCAACATCGACCGCCTGCATCGCCTCGCGGTACTCACAACCCTCAACCATCGGCCTGCGGGCCTCATACGCAGTGAGGATGGCAAGAACCTCACCGAGACGGTGAATCGCATTACGACCCATCCACGGGCGGGCGGTGTGGGCGCGGGCACCGGCCATAGTCACCTTTACTCGTAGCGTCCCCTGACAGCCGGCTTCAAGAGCGCCGAGCGTCGGCTCACCGAGGAGTGCCACATCGCCGTCAAGCAACTCGGGTCGCTCCGCTTCGATCTCGCGCAGTCCGTTGTGACGAGCCGCGACTTCTTCACGCGCGTAAAAAACATAGGTGACATCGACGGCGGGATCCGGCACGGTGCGAGCAAGCTCCAACATGATGGCAACTCCGCCCTTCATGTCGGTCGAGCCGCAACCGAACAGTCGGCTGCCTTCGATTCTCGCCGGCAAGTTCTGGTTGACCGGGACCGTGTCGGTGTGTCCGCCGAGAACCAAGCGACGCGGCCGTTCCAGCTGCGTGCGGGCGATCAGGTTGTCGCCAACACGGTCGACCGTCAAGTGCGCGCAAGCCCGCAGTTCGGACTCCAAGGTCGCCACGATTTCCTTCTCGTTAAAGCTCTCAGACTCGATATCGACAAGCGCAGCAGTGAGCGCGAAGACATCAGCAGACGGGAGGGCAACCATGTTCGCTTCAGGTGGCCTGACCGTGATCGCGCAAAATGTCGTTGAGCGCCGACTTGTCGTGGCGTTCGCCCTCGGGGAGGCGCTTGATGACGAGAATCGCTGGCAGGCCGAAGTCTCCACCGGGAAAGCTGCGAGGCCGGGTGCCGCCGACGGCCACGCACCATGAAGGCACCTCGCCTCGACCGATCTCTTCACCCGTCTGAACGTCAATGACCGGCACGGAACCGGTGAGGATCGCACCAGCGCCGAGCACAGTACCTTCGCCGACACGGGCACCTTCGGCCACAATCGAACGACTGCCGATATAGCACTCGTCCTCAATGATCACGGGAGCGGCCTGAGCCGGTTCGAGCACTCCACCGATACCAACACCACCACTCAGGTGCACGTTTTTTCCGATTTGGGCGCATGAACCGACGGTGGCCCAAGTGTCGACCATGGTGTTCTCGTCCACGTAGGCGCCGATGTTGGTGTAGCTCGGCATCATGACGACACCGGGGGCCTGGTAACTGCCCCAGCGAGCCTGGGCGCCGGGCACGACACGCACGCCGCGCTCCATATAGTTCGTCTTCAGTGGGATCTTGTCGGCGTATTCGAACGGCGCGTTCTCGATGGTCTCCATCTCGGAGACCTTGAACAGCAGCAGCACGGCGTATTTGCACCACTGGTTGACTGTCACGCCGCCCTGATCATTGATCTGGGCGACTCGCGCTACGCCAGTATCGAGGGCGTCGATTGCTTCATGGATCGTGCCAACGATCTCAGGATCCTTGGTGTCGAGGGTGTCGCGCCCTTCCCAGAGCGTCTCGATGCGGCTTTGCAGGTCAGACATAGGCGGCAGGCTAGCGGACCGTCAGCGACCCCCGTCAGCTCAGCGGACCCGTTCGAGCGCCTTTCGCAGATCCTCGGTGGGCTGTACCGCGGCGAAGCGCACATGGTTGGGCGAACTGTCTCCGTAGAAGTCCCCGGGGCTGACGATAACGCCCGACATTTCAGCGACCCGACGGGCCAACGCCCAACCATCGCCCTCTTCGGATTCGGCCCAGAGATAGAAGCCGCCACGAGGTAGGTCGACCTTTGCCCCAACAGTTCGGAGCAACTCAAGCCCCATCTCCAGCCGTTCTCTGTAGACCGCCCGCTGTTCGACCACATGGGACTGATCGCTCCAGGCTGCGACTGCGGCTGCTTGCACAGGTCCGGGCACGATCATGCCGCCGTGCTTACGGGTCTCTTGCAAGAATTTGACCACGTCCGGATCGCCAGCATAGAAACCGGCTCGAACACCGGCGAGATTGGATCGCTTCGACAGCGAGTGAACGGCGATCACTCCTTCCATACCGCTGGACAGAATCGTACGACCGGGGCCATCCCACGTGAACTCGATATAGCACTCATCACTCAGGATGAGAACGTCATTGGCGCGGCCCCATTCAGCGATCGAATCAAGATCATCAAGCCCACCAGCGGGATTACCCGGAGTATTGATCCATAGGCACACGGCTCGAGCAACATCAGCGGGGTCAATCGAATCAATATCGATCCCCCATTGCTCGTTAAGACCAACAGGGACAGCTCGACAACCTGCGAACGTCGCACCCATCTCATAGGACGGGTACGAGATCGCTGGATAGAGAATGGTGTCGCGTTCCGGTCGACGCATCTTCAGAAAGTGAGGGGTGCCAGCAACGAATTCCTTGGTGCCAACTGCAGCGCCAATCTCGGTGACAGGATCGATCGTCACGCCGAATTCCCGCTGCATCCAGTCGACGGCCGCTTTGCGGTAGGCGGGTCGGCCGTTCGCTGGCGGATAACCCCGCTCATCGTTGGAGTTACTCAACGCCTCAATCACCGCTGCTGGCGGTGTATCAATGGGTGCGCCGATGGAGCAGTCGACCATGGCACCGAACTTTTCGACGGCGCCCTCCCGCATCTCGTTAAGCAGGTCGTAGGGGTAGGCGGGTGGAACAAATCCCTTGGTCATGACGGGGCAGTCTCCTCGGCAGGAGCATCGCTCCCAGAGTCGTGATGGATGAGATAGTCGCGCAGCGCGCCGATCGATGCTGGCTCCAACCGGGCTTTGAGCCGCATTCCTGACTCCTCCGGCGACTCGCTCAGTACCTGGCCTTCTCGGTGAACTGAGGCCAGAACATCACCGCGATCCCACGGGATCAAAAACTCGGCCAGCTCCGTCATCGATCGCAGACGGTCACCGACCGTCTCTAGGAGGAGCTCGATGTTGTGTCCACTGACCGCAGACGCGGCCACGGATCCTTCGTAGCGTTCAGCCAAGGCGAGAGCGCCATCGCCCTGGTCGGACTTGTTGAACACGAGAAGCTCGGGCACGTCCTCGGCGCCGATCTCGGCGAGGACGTCTCGCACGGCATCCATCGAAGCGATTGGGTCGGGGCCGTTGCCATCCACCACATGAATGAGAAGGTCAGCGTCGCGCACGACGTCGAGCGTGGTCTTGAACGCGGTGACCAGTTGATGGGGCAGCTTGCGAATAAAGCCAACCGTGTCAGTGGCGAAGACCGTCTCGCCACCGGCCAGAGGGAGGCGACGGGTAGTGGCATCGAGCGTGGCGAAGAGGCGGTCCTCGACCAGGACATCGGCATCGGTGAGGCGATTGAGAAGTGAAGACTTGCCGGCATTGGTGTAGCCCACAAAGGCGACCGCTCGGTTGCGGGTGCGGGAGCGCTGCTTGGACTGGGTGACCCGGTGGGCTTGGACGTTACGAAGATCGGCTTCGAGCTTGTGAACCCGACGCACCAGACGACGGCGGTCGACCTCGAGTTGGGTTTCACCAGGACCACGCGTACCAATGCCGCCACCCTGCTGGCTCAGTTTGCGGCCTGAGCCTCGCAATCGAGGGAGGCGATAACGCAGCTGTGCCAGTTCAACCTGCGCCTTTCCCTCGAGCGTGCTCGCGTTCTGAGCAAAGATGTCAAGAATCACAGCCGTACGGTCAAGGGCGGTCCGGCCCAGGATTTTCTCGAGATTGAATTGCTGACCTGGGCTCAGTTCGTCATCGAATACGACCGTGTCGCAGTCAATGGCCTCCGCCAATTCCTTGATCTCCTGCACCTTGCCCTTACCGATGTATGTCGCAGGGTCCAGGGATGTACGGCGCTGATGGACGCGCTCGACCGCGTCTGCGCCGGCCGTGTCGACGAGCAACGCAAGCTCGTCGAGCATTGCATGGGTCTCCTCGTCGTCGCCATCGAGCGTCACCCCAACAAGAATGATCTTCTCTAGGAACGTTCGCTCGATGAGACCGCCGCTTTCGCCGCCGTAGTCGCCAAACGCGCCACGATGACTTTCCACTTCCTCAATCGGCTCCGCCGTCTCGTCCCAGTCGTCCACCGGCCACAAATCGCCGGAGTCAGACATAGGGCATATCCAAGTCGGCCACGTGGGTAGCGGGGCCCGTGAGGGTTATGGGGCCACTCAAGTCAACAAGAGCATCGCCGCCCGGCATGTGCACAACGACCTTGCTCTCAACGAGTCCCCAATCACGAAATAGCGAGGCTGAGACGGTTGCGCCGGTGCCACAGGCGTTGGTGATTCCAGCGCCACGCTCCCAGACTCGGACCGTGAGTTCGTTGAGACCACTCACCGCCACAAAGTGGACGTTGGCGCCTTCAGAGAAGTGAGCCTCGATGGCAGGGCCGGCGACGGCGAGATCAATGTCATCGGGATTGTCAACGTCGCACACGACGTGCGGGTTACCGATGTCGCCGGTCTTCCAGCGTTTCACCGCTGCCACCGGCGTACCCACGACAGCCAGCAGGTCAGTGACGTCGGGGTTCGGTCCAGGGTTCACGACTCCCATGTCCACGGTGGCAACCACTGTGGCGGGGTCCGCCGACGGATGGATGCTGCAGTGCCGGATGCCGGCGGGCGTATCAACATCGAGTTCGAGAGTGGCGGCGCTCTGTGAGCGGGCCACTGCTTGTCCGAAGCAGCGCAGGCCGTTGCCACTGAGTTCGGCGGCACTTCCATCACTGTTCCAGAGTCGCATGGAGATGTCACCAGCCGAGCTGGGAAGGCCGAAGATCAGTCCGTCCGCGCCGACACCGGTGCGACGGTCACACCACTCGGCGGCTTTGGCGGACGCGTCACGGGGCAGATGATCGACGAGCGCGACAAGGAAGTCGTTCCCGAGACCGTGATGTTTCGACAAGCGCAGCGACATAGCCCTTCCATTGTCGCAGGTCCAAGGCCTCAGGAGGCGGGGGTTTCCCGAACTTGGGTCCAGATTTCGATTGCTGAGTCGACGTCGACAGGAGCGTCGATCCAGGTGATCCGCGGATCGCGGCGGAACCAACGCTCCTGGCGGCGAGCAAACCGGACCGTTCGGCGAACCGCCTCGTTGAGCGCACCCTCCAACGATGTCTCACCGCGAACATGCGAAAGAAGCTCTCGATAGCCGAGGGCCTGTGCCGCGGTACGCGACGGGCCAACCTCGTTCAACCATCGCACTTCGTTGAGAAAACCGGCATCCATCTGCTGTTCATAACGCTCAGCGATCCGACGATCGAGTTCAGTTCGTTCCCACCGAATGGCTAGCTGCACATACGGCGTCGGTGGGTAGACCTCCATGCCCGGACCGAAAGAGGAGAACGCTCTACCGCTCCCTTCGCACACCTCGAGCGCGCGAACAACGCGACGGCGGTTCGTTGGTTCCATCCGATCAGCGGCGACGGGGTCGAGGGCAGCGAGTCGGGCATGAAGCGCCTCGGTGTCCGGTTCGGACTCGATCGCCGCCCTCGCCTCCAGGAACTGTGGAGGAAGTTCGAGATCATCGATCACGGAACGCAGATACAGCCCTGTGCCGCCGACGAGGACCGGAACCTTGCCACGCGACCTGATGCCGGCAAGCGCCGCGCGGGCGTGGCGTTGGAACTCGCCAACGGTGAAAGCCTCGTCCGGGGCCACAAGATTGATCAGATGATGTGGGATCTGTGCCTGCTCCTCGAGCGTCGGGGTAGCAGTGCCGACATTCATGCCGTCGTATACCTGCATCGAGTCGATCGATACGAGCTCAACATTGCCCAGCCGTTTCGCGAGCGCCAGCGCCAGCCCGGACTTCCCCGACGCCGTTGCCCCGAGAATCGCCAGCGGGCGGTCGGCCTCTGACGAACCAGTCATGTGGTCAGCAGATGCACGAGAAGCTGAAACGCGTCGAGGCGGACTGCGTCAACCCGGTCGAGGTCGTAGGCCTCGAAGAACGGAGCTACTACGGCGTAGCCGTATGTGTCACCGAGGAGCTTGGCTCCCATGGCGAGATCGAGATGGCAGTCGCCCAAGCCCACATGGTCCCAGGTCGTGAGGGAAAGGCCCGACTCTGGATGGAACCAGACATCGGAGGCGCTGAGTGAGCCATGGACGATCACGGTTTTCGCATCACCGAGGTCGGCCATCTGATCGTCGAGAATGTCGAGCAGACGGGCGGGCGCAATTCCGCGGTAGGGACCATCAGCGGCAGTCAGCGCGGCGGCCTCGACCCGGGCGTGTGCCCAGTTGGCCAGGACAGTTCCGTCAAGCGCGGGAAACGGACAGTCATCGACGGAAATGGTATGAAGTTCAGCGAGCGCACTCCCGAACGAACGAGCAATTGATTCCGCATTGACCGGGATCCCACCGGCTAGGCACATCGCCCCCTCGCTCACCGGGCGTGCCGCAGCGACTCGATCTGCCAGCCACCCCCCGTGGCATTCTTCGTCGACCACCGTCATATCAGGCCGAAGCGACAGGGATCCGAGTCCGGTGTCGGGCCGGGATTGTGATCTCGCGCAACTCGCCCAACATATGGTTGACCCTCGCGTGAGTGATCTTCACCGTCACATACGAGCCTGGTTTGATCGGCTCATTGCTGGCAAAGTGCACGAGCGTGTTCCACCGGGTGCGCCCGGTAAGAACCGACGGATCCTTTTTGCTCGGACCCTCGACCGTGACCTCTTCGACAAGGCCGATCCGTCGCTCGTTGGCGCGGCGACTCGAGCGCTCGATCACCATGCGGAGCCTTTCGTAGCGTGCAACCGCCACTGCGTGGGGGACGAAGTCAGCCTCCATGTCAGCGGCCTCAGTACCCGGCCGGGGCGAGAAGACAAAGGTGAACGCGGCGTCGAACTGGGCCTCGGCGGCAACCTCAAGTGTTCGTTCGAAGTCATCTTCCGTCTCGCCTGGGAAGCCGACGATGATGTCGGTGGTGACAGCGAGATCGGGGATGGTGTCTCGGGCCTCGGCCAACTTCTCCAGGTAACGCTCGGCTGTGTAACCCCGGTGCATGGCACTGAGTATTCGATTGCTGCCTGCCTGGAGCGGGAAGTGCAGGTGTTCGCAAACAGCCTTGGTCTCGGCCATGGCGGCGAAGGTCTCGGTGCGCATGTCCTTGGGGTGCGGGCTGGTGTAGCGCACCCGGTGGATGCCTTCAACCTCCCCGACTACTCGCAAGAGATCCCCGAATAGCGGGCGAGCACGACGATCATCGGTCCAGTTGTCGCCGCACCACCAAGCGTCGTCGCCTAACTCATCAGTGGTGTCGTCGCCACGGCGGACCAGAGCCAGGTCACGGCCGTAGCTGTTGACGTTTTGGCCGAGCAAGGTGATTTCGCTCACACCGTCAGCAGCCAGGCGCTCGACTTCGGCCACAAGCTCGCCGAACGGCCGGCTCATCTCTACGCCGCGCACCGACGGGACGATGCAGAACGCGCACGTATTGTCGCAACCGATCTGAATGGTGACCCAGGCCGCATAATCGACCTCGCGACGCGTGGGCAGCACTGAGGGGAATGCCTCGTTGTCGTCACGCACAGCTTCTTCCAGAATCTCCACAATCGGTCCGTGCTCTGCTGCATGTTCAAGCAATTCGACGGCTCGATGGACATTGTGCGTGCCGAACACCACGTCTACGTGCGCTGCCCGCTCTCGAATGGTCTCGCGATCCTTTTGGGCAAGACATCCACCGACCACGATCTGGAGATCGGGGTTCTCGGTCTTGAGCACCTTGAGGTTGCCGAGAGCGCCATAGAGCTTGTTGTCGGCGTTCTCACGGATGCAGCAGGTATTCAGCACAATGACATCGGCATCGGCCTCGACGTCTGCTCGAGTCATACCGTCGGCCTCGAGAAGGCCGGCGATCCGTTCCGAGTCATGCTCGTTCATCTGGCACCCGTACGTACGGATGGAATACAACTTGCTCACGAAGTCGAGGCTACCGTTCGATCCTGACCGCGCTGGAGGAAACTATGTTGATCAGAGGCCAGACCATCAAAGATGTACTTGCGGTGAAGTCAGCAGCCCAGTGATCAGCGACGAGCCTGTCAGCAAAAATCTCCGACCTGGCTTTGACTTCTTCGACGAGATCCGGTGCCTCACCACCTCAGGGCGAGGCAAAATGCTAAGCCGGGCATTCCGGGAGTTCGCGGAAATCGGTATCGCAGACCGTGTCCGGGCCTTCGACGGGTCCTTCGTCGATCGCACGCCGCAACCTGAACCAGAGGCCAAGTACGGCTGGCATACTCGCTACCTCACCAGCATCAGCCATCGCGAGATCTGGCGACAGTCAGCCGAGGACGGGGTCCGGCGTTTGCTCGTCATCGAGGATGACATCGGCTTTATCGACTGGGATCCACTCGCTTTCGCCGAAGCGATCGCCGGCCTGCCCGACGACTGGCAGGTGCTGTTCGCCGGGTACATCCTTCCTGACCCCGAAAACCTTCCACCGGCCCGTCTCCTCAACGATCATCTGTTGGAGTTTCAGGGCGACGCAGACGTCCGATCGGGTGTCTGCTACGCACTGAACATGGCGTACGTGGACGAGTTCCTGGCATACGACCCTTCTAGGGACGGAGTCGTCGACCGGTGGTTGAGCAAAAATCTGCGAACCCTGTGCGTCCACCCACTGATGGCCGTCGAGAACCAAGTGCTGCGCGGTCGTTCAAAACCAGAGTGGTTCCTCGACAACGCCAAGCAAATCAGTTTCGAGTCGTGACCATCGAGATCGAACCTTGCCAGTCCCTCGTGCCTTCCTTCAGACTAGTCTCCGGCTGTAGGAACCCCAGCCGGTTGGAGGCTGAACTCGCATCGTACTCATCGATAGTCGAGTCGACAGACCAAGCCCGATGCGCTGGTGATCCATCAGGAACCACGGGGGTAAACCTTCTAGTCTTCGATCGATGCCCCGACGGTTGACAGATGCTGAGACTCGGTCGGTGATGGACGCCGCTGGGCTGAGACCGCTAGAGCTATACCCCGGAACGAAAGAACCGTGGCGCTGCAAGTGCCAGGCATACGGTGAAGAGGCCACCCTGACCTACGGCAACGTCCAGAGCGGCCAAGGCGGCAGTGGAGCCTGCGCCGTCACCGGGTTCGATCCGGTAGCTCCGGCGGTCGTGTACCTGATCACGCATCAGCAGCTCTCTGCCGCAAAGATCGGCATCACCGGAGCAGACATTCAAACTGATCGAATTACACAGCATGAGCGTGAAGGTTGGGTAGTGGTCGGCGCGTGGAATGTGGCGTACGGGCGACAAGCCGAAGAAATCGAAACTGAAATCCTGCGGTGGTGGCGAGAAGAACTCGATGCCCCCCGGGCCGTCACTGCTGACCTGATGCCGCAGGGTGGTTATACCGAAACGGTTTCGCTCAAGAAGATCTCGCTGGAAGAAACTGCCCGCCGTATTTGGCGGCTTGCAGCACAGAGCTAACCGCCGATCGCTGCCCGGTAGCGCTGGGTGTGCTCCGGTAGCGCTGCGAGATCGAGTTGGCTAGTTTGAGTTTCTCTCGGCGGAAGGGCTGAAGGTCTGCTCCCGCTGTGGCGAGGCCTAGGCGTTCAGCATCCAGATCAGCATCACTGGAGCACCCAACATGACGATGGTCGTCAACGCTATGTACGCAGGGAACGGTGCCTTGCTGAACTGCGAACCAAACGCTGTGTTGCGCAGAGATTCATCCATGTCAGACCGCATTGCAGCGATATCCATGACGGCACCGAATGAGCAGAACCAAAGGAAGAAGCCGACAGCACCCACGGCGATCGAGAGCGCAAGCTTGCTGTCGTCACCCAACCCATCGAGTGATAGCGCGACAGCTACTCCCACGACCATCAAGGCCAAGCACTTCATGCTGACCCACAGCATCGTTGCCCGATGATCAACCCAGGCTCGCAGTTCAGATGATTCCATCGTTCCTCCTACTCAGTTTGTGTCGCCACGGTCGGCGTCTTGAAATTTCCGTTGTATCGAAGACCCATTTGTAGCAGTAGCCGCTCGCACTGCAAGGGACTCCCCCGGTGCGGTGGTCTGGGCGAGGTCTAGACGGGGACCTTGCCACACCGTCACCCCAATGATTCATTGGGTGAACGGGGTCTATTCTTCGTTCTTGGCAAGGTCGGCTAGGTATTTCCTAGAAAGCTTTATAGAGGGTAGGTGGGGGGTAGAGGCTGGGAGTTTGGTTTGACCTTGCCGCCGTCGCCACCTCGCCACCTCGCCACCTCGCCAAAGCCTTTATTTGTAACAAAGTTGGGCGGCAAGGTCCGGCAAGGTACCTCGCCGGGGTGACAAAGCCAGTCCTTCTCCAATGGTACTAATCGCCATGTTCTGGCACCCGTACGTACGGATGGAATACAACTTGCTCACGAAGTCGAGGCTACCGTTCGATCCTGACCGCGCTGGAGGAAACCATGTCAATCGCCGCCGAAAAGTATGTCCGCCTCACCACCTTCACACGCGACGGGCGCCGAAAGGAGTCACCGGTCTGGATCGCCGAGATAGACGATGGCGCCGTCGGATTCACGACCGGTCTCGGTTCGTGGAAGGTGAAGCGAATCAACCACACCCCCGGCGTCGAACTCACACCGAGCGATGCGAAGGGCCGCGTTGACGACGACGTAGCAACACTCACCGGGCAGGCCCGTGTGGTGACCGGATCCGAGTTCGCAACGGTGGCCGAAGCCATCAAAGCCAAGTACGGCATTCAGGTCAGCATGATGCTTGCGCTCTCACGCCTCGGAAAGCTGATCGGCAAAGACGATGCCAGCAACTGCGCCATCATTCTCACTCTCGACTGACTCTCAGCAACACACCGCCGAGTCCGCCCATCATGCACAACCGGTGGCCCATCCACTGACACCGCTCATGCCCACATTGAAATGACGAACATAGGCAATATGGCCTATGTTTACTTTTCCAACGGCTGTTCCTGACAAAGATAAAGACGGAAACAACCTAAAGGGAAGAGTCGTTCCCCATTAGAGAAACAAATCACAGCTGAGAGGTATCCACTATGGCAAGAATCTTCATGACTCATCGGGTGAGCGACTACGACGCTTGGAAAGTTATTTACGACGAGGATGCCCCCCGCCGCCAAGAAGGTGGACTCAAGGAAGGTGGGCACTTTCACAGCTCTGATGATCGCAACACGTTCCTGATCGTCTGGGACATGGAGGCTGATGTCAGCGGAGCAACGGCCGCCACTGAGGGAATGCTCGCAGACCCCGACTTGGCTCAACTGATGCAAGATAATGGCGTTCTGGACAAGCCCGAGTTCTGGGTCGCCTGACAGAGTTCACAACTGAACTGAAAGAAAACGGGCCACCCACTTGGGTGGCCCGTGTCTTGGTTGTGTAGCGAGTGGCTCCGCTGGTGAAGCAACCGCTGGCGGAGTCTGCTCCCTTGCGGATTACTCCTCGAGGGCTATAGGGAGATCGTCGGCATCAGAGAACTCTTCGTCCTCGGACAAATCGGCAACCGCTTCCTCTTCCGCAGGCATGACGGCTTTCCAGACCCGGTCGGAGATTTCGACCATGACCTCGGGATTCGCGGTGAGGTACTTCTTGGCGTTTTCTCGACCCTGGCCGAGTTGCTCGCCGTCGTAGGTGTACCACGCACCTGACTTCTTGACGATGCCTTCCTCGACGGACAGATCGAGCACAGAACCCTCACGAGAGATTCCCTGGCCGTACATAATGTCGAACTCGGCCTGACGGAATGGTGGCGCACACTTGTTCTTCACGACCTTCACACGAGTGCGGTTACCAACTACCTCGACACCATCCTTGATCGCTTCGATGCGACGAATATCGAGCCGGCACGACGAGTAGAACTTCAGTGCACGACCGCCAGGGGTGGTCTCGGGCGAGCCGAACATCACACCAATCTTCTCTCGCAGCTGGTTGATGAAGATGCAGACCGTGTTGGACTTGTTGAGGTTGCTGGTGAGCTTTCGCAGCGCCTGCGACATGAGGCGAGCCTGCAGACCCACATGGGTGTCACCCATCTCGCCTTCGATTTCGGCTCGAGGGGTGAGCGCTGCGACAGAGTCGATCACCACGACATCGAGGGCGCCGGAGCGGATCAGCATGTCGCAAATTTCGAGCGCTTGCTCACCAGTGTCGGGCTGCGAGATCAACAACTCGTCGATGTCGACGCCAATCGCCTTGGCATAGACCGGGTCCATCGCA